>CAZUAB010000099.1:0-9040 GCA_964617795.1 uncultured bacterium
ACTCTGACTTCCAGGGCGAGATTCACCGTCAGAAGGGAATCCGCTTCGGTTACTTACCGCAGGAGCCTACGCTCGACGATACCAAAACGGTTCGGCAAGTGGTCGAAGAGGGTGTCCAGGAAACGGTAGATCTTGTGCAGGCCTTTGAGGAAGTCAGCGCGGCGTTTGCCGAGCCTGACGCCGATTTTGATGCGTTGCTGGACAAGCAAAGTAAGCTGCAGGACCGTATCGATGCGGTTGGCGGCTGGGATCTTGATTCACGGCTGCAGATGGCCATGGATGCTCTGCGATGCCCGCCCGGCGACAGCCTTGTGGCGCCGCTTTCGGGCGGCGAGAAACGTCGCGTGGCACTGTGTCGGTTGCTTCTGCAGCAGCCGGACGTGCTCCTGCTCGACGAGCCGACCAACCACCTCGACGCCGAGTCGGTTGGCTGGCTGGAGCAGCATTTGGCCCGCTATCCGGGCACCGTTATCGCCGTTACGCATGACCGCTATTTTCTCGACAACGTTGCCGGCTGGATCCTTGAACTCGACCGAGGTCGCGGCATCCCCTTCGAAGGCAACTATTCCTCGTGGCTGGAGCAGAAGCAGTCGCGATTGGCGCAGGAAGAAAAGAGCGAAAGCAAGCGGCAACGCACGTTGGCCCGCGAGCTTGAATGGATCCGGCAATCACCATCAGGCCGGCGAGCCAAGAGCAAGGCCCGGATCACCGCTTATGAGGAACTGCTCAGCGACGCCAGCGAGCGGCATCGTGAAGATCTGGAACTGTTCATTCCGCCGGGACCGCGACTCGGTAAGACGGTCGTCGTGTTCGACAACGTCGCCAAGGCCTACGGGAACCGCCTGCTCTACGAGGAAGTGAACTTTTCGCTGCCTCCGGGCGGTATTGTTGGCGTGATCGGCCCCAACGGCGCCGGGAAAACCACCATGTTCCGCCTGATCGTCGGAGAAGAGACACCGGATCGCGGTACGGTGACGATTGGCGAGACGGTTTCTTTGGGTTATGTCGACCAGAGTCGCCCACTCGATGGGAAAAAAACCGTCTGGGAAGAAATCAGCGGCGGCCACGATACGATTTTGCTCGGCAAGCACGAAGTGAACAGCCGGGCCTATGTCGGCCGGTTCAATTTTACGGGCAACGACCAGCAGAAAAAGGTCGGAGAGCTGTCGGGCGGCGAACGCAATCGTGTTCACTTGGCCAAAACGCTGCGCGGTGGGGGCAACGTATTGCTGCTCGATGAGCCGACCAATGACCTTGATGTAAATACGCTGCGAGCGCTGGAAGAAGCGCTTGCCGATTTCGGCGGCTGCGCCGTGGTCATCTCGCACGATCGCTGGTTCCTCGATCGCGTTGCAACACACATTCTGGCGTTCGAAGGCGACAGCCGCGTGGTCTGGTTCGAGGGCGACTATTCGTCCTACGAGGCTGACCGGCGCAAGCGCTTGGGTATTGAAGCAGAGACGCCGCGTCCGGTGCGTTATAAGCAGCTCACGCGGGATTGATCAGGCGATTGGCGCCACGATTCGGGCTGCGCTAGACTTAAGCGGCACAGACCGCCTCACGGCGATCGTTGCGGTGCGGATACACAAGGAGGTTGGCTGTGACCAAGCGCAGAGTCCTGATCGTTGATGACAGCCTGACCGTGGCGCGCCAGCTACGCGCCATCCTTGAGGCCGCTGGCGACTTTGAAATCGTCGGGCACGCCAAAAATGGCATTGAGGCCGTCAAGCAGTACCGCACGGACAACCCCGATCTTGTTCTGATGGATATTGTTATGCCCGAAATGGACGGGCTGCAGGCGACCCGTGCGATCTGTGCGCTCGATCCGAAGGCCCGGGTGGTGGTCATTTCTTCGGCGGCGGGCGTTGGCGACAAGGTTACGGAGGCATTGCGCCTTGGCGCACGCAACATCATTTCTAAGCCGTTCGACGCCGAGACGATCCTCTCGGTGCTTCGGGCGCTCTGAGGGGGCGGGCGATGGCAGTCAAGTTTTTCGGCCAATTTCTCATTGAACGCGGCGCCTTGAGCGCCGCGCAATTGCTGGCCGCCCTTGATGATCAGCGGGGGCGCAACCGTCGTTTCGGTTCCTACGCTTTACAACTCGGCTATTTGCGGCCTGCCGATGTGCAGCGGATTCAAACGCACCAGCAAACCGAAGACGCGCGCTTCGGCGAGGCTGCCGTGCAACTGGGTCTGCTTAGCGAGACACAGGTACAAGAGATTCTGCTGCGTCAGCGCCAGGACCATATCATGTTGGGCGAGCTGTTGGTTGAACGCGGCGACGTCACACCCGAAATGCTGGCCAGCGAACTGGCGGCGTTCCGCGAAGATCAGGCGGCTTGGGTCTCCGGTGATCTTCTGCTGCCGCACGATGTCGCGGATGCACCCGTCGTTCGCGCCATACTTGAATTGTCGTCGCGTCTGCTGGCACGTACGACCGGTGAGCCCGTCAAACTCGACACCCCCCAGTGGCAAGATCGCGCGCCGGCGGCCCAATTCGCGGTGCATGTGCGTTTTTCGGGCCAGCGCGATATCGCCTTGGCGATTGCCTGCGACCTCTCGTCGGCGGAACGCCTGACTGGAGCACTGCTCGGCGACGAAGCGCTGAGCGAGGGTGCGGAGGTGATTGCGGATGCCGTACGTGAATTCACCAACATCGTCGCTGGCTCGGTCATGGCGCGGCTTGCCCAACTTGGTGTGGGCGTCGATATTTCCCCGCCAGCCGACGGCGTGCCGACGCCCGGCCAAGGGCGTCTGCTCGGCGTGCAAGTGCTCAGCGGAGTGGGTGACGTACGTTTTTTTGCCTGTGGGGTCTGAGCGGGCTTTAGCGCCCACTGAAGCGTGGCTTGCGCTTCTCTGCCCGTGCAATTAAGCCTTCGAGATGGTCCGCGCTGGTCGCCGCCTGCCACCGCATTGCCGCGATTTCGCTGCGCGCGGTCGAACAAATTGGGCCGCCTTCCAGCAGGCGCAAGATGCGTTTACTGCCCCTAAGCGACAGCGGCGCCAACGCGGCCATTTCGACGGCCATCGCCAATGCAGCCGCCTCTAGTTCATCGGCAGGCACGACCCGATCGACCAAGCCGACCGCCAGCGCGCGCGAGGCGTCGAATCGCGCCGCCGTCAGGAAGATCTCGCGCGTTCTAGCAGAACCGACCAGCCGTAAGAAGCGTGCCAGCCCCGATTCGTGGTAAACGAGTCCAATGTGCGCTGGCGGCATGGCAAAGGCAAGGTCGTCGCCAGCGATCCGCAGGTCGGCTGAGGCCGCCAACTCGCCGCCAGCCCCCATCGCGGGCCCACGCACGGCCGCGATCACCGGCAGCGGGAAGTCCTCCACGGCGGTCATCAATGCTTCGACAGCAGCCGACGCCTCGATTGGATCTCCCGCGGCAGCCGCAGGCAAGTGCGTCAGGTCGAACCCGCTGCAAAACCAAGGGCCTTCGCCTTGGAGGATCAATACGCGCAGTTCGGGATCACGCGCCGCCGCGTCTAGTTCGGCCCGCATGCAAGAAAGACGCTCAAGGTCGAGTGCATTGCGACGATCCGGGTTGGACCAGCGTAGGCGACCCACACCGGGGGCGGGGCGTTCGAGGTGGACGGAGGTCGACACGCAGCCAGCTCTCTTTCGGAGGGATTCAGGAGCAGGGTACCACGGCTTGGCGGCCCACGCCGGTTGACGCACCGGCGGTAGCGGGGTACCCTGCATGCGTGCGGACCGGGGTGCCTGCAAGGGTAGGCTGAGAAAGTCCCGTTGAACCTGATCCGGGTGATGCCGGCGGAGGGAGCGTCGCACCCGGCCTTGTGCCGTGCCTCCGCCGATGCCCGCCCTTGAAGGCCGACGCGTGCATCCCGCGAACGGCGCGGAGAAATCTCATGAGCCAATCAGCGTTCCGGCGGATCTATGTAGAAGGTGAACGCCATCCGTTTCTGCGGGTGCCGTTCGTTGAGGTAGACCTGCAGCCGACACAGCATGCAAATGGCCGGGTTGAGGAAAATCCCCCTGTCCGACTTTATGATACGAGTGGCCCCTGGGGTGACCCGGAGTGCCAGATCGAGGCGGAATCCGGTCTGCCGGACCTCCGCGGGCCGTGGCTAGATGCCCGGGGCGACGTCGAGGCTGTCGAGGGCCGCGTGTTGCGGCCCGACGATGATGGTTGGCGTGACGAAGGGCATGCCGCAATCGCTGTTCAGCGCGGCTTGACGAAGCGATTCCCTTCACGGCCGCGTCTCATCCGCCGCGCCCGTCTGGGCACTGCGGTTACGCAACTCGCCTATGCGCGCCGCGGCATTGTCACGCCCGAGATGGAGTTCGCGGCCATCCGCGAAAACCTTGGCCGCGCTACGGCCGCACCTGCAAAAACCGACGATCGCCGCCGCCGTGAGTTTCGCCATGCCGGCGAGCCGTTCGGCGCCGGGATTCCCGATGTAATCACCGCGGAATTCGTCCGTGACGAGATTGCCCGCGGCCGCGCCATCCTGCCTTGCAACGTCAATCACCCTGAAGTCGAGCCCATGGTCATCGGCCGCAATTTCAAGGTCAAGATCAACGCCAACATCGGCAATTCGGCTGTGCTGCAATCGATCGACGACGAAGTAGAAAAGCTGCGCCGCTCCTTGCGCTGGGGCGCCGATACTGTGATGGATCTTTCGACGGGGCGTAACATTCACACGACCCGCGAGTGGATCCTGCGTAACAGCCCCGTACCGATCGGCACCGTACCGATCTACCAGGCATTGGAGAAAGTCGGAGGCCGTGCCGAGGAACTGACCTGGGAACTCTTCCGCGATACGCTGATTGAGCAGGCCGAACAGGGTGTCGATTATTTCACCATCCACGCCGGCGTCTTGCTGCGCTATATCCCACTGACCGCACGGCGTTTGACCGGGATCGTTAGCCGCGGCGGTTCAATCATGGCCAAATGGTGCCTGGCACATCACGAAGAGAGTTTCCTCTACACGCGCTTTGGCGAAATCTGTGAAATCATGCGGGCTTACGACGTCAGTTTCAGCCTTGGCGACGGGCTGCGTCCCGGCTCGATCGCCGACGCCAACGACGAGGCTCAACTCGCTGAATTGGCGACACTCGGCGAACTCACGAAGGTCGCGTGGGACATGGACTGCCAAGTGATGATTGAGGGCCCCGGCCACGTGCCAATGCACCTGATTCGCGAAAACATGGATTTGCAACTGGACCTTTGCCACGAGGCGCCGTTTTACACGCTCGGTCCTCTGACCACCGACATTGCGCCCGGTTACGACCATATCACCTCGGCAATCGGCGCTGGCATGATCGGCTGGTTCGGTACGGCGCTGTTATGTTACGTAACCCCCAAAGAGCACCTCGGGTTGCCCGATGCCGACGACGTGCGGGAAGGCGTAGTTGCTTACCGGATCGCCGCCCACGCCGCCGATCTGGCCAAGGGACACCCCGCGGCGCAGATACGGGACAACGCGCTCTCGAAGGCGCGCTTCGAGTTCCGCTGGGAGGACCAGTTCAATCTTAGTCTGGACCCCGAACGGGCGCGCGCATACCACGACGCGACGTTGCCGCAGGAATCCGCCAAGACGGCGCACTTCTGCTCCATGTGCGGGCCGAGTTTCTGTTCGATGAAAATCAGCGAAGAGGTACGTGCGATGGCGGAGGCCGATGGCCTTGATGCCGAATCGTTGCGGCGCGAAGGTTTAAAAGCACGCGCCGAAGAGTTTCGTGCTGGCGATGCGGAGATTTATCGCTAGGCGCGGTCAGTCGAGCGCGACCATCCGGGCCGGGTCGAGAAGCACGGCGGGATCGACCCGTGCGCCGCGCCAACGCAAACCGAAGTGTAGATGCGGGCCCGTTGCGCGCCCCGAGGAGCCAACGGTCCCGATCGTCGTATCGGTCGTCACCGTGGCTCCGACCGCAACCGCAATGTGGTCGAGATGGAAATACATGGAGATCAACCCGTCGCCATGGTCGATGAACACGCTCTTGCCCGCAAAGTAGTGCTCTTCGGCCAGCGCCACCGAACCCGGCGCGACCGCCAGGACCGGGGTGCCGCGCTTGGCACTGTAATCCGCTCCGGAATGTGCGTTGCGCGGTTTCCCGTTGAAGACGCGCCTGGAGCCGAAACGCCCGCCGGGCGGCGGGTCGGCCAGCGGGGCCGCTAGCGGCAAGGTGAACTGCATCGGTGTACGCAGCGGCCAGAGCGCCCGAATGCGCTCATTCTCCACGCCAATCCGTTTTAGCGCTGCCGCGTCGGGCGAAACCATCCGTTCGTCCTCAAGTTCGATATGTTGTTCGGGATAGGGATAGGACGCAACGGCAACCACACGTGCGCTGCGCTTCGTGTGTACGGTCCAGCGCGTGCCCGGCGGCGTCAGCAGATCAACGGCAAACCAGCACGCACCCTCATGGGCGGCAAACACGTCGTTGCCGATCCGACACTCTGCACTTTCCGCCGTCCAACGCACAACGCCGCCGGGTACGACGTGGATCGGCGCATCGGTTGGGGCGGTGGTCGCCGCTTCAACCCATGCGCTGGACATCGCCGCCAGAAACGCTATCGACGTAAGTAGAACGGGCCAAGGCAGCGGCCTCACGTCGAAGCCTCCACGTCGACGTACGCGCCTTCGACACGTACGTCGGCGCGACCATCCCGAAAGCGCAGCGCCAGGCGATCGCCCACCTTCAACTCACGTACAGTGGTGCGGGGAAGGCCGTCTTCGTCGGCGGCAAGTACCCAGCCGCGAGCCAACGACCGCAGCGGGCTGGCGCCCTCCAAGCGAGCGATCAAAGCCCCCAGCCGGTCACCCCGGCGCTCCAGGTGGCGTCGTACGGCCATATGCAGGCGTCCGTCGCGATCGTCGAGGGTTTGCATTTGCTGCTCAATCCGGCGCTGCGGATGCGGCAGGCGCGCCGCTGCACGGTCGATCAGCAATCGCGCGTGGGTGAGCCGCTGATCTAAGGTGCGGCGTGCCCGGCGGGCGACCGATTCAACAGCTTCCCGCAGTTCTTCGCGATCGGGAAACACGAGTTCGGCGGCGGCGCTGGGGGTCGGAGCCCGCAGGTCGGCCGCCAAATCACAGAGGCTGATGTCGGTTTCGTGGCCGACTGCACTGACAACCGGCCGCGCCGTAGCCGCGACGGCGCGAACCACGACTTCGCTGTTGAATGCCATCAAGTCTTCGGTGCTGCCACCGCCACGGGCGACGATGATCACGTCGATGTCGTTGCGGGAATCAAGCAGGCCCACCGCTGCCGCGATTTCATGGGCAGCGCCTTCGCCCTGCACGCGGGTTGGCGCCAGGACCACGTCAATACCGGGATGTCGGCGCGCCGACACCTGCAAAATATCGCGAATGACGGCGCCGGTCGGGGGGGTTACGACGCCCACCCGCCGCGCCCTACGCGGTAGCGGGCGTGTGCGTTCGCTGGCAAACAGACCTTTGGCTTCCAGGCGGGCCTTGAGCTCGGCGATCGCCTTGGCCAGTGCACCTTCACCGATGTCTTCGACGGTGCGCACGACGAGTTGCAGGTTGCCTCGTTCGCCGTAGATGTCGGGAGTTCCGCCGACCAGCACATCCATGCCCTCGGTCAATGCGGTTACCGAACGGGCGGCGCTGCCGCGGAAAAAAGCGCAGGCCACACTGGATTTGCCTTCGCGAAGGCTGAAGTAGGTGTGGCCTTGTGCCGAGCGCTTGAGCCCCGTGATTTCGCCACGGACCCAGATGAATGGGAACACGTCTCGCAGTACGTCTCGCATGCCGGCCACGAAGGCTGCAACACCGACGACCGGGAAGCCCTCGCGGAAAGAAACGTCGGAGCTTGGATCAGGGAGCAATGGGCAAGAAGGTGATCTTGTCGTTGTCGACCCAGCCGAGGAAACTACCTTTGTTGGTCACAGGCAGCCCGACTGCACGACCGAGTTCGACTTCGGACGTCCACAGCAACGACCGCGTGCGCTTGTGGACGAGGCAGAACACCTCGGCATCTCCCACGCGGACAGTCTGCATGACCGGCCCCACACCGATGTGGTTACGTTCTTCAGGACGTGGTTCGATCATGGAGACCCTCCTTAGCGGCGCGGGCTGGATGCACCTTCAAGATACCAGAGCACGGAACGGCCCTGCAAGGATCCGGGGCCTGCGCGTATGGGCAGTCCGGCCACCGTCTGTTATCATTTTCTAAGGGCCACGAGCGCCACTGGCGACCGTCCAGCCCGTCCCCCAATCGTTTCCGCAGCCGAAGGAGTCGCCGATGTCCGTCGCCCTTGATCCCGCCCGTCCGGCAAGCCTTTCCGACATCCAAGCCGCCGGCCTCGATTTTGACGTTGCCGCGTCGGTTTTGGCCGCCTACAGCGCTGCGTGGGACAAGGCACGAGCTTCGATTTTGGCGCGCGTTCGCGACGGCGGCCGCATCTCGTCGAGCAAGCTCGACGACTTGCAGGAAGAGGCGCATGCACTGGCGATGCTGGCGATCTACCGTGAGGGTATCCGCGAAATGATCGATTTCGGTCGGCGGATGGAGGCCAAGGGCGAGGTCGCCGCGTTGGAAGTCGCGCAGGCACACGCCTTTATTGGTTTGGCGGCGCGTGAGATCGTCGCGGCGATCGATCTCGGAACGGCTGAAAAGGTGCTGCCCGAAGAGCTTGGCCTCGAGCGCGCCGATTTGGCCCCGTTTGTCGAGGGCCGCACAGGCGACTACGTGCGGACAGCGGCATCAACGGCCTTGCTGGCCCAAATCGCACACCGGATTCACGAATCCGGCAGCTTCGGCGCCAACGGCCTCGATGACGACATGTTGGAGATGATTCAGGACCAGTTCCGCAAGTTTGTCGATGCGGAAGTCGTTCCGATTGCCCACGAAATCCACACCAAAGACATCCTTGTGCCGATCGAGTTGATCAACACAATGGCCGAGATGGGCGTGTTCGGTCTCACGATCCCCGAGGAATTCGGTGGGTCCGGCCTCGGCAAATTGGCGATGGTGTTGGTGACCGAAGAGCTCAGCCGAGGGTATATCGGGGTCGGCTCAATCGGTACGCGGGCAGAAATCGCCGCCGAG
>CAZUAB010000100.1:0-2686 GCA_964617795.1 uncultured bacterium
GTTGAGGCCCAATACGCCGATCTTGGCCCCATAAAAGAAGCTCAGGTAGATATCCTTGAGCACCTGCCGTTCCGGGCCATAAAACTTATTGACGCCGACCATTGAAAAGATGATCTTCTGATCGCTCACTTAAACTCCTTCGGTGCCAATTTTTCAGGCCTCGTCAACCCAAGATTGCCAGATCTCCGGTGCAACGCCGACCGTGGCTTTCTGACCGTTTCGCACCACCGGAGTGTGCATCACGAGCGGATATTTTTGCAGCATCGCTTGGGCCGACAAGCCGTAGTATTTGAGGTTACGTGCCGCAAACTCACGGCTGCTGCGATCAACCAGCGCATCCCAGTCTCCGACGGAGCGCCGGATATTGTCCAACTCGCCCGCTGCCAGTGCCTTGTCGGCAATATCCCGAAAATGCGCGCGGACACCGCGCTCCTTGAAAAATCGCTCGGCCTTCCGGGTCCCGGCGCACTTACGGGTGCCGACAATCTGTATCTGAAGATCGGCCTTTACCACGTCATGAGCTCGCTTGCAGAGGATCCGGACTGGGTTTATGGTACCACCGGGCCGGTTGGCGCCGCCATGGCGCCGGCGCCTCGGGCTGGTCTGCTCAACGGCACAGCAAAACCGACCTCCGCGGCAAGGCGCAATGCGATGGCCTCGGCTTCGGCCGCCAATTTGGGGTCCGCTTCAAGAGCTGCTGGCACCTGGGCCAGATCTGCCGCGCCCCATGGCTCGCCAGCCAAAAACGTCGCGGCGGCGGCATCCGCCTCGGCGCGCAACCTGGCAAAGGCAGCCTCGTCCCCGGCGCGTCGCGCTTGGTCGAGGCGCGGGCCGTAGCTTGCCTGCAACATCCGCAATTTGATTGTAATGCGGACCCACGCTTCGAGCAGGCCGGGGGGCAGCGCCTGGGGGACGGGTGCGGACGGTGCAGTGACGCGAGTGGCTGCAGCCTCCGGTAGATCGTGGTATTGAACGGAGGTATCGGTCGGCGGCGCAGGCGTGCAGGCTGCAATCGTGGCGGCAGCGGCAAGCAAGAGTATTCGTTGCAGTGGCATGGGGCCAAGGTACACCTGTTCAGGCATCCGCCGCAAATACTTCCCTTGCGGCGATCCAAAGCGGTACAATGTATTTTTCCCGAAGGCGAACCACGTGACGGCACCCGAGTCCCCTGCTCTGCTGCTGAAAGACGTCCACAAGCGATTTCGCGATGTCCACGCGGTTCGTGGGGTGTCCTTGATCGTACCGCGCGGCCAATCGCTGGCGCTGCTGGGTCCGAACGGCGCCGGGAAAACGACCTTGATCGAGATGATTGAAGGGCTACAAATGCCCAGCTCGGGGGCAATTACCGTGCTGGGCCGCCGCTGGCCACATGATGGAGCGTGGCTGCGGGGGCGCATCGGCGTCACTCTGCAGCAGACCTTTTTTTTCGACAAAATGACGTGCCGCGAAACGCTACGGCTTTTTGCGGCCGCGCACGGCATGCCCTCCCGCAGCGCCGAAGACGCCCTTGCGGCGGTTGATCTCGTTGACAAAGGCAACGCCCGCGTACGCACGCTTTCCGGTGGGCAACGGCAGCGGCTGGCGATCGCTGCGGCACTGATTCACGAGCCCGACATTCTGCTACTCGACGAGCCAACGACCGGGTTGGATCCACACGCACGCCAGGAGATTTGGCGCATCCTGGAGGATCTACGTTGCCGCCTCGGAACCACACTCGTCTTGACTACCCACTACATGGAAGAGGCCTCGGTCCTTTGTGAACGAATCGTCGTTCTAGACCAGGGGCGCATTCTGGCGGACGGGTCCGTTCAGGAACTGCTCGCTGCTCATGGCATCGGTGACGTGATCGAGCTGGCAATCGACGACGCGCCGCTCGACGACCTGCCGGGGTATCGCAGTGAGCAGTTGCGGCCTGATGGCCGGCGCTGGATCCATGTGGACGGCCTGACGCCTGCGGTGGCCGAACTGAGTCGTCGTGCTGCTGAGGATGCCGACAGATTCGATTTACACGGCATGGTGCTTCGCCAGGCCACCCTTGATGACTTGTTCTTACATCTGACCGGGCGGAGGCTCGCAGATGACTCGTAAACCGGGGTTAAGCGCATTCATCGAGCTACTGCTTACACACACCAGGATGATCCTGCGTGAGCCGGCCATTCTGTTCTGGGCCTTTATGTTTCCCCTCGGGCTGGTCGCGGTCTTGGGCCTTGCTTTTGCCCCCCGCCAAGCCCCCCCTCGGCCGATCGGCGTCTCGTACGACCCCCAGACCGCGGACAGTTGGGCCACCGCCGTCACGGAGTTGTCAGAGTTCCGCCTGAGCATCCGCGCCACCGAGCAGTTGGAACGGGACCTGCGGGCCGGTCGCATTGACCTGATCGTCACTGGCCCGCGCAAGCAGCCCGATCAGCTGCACTATCGCTTCGATCCCGCCAACAGCGAGGCCCGCTTGACGTGGCTATTGCTGGCGCGCGCGCTGGGACCGGCAAGCGCCCGTAGCGGGACCATCGAATCTGTGGTCACGCCCGGTTCACGCTACATCGATTTTCTTCTGCCGGGCCTGCTCGCGCTGGGGGTCATCAACAGCTTTCTTTGGGGAATCGGCTGGAGTCTGATCGAAATGCGCCAGAAACGCCAGATGCGCCGCTTGATACTTACGCCCATCCCGCGCGCCTGGCTTCTGGGGTCG
>CAZUAB010000100.1:2696-8845 GCA_964617795.1 uncultured bacterium
GCCAGGCTGGGCTTGATGGCGACAGAATGGGTCGTCCTGCTTGCCGCCGGCGCCCTCGCCTTCGGCCTCAACATACACGGCACTTGGCTGGCCTTTCTCGCGGTGTTTCTGGCCGGTAATTTGGCGTTTTTCGGGATCGGTGTTTTGGCCGGCTCGCGTACAGAAAGCGTGGAGGTCGGCAACGGCATCCTGAACGCTGTCTCCCTACCGATGATCCTGCTGTCCGGTATCTTCTTTAGTTATGAGCGATTTCCGTCGTGGGCAACAGACTGGATTGCCGCCCTGCCGCTCACGCTGATCGCCGACGCATTGCGGGCGGTCATGCTCGAAGGCGCCGACCTGGCAGAGATTGCCGGCAAACTGGCGGCGCTTGTTGCCACGGGCATACTGACCTTCCTGCTTGGCCTGCGTATTTTCCGCTGGCATTGAGACAGAGATTCGTCGCGCGCGAGGGCGCGTTCGTACCGATCATTTCCGAGAATGCGCCTAGCGGACCGCCCGGAGAGCGCGGATGTAGCGCCGCGCCTTGGAATAGGCCGCCAGCAGGTTTTCGAAGCCGGCGATCCGTGGCATCAGATGTTTTGCCATCTTGGCCATCGTCAAACCACCGAAAAAACGGGCCTGCCGTCTAACGGCAGCGGGCCCGATAGCCAAAAAACCAAAATCTCAACATCTCAAAAACCCGCGGCTGCTGGGCTAACGCGCGCAACGAAACCCAATGAGATCGTGCTGGAGCGTCGGGAAGGTGCTGAAGCGGGAGGCGGCGCGAGCGTTGTTGGCGTTGCTGCTGAAAAGGCCGCCGCGCAGCATGCGTAATATTCCCGACGCTGGCCCCTGCGGGTCGTTCAGCAGGCTCGACGAATAGTACGTCGACGAGTGCCAGTCGCTCACCCACTCCCAAACGTTGCCCGCCATGTCGTACAAGCCATAGCCGTTGGCCGCGTAGTCGCCCACGATGGTCGTATCGCCCGGCGTCGCGCAGAACTTTTCGCCCACGTACGGATCAACCTCATAGGCGGAAGAGTCCGTCGTGTAATAGTTCGCCTGGTTGCAATCAATCGTGTCGCCCCACGGGAAGCGTTTTCCGGCCAAGCCGCCGCGGGCCGCATACTCCCATTCGGCCTCGGTCGGTAGACGACCGCCGATCCAGGTGCAAAAGTCGACCGACTGTTGCCAATCGACATAGATCACCGGGTAGTTCGCATACGCCGCGTTACCGTAGTACGGGCTGCGCCCGCTGTGGCTGCCCGTGGCGCCCGGCGCCGTACAACTGCCGGCGCTGACGCAGGCCTGGTACTCGCCATTGGTGACCTCATATGCGTACATGTCGAAGGCGCTGAGCGTGACTGTGTGGACAGGAAGTTCATCGTCTTCGCCGTCTCCGGTATTGGGTGCGACACCGTCGGGGTCCGAGGCATCCCCCATATCGAAGCTGCCGCCGGGAATCGAGACCCAGTGGAAACCCGTAGCCCCGCCGCCGGACGTATCCACCGTCCAGGTCGCACTCGCTGGGCTCGCATCGACGTTCAAGGCCGCGTCGTAGGCGCGGACTTCGAAGGTGTGGGTTGCATCTACCAGGCTGTCGTAGGCCTTGGGGCTCGTGCAACTCGACCAGCCGCCACTGTCCAGTTGGCACTCGTACGTGCAGGTCCCCTCGTCGCAGCTAAACGTAAACGTCGCACCCGTACTGTTGGTCGTGCCTGTCGGACCGCTGTCGATCGTGGTCTGCGGCGGCGTCGTGTCCACCTCCGGCACCGCCGTACCCACCCCCGGTACCGTGGTGCCACAGGCATTGAGCGCGGTCGCGACCATCGTAGTTAGGGTTAACAGATGAATAAGACGCATACTGCTATCCTGCTACAACTACAACGGAATCGCCGCACCAACCGTGGCAGACCGACGGATGGCAGGCGAATCGAACGTGTCCGGGCGGTTCTTGCTCTTTCCCATCTCAACCAATAGCACATCGGTATCCTGCCGTGCCCGCTGGGAGTTTATTTTTCCCTTGACCACGGTGTCTGCAGTCTGGTTGAGCGAAATCTAATCGTCAAGAGATTTGAGGGTCGATCGCACGCGGCCGCCAGGGCTACCGCCTGCCGTCCACCTGATCGAGGCGCTGCTGATGGAGCAGCACGCGGTCTGGTCGACCGGAAAACGATACTTCGACTTGCAACTGTACTAGGCGCAGCCGCGGCCCTGCGGGCGCATCAGGTCCGATAGCGCCGCCGTAGATCCTCGGCCACGCTCGGTGGCAATTCCGGAACAGCACCACCGGCGCTCCGCGCATCGAGGGCGATTCGTGCGCTGACCTCTAGCGCACGGGCAGCCACGTCGGCGGTGGCGATGTCGCAGCCAATCGAAACGAAGCCGTGATGGCGCAGCAATACGGCGTCGGGGCGAGCAGGCGCAGACAAGGCCGCCGCCACGGCGTCGGCAAGATTGTCGCCACCCGGCTCAATCCATTCCAAGACGGCGACCGGTCCGAGAAAGGCTGTTTCGGTCTGTACGACCGGCAGTCGATCGGCAAGCAGCCCCCACGCCAACCCGGCCGCGGCGTGGCCATGGATCACGGCACCGACATCCGGGCGCGCATTGTAAATGGCTGCGTGCATGCGCCATTCGCTCGATGGGCGAAAGGCTGTCACCGCCGCGTGACCATTTTGGTCGATATGTACCCAGTCTGCGCCGCCCAACTGGTGCTTGGGGCGGCCCACGGCCGTGATTCGAAATCCATCGCCCGAGCGCACGGAAACATTGCCGCCAAGGGTACTCAGCAGTCCATCCCGCACGAGCTCGGCCACGAGGATTGAGGCCGCCTGCTGGTCAGGACTGTTTTCGTACACTTGGCTGCTCCTTGTTGACACCGCCGAAATGGCGCCCCCGGCAAGAATCGAACTTGCGACCTACCGCTTAGGAGGCGGTTGCTCTATCCACTGAGCTACAGGGGCCAAATCAGCGCACGCCGATATCAGGCAGGCACCGTGATCAACGTATCGACGCGACGTTCTGCGAGTCGGGCGCGGCCATCCAACCCGTCTAACTCAAGGACAAAGGAGAGCCCAACGACCACACCTCCCGTGCGCTCGGCGAGTACACACGCCGCAGCAGCGGTTCCGCCGGTCGCCAATAGGTCGTCGGCAATCAGGACGCGGCTACCGGGTTCCACGGCATCCACGTGCATTTCGACCTCGGCCTCGCCGTATTCAAGCGCATAGGCTACGCGTTCGGTGCGGAACGGCAGCTTGCCCTTCTTGCGCACCAGCACAACGCCGGAACCCAGCGTGTAACCCAGCGCCGCTGCCAGCAAGAAGCCGCGGGCGTCGATGCCGAGCACGTAGTCCGGTGGCTCGGCGCGCCACGGCAGAGCCAAGGTGTCGACAAGTTCGCGGAACGCCGGGCCGTCTTTGAGCAAGGTCGTAATGTCGTAGAACAGAATGCCCGGCTTGGGGAAGTCGGGGACCCGGCGCACCTTGTCCAGCAGGGACGAGGCCGTCATGCGGTGCGGCGCCGCCGCTCGGGCCAAATGCCGATCAAGATGCCGGCAATCATGACGCCGCCGCCAAGCCAGATCCAGCGCACCAGCGGGTTGAGATGCAGGCGCAATACGGCCTGTCCGGTCTCGGGCACCTCGTCGAGAAAGATGATGTAGAGGTCGGTGAACCAACCACCGTCAATGGCAACTTCGGTACTGACCTCGCCGCGACTATCACGGTACTGGCGCTTTTCCGGCCACATAACAAGCTCCTGACCGCGCGCGTCCGTGCGTGTGATCAGGGCCATTTGGCTATCATAGTTGCGGCGCGCACGATGTTCAATGGCCTCAAGACGCAGCACTCGCCCGGCAAATTCCGTCTCGTCACCGGGGGCCAGTCGGACCTCCGTTTCGCGGGCAAAAAAGTTCCCCGTGATGCCCAAAAAGAGGAGCAAGACCCCGAGATGGACAACGTAGCCGCCGTAGCGCCGACGATTCCGCGAAACCAGCCGCAAAAGTGCTAGCGGCACTGACTCGCCGAGGCTGCGCCGCCGCGCCGCCACGCCACGCGAGAACTCCAGCACAATCGTCATCAGCGAAAACACACCAAACACATACACAAATACGGGCCAAGGTTCACGAATGCCCAAGGCCCAGACGATCCCTCCTGCCGTGATGCCGAAAATGGCCGGGTTAAGCAGGTTGCGGCGCACGTTCATGACTGTTGCACGCCCCCACGCGAGCATGGGTCCGACCGCCAGCAGCGCCAGCAATGCCAAGGCGAGCGGCGCATTCACGCGGTTGAAAAATGGCGGGCCGATCGTGATCTTCTGCCCCGTCAGCGCTTCATTGAGGACTGGGAACGAGGTGCCCCAGAAGGTGGCGAACAAAAGGCCGATCAGAATGACGTTGTTTAACACGAATGCGCCCTCGCGGGAAAACGCACTTTGCAGGCGGCGCTCACTCTTGAGGTCGTCCCAGCGCCAGATGAGCAGCGCCAGGCCGAGTACGACCGAGGTAACCAGGAAGCCCAAAAATAGTGGTCCGACGGTGCCGTTGGCAAACGCGTGTACGCTGGAAACGACCCCGGAGCGTGTCAGGAACGTACCGTAAATCGTTAGCCAGAACGTCAGCATGACGAGGCTGACATTCCAGATTTTGAGCATGCCTTTCTTCTCTTGGATAATCACCGAATGCAGAAAGGCGGTTCCGGCAAACCACGGCATAAGTGAGCTGTTTTCGACAGGGTCCCAGCCCCAATAGCCGCCCCAGCCCAACTCCACATAGGCCCAGTTGGCGCCAAACAGATTGCCGGCGGTCAAGAAGGCCCAAGCGATTAGCGTCCAGCGCCGGGTGTTGCGCACCCAGTCGGCGCCGAGCCTGCCGGTAACAAGTGCCGCCACAGCAAAGGCGAAGGGGATCGTAAAGCCCGTAAAGCCGTGGTAGAGCGTCGGCGGGTGGATGACCATCCCCGGATTCTGCAACAGCGGATTGAGGCCAAGGCCGTCGGGGGGAACAAAGGGAACACCGTCCGGTCCGGTCAGGAGATCGAAGGGATTCGTCGTGACAAGAATGACCAACGAGAAAAAGAGCAGGATCGCCGACAGCACAGCCGATGTGATCGGGAGCAGCTCGGGGTCACTGTCGCGGTGCCGGATCATGGCCAGAGCCGCATACATGGCGAGCATCCATGCCCACAACAGCATCGAGCCGTCGAGACTGCCCCAAAAGGCGCTGAACTTGTAAAACAGCGGCATGGCACGACTCGAATTGTAGGCCACGTAGCTGAGCTCAAAGCTGTCGGTCAGAAAGGCGATAATGAGCGTGACCGTGGACAGCGTGAGCATTGCAGCCAACGCGATCGGCGCCCGTCTGGCAATTTCCTTGACACGGTCATCACCCCAGCGCCAGCCCGCCATACCGGCGACCATGCCGACTCCCGACAATACGGTTGCGCCTACAAGACCGAATGTACCAACGGCAAATGGGCTCATGGTGTGCCGCCTTGGCGCTCGGCTCGGATCAACCGAACAGCAACGAAAACGGCATACCCGACGACCAGAAGAAGCCCCGCAGCATAGGCCGCGTAGACAAAACTCCAGCGATCTGGCCGGGATTCAATTGCCGCTATGGCTGGACTCGCCAACATCCATGCGGCGGTCAGTACGAGTGTCATGCGGAGGTTCATAGGGTACCCTCTTCAATCGCGTCTTCACTCTGGCGCAGGCGTCCCCGCAACGCTGCGGTCGCCAAGCCCAGCGCGAGCAAGGCCAGAAACATCACCAGCAGCGGTAGGCGCATGGAGGGGTCGAGGCCGCCACCGACATCGCCTTCGCGCAACACGACAGGCGTTGGGTGAAGGGTGCGCCACCACAGCACGCTCAGGTGAATAATCGGGATATCTGCGAACGCAAAAACACCCAACACGGCACAGACGCGGGCCGTCCAGCCGTCGT
This sequence comes from uncultured bacterium, assembly GCA_964617795.1. Taxonomy (GTDB): domain Bacteria; phylum J088; class J088; order J088; family J088; genus CAZUAB01. The sequence continues at coordinate 8,625 of CAZUAB010000100.1, forward strand.
TGCCCCGTGTCAGACGAATCAAGTGATAGGCGGCAAACAGACACCAAAGAATGAACGTCGTCGTCAGGCGCGGCTCCCACACCCACCACGTACCCCAGATCGGTTTGGCCCAGATCGGTCCCGTCACGAGGACCGCTGTGAGTGCGGCAAAACCGGCAGCCGCCAGACCATGCCCAACCTGATCCCAAAAGGGATCCTTGCGCACGAGGTACATGATCCCG
>CAZUAB010000101.1:0-8816 GCA_964617795.1 uncultured bacterium
GGCTTTGCTGGCTGCATTTACACTGCTGGGCGTTCCCACCGGGTGGCTGGGCCTGCTACCATGACCGGACCGAAAGGAAGTCGCCCGTGACCCGCGTTTTAAGCGGTATGCGCCCAACCGGCGCGCTTCATTTGGGACATTTTTTTGGCGTCATCCGCCAGTGGCTGGATCTGCAGGCGAGTGCCGACTGCTTCTTTTTTGCCGCCGACTGGCACGCGTTGACAACCGATTATGAGCGGCTTGGCGACACGGATCGCTATACGCGTGAGATGGTTCGTGACTGGTTGGCCTGCGGCATCGACCCCGCACAGGCGGTGATTTTCCGCCAAAGCGACATCAAGGTGCACGCCGAACTGCACCTTATTTTGTCGATGATTACCCCACTGGGCTGGCTTGAGCGCGTACCTAGTTACAAAGATATGCGCCAAAACCTCACGGATCGTACGCTCGATACCTATGGGTTTCTCGGCTATCCGTTGTTGCAGACGGCAGATATCGTCCTCTACGGGGCCGATGAGGTGCCGGTCGGCGAAGATCAAGTGGCGCATCTCGAGCTTGCACGCGAAGTGGTGCGGCGTCTGCATCACCTGGTTGGTCGTACGATCTTCGTCGAGCCCAAGCCGCGACTGACGGCGGCGCCGAAGATTCCCGGTACCGACGGGCGAAAAATGTCCAAGAGCTACGGCAATGCGATTTTTCTTGGTGACGACACCGCGACGATTGCGGCGCGCACCGCGGTGATGGTTACCGATCCGCAGCGGGTACGGCGCAGCGACCCCGGCAATCCCGACGTTTGCGACGTGTTTGCACTCCACCGTGCCGCATCACGGCCGGCAGAAGTCGCAGAAATTGATGCGGCCTGTCGCCGTGCCGAAATTGGCTGCGTCGAGTGCAAAAAACGATTGGCGGCGTCGATCGACGGCCATCTGGCCCCGATCCGAGCGCGCCGTGCCGCAATCGACGACACGGTGGTCGCCGATGTCCTTGCGCGGGGCTCTCAGCAAGCGGCGGCCGAGGCCGAGCCAGTTATGCAGCAGGTACGGGAGGCCATTGGATTGCCGGGCGACCGCCGCCCGTGAGTACGGCATTCCGCCTCGACCTACCAGTCTTTGCGGGCCCCCTTGATCTTCTTCTGCACCTCGTCCGGCGGGACGACATCGACCTCGCGGAACTGCCAGTGGCCGCAGTTGCCGAGCAGTATTTGGCCTATCTGGACGCTATGCCCAAGCTTGACCTCGACGTTGCCGGTGACTGGCTGGTTACCGCCGCTTGGCTGATTTGGCTCAAAAGTCGGGCGCTGCTGCCGCGGCCCGCTGACGAAGACGGCGCCGAGGATGATCCGGGCGCCGAATTGCTGGCGCGCCTCGCCGAGTACGAGAAAGTAAAAGCCGCCGTGGCCATCCTCGATGAGCGCCCCCGTCTGGGGCGTGACAGCTGGACGGTTTGCGTCGAGACGCCTACGGGCGACGGGGCGCCGAGGCCGTGGGCGCCGGTCGGGGTGGACGATCTTGTGGCTGCGGTCATGCGCGTGTTGGCGCGATTGCCCGACGGATCTATTGATTCTGGACTACAATTTATCGCGCCGAGTTGGACGGTCGAGCAGGGCGCGTCGCTTCTGGCCCGCGGACTTTCCGGAACGGGGCGCGCTGAATTGATGAATCTGCTGGCGGCTGCCGGAGAGCGCGGGCGCGCCGTGGTCGTTTTTTTGGCCATGCTCGAACTGGTACGGCTGGGTGAGCTTGGCCTAGTCGGCGAAGGTGAGCACTGGGTTCTGCGCGTCGCACGCCCAGGGGCCGATGTTGGTCTGTGGTCACACATGGTGCGGGGATCCTATGGACCTGACGAAGACGATCGCACTGATTGAGGCACTGCTGATGTCCGCGGATGAGCCGCTGGACGAGCGGTCACTGCGGGGCATGCTGCCGGAGGCACCGCCCGAGCGCATCGCCGATGCGTTGGCGGCGCTGGCTGGCGAGTATCCGCCGCACGGCGGCCGACACGGCGTGATGCTCGCGCGCAGCGGCGCCGGTTGGCGTTTCCGCACCCGCGCTGACCTGGCGCCGTGGATGACACGCCTGCATCGGGCGCAACCGCTCAAACTAGGTCGAGCTGCGCTCGAGGCTCTGGCCGTGGTCGCCTGGCGCCAGCCCGTGACGCGGGCGCAATTGGAATCATTGCGGGGTGTCGATTGCGGCGGTGTATTGCAAACACTGCTGGACCGTGAATTGGTGCGGATTACGGGCCATCGCCAGATGCCGGGGCGGCCGGCCCTCTACGGCACCACCGAGCGGTTCCTTGAGGTGTTTGGGCTGCGAAGTTTGGACGAATTGCCGCCCTTCGAGGAGTTGGCCGCGGGCACAGCACAGGGGCAACTTCCGTGGGACAATGAAGCGTCGCCCGAACCCGGCGGTAGAACGGAACCACAATGATGCGCATCAACCAATTCCTGGCCCGGGCGGGCGTCGCCTCGCGCCGTAAGGCCGATGATTTGGTCCGTGCGGGGCGTGTTCGTGTCAATGGAAAACCGGCTGTTGAACCCGGCCTGCAAATCGATCCCGAACTCGACGTTGTCGAGGTCGATGGCCGGCGAGTTACAAGCGCCACGGCATCGCGCCTGTTTCGCTATTACAAGCCCCGTGGCATCATCTGTTCGCTGTCCGACGAGCGTGGGCGCCCCGATCTTTCCCACGTAGCGGCGGTGTTGCCGCCGGGCGCAGTGCCGGCCGGCCGACTAGACCGCAGCAGTGAAGGCCTTTTGCTTTGGAGCACGGACGGGGAGTGGGTCAAGCGCCTGACACACCCCCGCTACGGCGTACCCAAACGGTATCGGGTCACGGTTTCCGGCCAGCTCCAGAGTGATTTTGCCGCGCGGTTTGCGTCTATCCGAGAGCTCGAAGACGGTACGCCGCTCGGATCTCCCGGCACGGTTTTGGCCATTCGTCGGCGTTCGGCCAAAGCCGAGATCGACGTCGAACTACGGGAAGGGCGCAACCGCCAACTGCGCCGCATGCTCGAAATGCTCGGCCTGACTGTGCACCGCCTGATCCGCATTGCCGAGGGCAGTCTGAGCGTGGAGGGGTTGGCGCCCGGCGTTGTCGAAGAAGTGACCGGCCGCGCACGGCGCAGCCTGTTGGCCGAGTTGGGGCTTCAGTCTAGTGACAGCGGGGAGATGCCTTCGGGCGGAGACCAGGCTTCGAATTCGGCATAGGTGTCGTTGACCTGCCGCACGAGTAGGCGGCTACGGGCGGAGCCGTCCGGCAACATGACGATATCGCCGTCCTCGAACGGTTGGGCGGGGTCTTCGGGGCGCCAGCCGCCGAATGTGATATCCAACATTCCCGTCGCGAAGCGCCAACCGCCAAATGAGATCAGGTCGCCGGCTGGCGTTGCCAAAAAGCCCTCCACCCGCCAGCCGGGGGCGGCTGGCCGTAGTTGCACGCGGCCGCTCCAGCCACTCGTTCGCCAGTCGAGAGCGGTTACCGCGCCGTCACGACTGGCGATCAGGCGTGTCTCAATGCGCCGCCCCCGCGTGTCCGTGCGCCATTCACCTAGCGTGGTGAGTTTGCCTTGTGCATCGACGGTTGCGGTCGTTTCGACTCGATAAAGCACCTGGTCGCGTGCAAATTCGCCCGAAATCGTCCATTGGCTACCGTCCTTGTGGCCCGTCCAGGCGACATCGCCGGGGCCGACCTGTCGCCAAGATCCCGCCTCCAGATCCACGACGCGTTCGCTGGTCAAACCGTTGGCATAGGACACGGCGAGGCGCCAGGGGAAACCGCCATGTGTCAAGCGGCGAGGGACGCCCCGCCAAGGGGCGCCAGCGGTCCACGGCCCAGGCAATAGATCGAAAGTCCAGGCCTCACCAGCGTTGCGTCTGCCTGTCGCAACGACGCCGTCCCGCTGCGATGCCGCCAATTCGCAGTGCCCGTCTTCGAGGCAGTCGATGCCCCAAGCGGCAAAAACACCAAATCCGATCTCTGTTAAGCGAACGGTTTCAAGGCGGCCGGCGAGGCCCATCGCCAACTCCCAGGTGCCCCATGCGCTGGTCGACACAGCTTCCGACGCGCTCAAAACACCATCTTGCGCGTCGATCACGGCGTTCATACGCCACGGCCACCCCTCGCGCTCGCCCGCCCATTCGAAACGACAGATTCGGCCAGCGCACTTGGCCGCACTCGGGCGGATTGCGAACCCCGGCCAGTCCAGCGGGTCTGCTGTAAGTCCCTCGCCATAGTGTAACGGCAAGGTAAATGCAGGGACACCCATGGCGCTGCCCGCGGGCTCCGTCGGCATCAAGAGTGGCCACCAGCGCTCCAATGCTTGCAGCGTCTGGCGGGCAATTGGCAGGTAGCGGATTTCATCGTCGAGCGTCCGTGCCGGCGGGAACACGAGATCGCAGCCAGCCGAGGCGATCGCGACGGCCAAAGCAACAAACAGAACCCGGTATTTGGCGGAGGGCATGGCAATATCATAACCGAGGCCGCAGCAAGGGTCGTTGAACAGGGCCAAAAGCGCGTCCGCGCTTGCGTTGCAGCGTTCTTCCATGTAGAGTGGACAGGATGCCTGTATGTTTTAGCCGTGTAGCGGGTGGCGAGGGTGGGCGAGGGCGTCGCTGCGTGCAGGCGGGCGGCGTCATCGGCTTCGCTTTGGCGCTGATGTTGGGCGCAGCCGCGGCTAAGGCGGATATTTATGTGTATCGCGATGCCGGCGGCACAATGCATTTCTCCGATTACCCCAAACACGCTGGCTTCAAGCAGGACGCGCGACTGACCAACCCGCACGAGGCGGCGCGGCGCCGTGCGCGTGCGTGGTCGCCCGAAGACGTCCGGCGGGAAATCCACGCCCGCGCGGAGCGGCACGGGCTCGACCCGGTTTTGGTCGAAAAAGTCGTTTGGGCAGAGAGCAATTTCAACCCGCTGGCCGTCAGTCGCAAGGGCGCAATCGGCCTGATGCAATTGATGCCAGCAACCGCAAGCCTGCTGTCGGTCGCCGAACCCTTTGACCCGATCCAAAACCTTGAGGGCGGTATGCGGTACCTACGCTACTTGCTCGATCGTTTTAGCGGCCGCCTCGACCTTGCCCTTGCTGCCTATAATGCCGGCGAAGGTCGTGTGCTTCGTGCGGGTGGCGTGCCGGCCATCACCGAGACACGCCATTACGTCAGGAAAATTATGACCGCCTACCTTGAGGCCCCCCGTGCGCGTTGACGAAATTCGTATTCTGATCGATCAAAGCCGGCTGGCCCTCGGGCAGGGCCGCTTCGGCGAGGCCCTCGAACTTGTGGACCGTGTTCTTGAGGACGAAGAGGGACACGAACAGGCTCTCAACCTCAAGGGGATGATCCTGTTCAAGCAGGAACGGTTCGGGGATGCCGTTTCACTGTTCCAGCGCCTTGTCGATAAATACCCCACCGATGCAACGCTACTGATGAACCTTGGCTTGGCCTACCTCAAATCGGAACAGCACGACGCGGCCATTCCCGAGTTCCAACGTGCACTCGACCACAACGGCGATGCCGCCAAAATCCATAACTACCTGGGGTTGGCCTACAGCGGCATCGGACGCCTCCGCGAGGCGCAGGAGCATTTCCAGCTCGGGGGCAGCCGCAAAATGGCCGACCAGATGCTGTCGATGCTCCAATCGTTCGGCGGTGAAGAAGAGAAGGTCGCTGCACCCTCGGTTGCCGTCGGGCCGGGCGACGACACCCTGGACCGCTCATTTGGCGAGACTTTTGGCGGCGGCGCCGAACAGGACGTAGAAATCGAAGTCGAGGCCGACACCGCCGAGGCGGCCGCAGGCGATGTCGCAACCGACGCGGACGACGTGCCGCCCAGCGCCGCCGAATCGGCCGCCGTAGCCGCTCCTTCCGAGGCGCCTGCGCCAGCAAGTCCACAGGTGCCGATTTCGGCACCAACAGACTTACTGGGCAACGCGCTCTCGCTGCTGCAGCGCCGCTACGAAGGAGTCCTTGAGACCTTGGAGCCTGGGCGTGGGCTGACCGAATTGGGCGAACACGTCGAACTTCGGTTTGATGCCGAATCCGCAATTGCGCAAGTACGGCCGAACGTCGTGCGGGTTGCGGTCCTGCCGGACTCCACGACACTATCTCGGGTCAGCGATGTGGTCGGCATCGAGGGGAATTTCCGCATCGAGCCGCGCAAGCGCCGCTACAAAGGTAAAGATACGCGGACCGAATTTGGTGGCGAAGCGGATACCGTCTGCGAACTGATTGGGCAAGGCGCCCTCTGGGCGGCACTCGATGACGGCGATGCGCTGCAAACCGTGACCCTCGACGGTGAGTTGGCCTATGTGGCCGAGTCGTTGTTCTTCGCGCTGTCGGGCGAATGGCGGTGGGAAAATGGGCAACTGCCCGGCGCCAAGACAACGGAAGTCCATGTCGTGCAATTACGTGGCCGCGGGATGCTGGCCCTGCGTGTGCCAAAAGGGCTACGCCTAGCGTCAATTCGCCTCCAGAAACAGCGGCTGGCGTTGCCTGTCCGCGTACTGGCCGGGTGGTACGGAAACATCGTGCCGATTCTCGGTGACCTTGGGCTGACGACCGGCGCCCATCAAGGGGAGGCTGCCGTCCAGTTCCACGGTGATGGCACCGTGCTCATGACCATCCCGCATCCGTGAAGTCGATGTGGCGTCAACTGCCCAATATTCTGACCATGGGCCGTGTACTGGCTGCGCCAGTCATGGTGTTTACCCTGTGGATGCTCCTCGACACAGACCGCCCTGTGTTTTGGTCGCTGCTGGGCACTACGCTTTTCTTCGTGGCGGCCATGACCGATTGGGCGGACGGCGTTCTGGCCCGACGCTGGGAGATTGTCAGTCGCTTCGGGAAATTGGCGGATCCGCTGGCCGACAAAATGCTGACAATGGCCTGCTTTGTGATGTTTGTGCAGTTGCAATGGCTGCCTGGGTGGCTTGTAGTACTGATTCTCGTGCGCGAAACGGCGGTCAACTCGTTGCGCATGTTGGCACTCGATGAAGGTGTTTTGATTTCGGCGGGCACGGGCGGCAAGTGGAAGACCGTACTGCAGTTTTGCGGCATCGGCTTGCTGCTGCTGCACCCGGCGTTTTTGGAAATCCCGGCCGTGTCCTCATGGCCGCTCAAAGCTGCTGGCGAATGGACGATCTGGGGCAGTACTCTGCTTTCGGTCATTTCTGCCATTGAGTATTTCGTCACGTACTTCCGTACTCCTACGCCCAATGCCGCCGCGTAGCGTTCTGATCGTCTCCGATTCGACAGGAGAGACGGCCATGCGGGTCGCCCGCAGCGCCTTGATGCAGTTTCCCGACCTGTCGATGGCGCCGCAGCGTTTTCCCAGCGTGCGTGATGCGGCCGATGTTGAGCGGGTGGTCGCCAAGGCTGTGCGCGAGTCCGCGGTTGTCATTTTCACGCTCGTCAATCCGGATCTGCGCGCCCTGCTTCAGCGGCAGTCTGAAGCGGCGGGCATCGCTGCGATCGATATTCTCGGGCCGGTGCTGGCCCAACTGGCCTCTGCCTTGGATGCCGATCCACTGACGGTCCCCGGCCTTCAACACCGCCCCGACGCCCGTTACGGGCGCCGAATGGCGGCCATCGAATACACGGTTAAGCACGACGATGGCGGTGGGTTCAGTACGATCCGGCACGCCGAAATCGTCCTTGTCGGACCCAGTCGCACAGGCAAAACGCCGCTCAGCATCTACTTGGCCAACAGCGGTTGGTTCGTCGCAAACGTTCCTTTCATTACTGACGGCCCTGTTCCCGCCGAACTACCCGCGGATCTCGCCGCGACGGTGATCGGTCTGCGCATGAATACCGGCACGTTGCGTAAGGCTCGGGAAGAACATGTCACACGCCTTGGCTCCGCGCAGCAGCAGAGTCGCTACGCCGATGACGAGATTATCGGCGATGAATTGACCGCTGCGATTGCTTACTACGAAAAGCGGGGTTGGCCCATGGTTGATGTGACGGGGAAAGCCGTTGAAGAGATTGCCGTCGAGATCATTGAGCAGGTCGAAAAACGTCGTAGTGAAGCAGGAGTGGCCGACGCATGACGCGTACTGTACTGATCGTGGATGCGGATGCCCAGTTTTTGCCGATGCTCAGAGAAGCATTTCATCGGGTCGGCTTCGAAGTGGCGTCGACCGATAGCCGCGAAAACGTGGTGCATCTAGCCCGCACGCGGCGGCCTGACCTCATTTTGCTCAACGTCGAATTGCCAGCCGGGAACGCCGAAGGCTACTTGGTCTGCAAAGACCTCAAATCCGACGCCGAGCTAGCAAAAATCCCTGTGATCCTGACCAGTCGCCGTGCACGTGAAGAGGATTTCGTCAAGCATCGTAAGCTCAAAACGCGTGCGGATGACTATCTGCGCAAGCCATTCACCGACGAAGACCTGTTTCAACGGGTCGAGAATCTGCTTGGCTTTCAGATTTCGAACAACGAGTACCTGGCACTCGAGGGCAAGCTGCACGAGTTCCTTGAAGAAAAAAGTCGCCTTGAGGATGCAATTGTTGCGCGCGACGAGCGATTGGCCGCCTTGGAGGCAAAGCTGGCGGCAGCGGAGGCTGCAAAATCTGAACCCGCGGCACTCGCAGAGTCCGAGCTGGCGCGGGAAGAGGCGGCGAATCGACATGCAGAGGCTGAACGTAGCGCCGATTCTTTACGTAAGGAAATCAACGCGTTACGCGGCGCACTTGATGAAGCCCGTAGCGCTGGCGATACCCAGCGTGTCACGGTCGAGGACCTTCGTGAGCGCCTGAGCGAAGCTGATCGCCAAGTGATGGAGCTCGGCGGTGAACGTGATACGTTGGCCGCAAAA
>CAZUAB010000102.1:0-8737 GCA_964617795.1 uncultured bacterium
CGAAATGAATGCGCTCGTGACCGCCGTTGTCTTGCGGGTGACCGGGCCGGGAGCGCTGCAAGACCCCTCATCAGGTCCGCCAGACCCTGACTGCTCGACAAGAGAGCGCCGCGTGATTATAGTTAGACCAGTGTCCAAGAAACCATGGGGCGATCCAGTTACAGATTATTCCCATTCCAACTAGTAGCGGCTGCCTCGAGTAAGCCCGTCCAGTCCTCAATCCGCCGGTTCCCGCCCCATCACGACGTGCAATTTGCCGCCTTTGGCGATCGCATCGTGTGCGAGCGTGAAGTCCGTAAGCGGCGAGCCGTTGAGTGACAGGCTTTGGATGTACACGTTCTCGGCGCTGGCCTGCTCGGCAACGATTTTGAACTCGTGTCCTGTGTGGTACGGTTGCGTTAGCATGATCGCCACCTCGTCGAATACAGGGCTGCCGATCTGATAGCTCGGGACGCCAAGCGCGACGGGATAAAATCCCATCATCGAAAAAACGAGCCACGCGCTCAATGTCCCCGTGTCGTCGTTTCCGGGTAGGCCTGCGGCGCCAGTGCCATAATCCGCGGCAATGATGCGTCGTACCGTTTGCTGCGTTTCATAGGCGTGGCCGTCGGCGAAATTGAATAGGTAAGGGTAGGCAATGTCCGGTTCGTTGAACGACACAAACCGGTCGAGCTCGAATATGTCTTGCAGGCGCTTGAGGAACACCTGCGGCCCGTGCCGGGCGATCAGATGGTCGATGTCGTGCGGCACCATGAACGCGTACTGCCAGCCCGAACCCTCGACGAATCCTGGTCCACCGGCGCCGCCGTTTTCCGGTGTAATTTCGGTGATGAACTCATCCGGGTCATAGGGAGTAAGGAAGCTGCCATCGGCGTTTTTGGGGCGCAGCGTGCCGGTTTCTGGGTCAAACAGCGTGCGGTAACCCAGCGACCGCTGCCGAAAAATCGCAGCATCGTCGAGTCGGCCAAGGTGTTCGGCCAACTCGCCCCGTGACCAGTCGGCCAATGCGTATTCGAGCGTGGTCGAGGCCGGCCCCCATACCTTACCCGTGAATCCGGGGCCGGCAAGCTCCATGGGGACGTAGCCCAACTCGATATACTCGGCGGCACCGGGGCGGTGGTTGGGGTTGGACGCTGCCGATACCAGCAGCGGATAGATCTGCTCGGCGCCGAAATCCGTCAGGCCCTTGGCGTAGGAGTCCGCCATCACGATTAGCGCCGGGTCGCCTGCCATCATCTGGACCTCGTCACTTACAAGCTCCCATTTGGGCGGCAGACCCGACGACAGCGTCATGTCGGCAATCGCACGCAGCATGGCGACTTGTAGCTCCGGGTACGCCAACGTCAGGAAGGGGTGTACGGTGCGGTAGGTGTCCCACAGCGAAAATACCGTGTAGTGGTCACGCGTCGCGTCCGTGACGATGCTGTTGGAGCCAAACTGCACATACGATCCATCGACGTTGGATGCGATGCTGGGATGGATCAAAGTGTGATACAGCGCCGTATAGAACATGCGCTGCTCGTCGGCACTGCCGCCGGTGACCTTGATGCGTCCGAGCTTGTCTTCCCAGGCCGCGACGGCATTGGCCAACGCGGCATCGAACGTCGTGGCTTCCGCATCGAGATTCATGCGCGCGTGCGCGATGCTGGTCCAGGAAACGCCCACCTGTACCGAAACCGTTTTTCCCGCCGACGCAGGGAACGCAAAATACGCGGCCACATCACCCGTGCCCGCCGCCTGGGGCGATCGACCGCCGTTTTGGATCAGGCCTGTTTCGGCGGCATCCTGGTCGAAGCGCACGACGAAATAGATCCGGCCGCCCTTGTGTGTGAAGCAAAACTCGCCAAAGGCAGCGGAGCCCTCCACTTCGTTGGCGGCGACGATGTTCAAGTCCCCGCTTTTTTGGATGATACTGATGGCGTTGCTCGCGTCCACCAGCACGTACCCGTCGTCACGGTGGAAGCCAAACCGCAAGAGGCCGGTATGCGGCGTGGCCGTCAAGTCTACGTCGACTTGGTGGTCGATCAGGTCGACCCCGTAGTAGCCGGCAAAGGCCGTCTCGTGGGTGAAGCGGCTGGGGTAATCGTCAATTTTGGTGGGGATGTCGCCGCTCCCGGGCACCAACAACGGCAGACCGAACTCGGGGCAGCCGACACCGCTCAACTGCGACAGTCCGAATCCGAAGATGCCGGGCGAGCCTGCGAGGTAGCCCGAGTAGCTGGCCCCCCCGGCCACAAAATCGATCGAGAGAAAATCGAGGATTTTGTTGAACGTGGTGCGCGGGCTGACCGACGCCATGCCGTTGGGCACCAAGGGGCCTGGATGCGTCTGTCCCTCATTGGCCGTGCCCACAAACGGATCAACCAGGCCAACCAGGGTGCCATCCGCGGGCAAGGTGACCCGTGTTCGGGGGGCGTCCCGCGTGGGCGAGGGGACCGGTTGGCAGGCGGTCGCCACGACGAGCACGAAGGCGGTCCCTGCGAGGAATTGTGGGCGCACGAGCTTTCTGCAGGTCGTCGTTCGACAAAAAAACATGCGATTCCCCTCCTGCTGTACAAGCACGCAAACTTACCGGCGGCTCGGTTGCCTGACGCCTCGACCCTGTCTCCCCGCCCTCACCCCAGCCCCAACTCCGCCCTTGCCGCCGTCAGCAGATTGATATCGGTCGTGCCGGCCCCGATCTCCAGCAGTTTGGCGTCGCGCAGCAGTTTTTCGACGTGGTATTCCTGCATGTAGCCGTAGCCGCCGAGGATCTGGATTGCCTCGTTCGCCACCTCAAAGGCCGCCTTTGAGCAATAGGCCTTGCTCGCGCAGATGAAGGCCGTGTCGTGAATGCCTTGGCGGCTCATCCAGGCCGTGCGATAGACAATGTTTTCGACGTTGCGAAGGTGCGTGTACATGTTCGCCAGCTTGAGCTGGACCGCCTGAAATTCGCCGATTGGCCGCCCGAATTGGCGCCGCTCGCGGGCGTAGGCGAGGGCGATCTCGTAGCAGCGCTCGATGATCCCCCAAGCCATGGCGGGCAGGCCCGAACGCTCGTCGCCGAGGCTGTCCTTGGCACTGGCGCGGGTCGAGACCTTGAGGCTGCCGAGCAGGCGCTCGTCGCCGGCACGCACATCGTCGAAGTAGACCTCGGCCGTCGGTGAATCTTTCATGCCCATCTTGGCCATCGGTTTGCCGACCTCAAGGCCCGGCATGTCGCGGTCGAGAACAAAGGTCGCGATCGGGGCCGACTCGCCGGCACCGGCGACGCCCTCGGCGCGGCAGTAGACAACAAAAATATCGGCGGCCGGAGCGTTGGTGATGAACGTCTTTTGGCCACGGATCCGCCAGCCGTCGCCACCGCGGCGGGCCGTCGTCGTCATTGAACCGAAGGCGTCCGAGCCGGCGCCGGGTTCGGTCAGACACCAACTGCCGATCTTGGCGAAGGTCGCCAGCGGCAGACCCCAGCGCTCGATCTGGCCGGCCGTGCCCTTTTTGAGCACGGCGCCGCCGGCCAAGCCCAGCGACACGCCGAAACTCATGGCGAAGCCGGGGCTGATCCGGCTAAGCTCCTTGAAGAGCACGAACGGCATCATCAAATCCTCGTTCGTGCCGCCCATCAAGCCGCCCGAACCGCCGTCCTCGCCGGCGCGCAGGCGGGCGAGGCGCTTGCGGATCGCGCCCTCGGCCATGGCGGCGATACCAAAGGTGTCGACGAGCTTCCGCATAATCGGAAACGGCATGATCTCGCCCGCCTCAAGCGCCGGGATCTGCGGCAGCAGCTCCCGCTCGCAGAACTGGCGGGCCATGTCCTGGACCATCTGAAGCTGCTCGCTGAGCGCAAAGCCGCCGTCTGTCGTCGTCATGGTTGGGCCTCCCTGGCCGTGGCGCAATACCTCTATCTGATGGATTGGCATCCTAGCAGGGCCAACCGGCGACGGCAAGGGTGCGTGACATTCCCTTTAAGCACCGTCATGGCGATGAACGCTGCCCAGAAGTCGTCCAAGCGCTCTCGACCGCACGGCAGGCGGGCGGCGCTGCATAGCACAAAAACGCCCGCCAAATATACGGCCGACGACGAACCGACAACCCCCGCCCCCTGACATCCGTCATACCGCTGCGCTTCGGTTTGCGGCAGCATGTCCCCATGCCCGTCTTGCGCCCGAGAGCCGGTCGTTGCGTTGCCGCCCTTGCCATGGGTGCGGCAACGCTGGCGCTTGCGGCCAACACGGTGCTTCCGTGGTGGCCGCACGAATGCCCGCACCATGCGGCGATGGCGGCTGCTGCGGATCCTGTCGCGGGCATGCCGTCGGCGGCGGCTGACGAAGTCGACCATCACGATCACTCTGCTCATCTGGCAGCGATGGCCCTCGCCGAGTCTGGCGACCACGTTGATCACCACGACCACACAGCGCACATGGCGGCGCTGGCCGCGAAGGCCGATCCGCACGCCGAACACCATGGGTATCAAGGCGAGCGCAAGCCAGCCGTCGGCGCCCATGCCGGCCATGCGATGCCGCCCGCGCCCCCCGCCCAAGGCCACGCCGCGCACGCCGATGGGCCCGGCCTGTCTGCACCCTGTTTCGGCGCAGCTGGTGGCGGCCATGGTGACTCCGAAGTTCCCTGCACCTGCGACGGCCGCACACCGCCCGTCGTCAACCTGCCGACTGCCGTCGTTCTCCTTCCAACGACGGTATCGGTGCTGGCGACGTTGCCGCGCGAGGCGGGCCGTCGGGTCCACCGGGTGGCCACGCTGCCGCGGCGCTCCTTCCCGCCGCACAGCCTGCCGCTCGCCCAGGCGCCACCGCGCCTGGGCTGAGCCCGACCTTTTCCCCAATTCCCATTTTTTATGGACTGACGGCAGGCCTTGGCGTTGCTGGGGCGGCTGTGTGCGTCGTCGTGCGCCCGGCCGAGACTGCCCGACGTCGTTAGCACCTGGAGATTCACATGCACCAACATGGTAAATACCTCTCGATACTGGCGGGCTTAGCCTTGGCGGCCGTCGGTTGCGACATCACCCTTGATCTTGAAGAAACATGCACCCCCGCTGAAGTACGCTGCGACGGCGAGGCGATTGAAACCTGCGGCGCCGACGGGCGCTGGCAAGAGCCGCAGGCATGCGCGAGCGGCGAGGCCTGCATGGTCATGGATAGCGGGATGACCCACTGCATGGCGCCGCAAATGAGCCGCGCGCCGCGCGCAATCTACCTCGGCACAAGTGACGCGGGCGCTTGGTGGGTGGCCGCCGTATCGCCGACCGACGGCACCACCCTTGCCGTGACCGAAATTGCCGAGCTGGCGGCCCTTTCGGGGACCGATGCGCCCGGCTGGGGCGACGCCGTTGTCGGGCCCGATGGGCGACGGCTATTTGCCAACGCTCGCAGCGTCGGCCGTGTGCTCGTGCTTGACGCCGATACGCTGGCCGTCGAAGCCGTGCTGGAAGTCGGACCAACACCGACCCATATCTATAATCCCAACCACAGCAGCGAAATCTGGACGCACTCCGATGTCGAAGGCTCGTTCTACATCATCGACGCCGACTCACTAACGGTCTCGGGGCCGCTTTCGGCGGCGCTGGCAGGCAGCGGTCACGGAAAGCTCGCCTACGGTGAGGGCCTCGGAGATGCGTACTTTGCCACCAACACCAACGACCCCGGTGTGTTCCCAATCGACGGTGCCGCACGCACAGTCGGCGACATCATCAACGTCTGCGGCGTACCCTGTGACGACGACCCCGCGACCGTCACCGACGAGACCCTGTCACTCTGCGGCGGAACGCACGACAAGGGCTACAATCCGGCCACCGACTGGGTCTTCATTCAGTGCACCGGCGGGCGGGGCTTCAGCTTCATCGATGCCGCCGACGGTACGGTGGTCGAAGACATGCGACCGGTCACCGGCAGCGTTGCCCAGTCGCCGGATCAAAGCATCACGTTGATCATCGACGGCAAACGGGCCGACGGTCAGGTACAGGTCTGGAACACCGACGCGGCCGGGCACGACGGGCTGAACTTCGACGGCTATGTCACGGTAGTTGCCCCGAGCGCCCGCGGCGTCCAATTTCGGGCCGATGGGGCGGGTTGGCAGGCCTGGATTCCCGAGACCGGCGGCGACGGACTCGTCGTTGCCGACATGACGAGCTACGCCGCGGAGCGGGTCGTGATCGGCCCGCTCACCGCCCCGCCCGGCGCCAGCCATTTCTCGCGCTATGCGGCGCTCGGCACGGCGGCGCTTGCCACCTATGACGACGCCGGCGTCGTCGTCGTCTCGACCGACAACCTTACCGTCACCCACGGCGACGCCCTGCCCGGCGCGGTCGCCCGCGTCGTCTACGTCGAAGAGGCTCCCGCGGCGGGCGGCCACAGCGGCGACGAGCACGCAGGGCACGACATGTAAGGCGACCGTCGGATTGCTTCAGCGCCTGCGAACGGCCCCCGGCGCGACCTCGCCCGGGGGCCGTTTTCGCCTGGGGGCGCGACCGCACTGTCGGCGCGACGAAGGTTCGGTCAAGAAGGATGTCAAGATCATTGACAAAAATGGCGTCAAGGAGGTATTATGCATAGCCTTAGAGAGGCATAAAATGGGCATGTATCGCGAATACAAGAATCTGCAGTTTCGGCGACATTGGAGCCTGTCGGAAGAGGACTGGCGTTGTCTCGGGCGGATCGAGGGGATGGTCGCCGCGATCATCGAAGTCCCGATCCTCCCCGCCTATCGCCGCTCGTTGCTGCAGGTTTCGCTGCGGAAGGGGGCCCGTGCCACGACGGCCATCGAAGGCAATACGCTGTCCGACGCCGACGTCGAGCGGATTGAGCGCGGTCAAAGCCTCCCGCCGAGCAAGGCCTATCAGGGCATCGAAGTGCAGAATGTCCTTGCCGCGATGAATACGCTGCTCGAAGAGGCTGCACGGGACGCGCAAGATCAGGTGATCTCCCCTGACCTGTTGAAGCGTTTTCACGTGATGATCGGGAAGGGTCTGGGGACGCATCTCGACGCCATTCCAGGTCGGTTTCGCGATGATGATCGCGTCGTCGGACCCTATCGTTGCCCCGACCATCGGGATGTGCCCGCGCTGATTCAGCGCATGTGCGACTGGTTGCGCTCTGAGTTTCGCTACGCCGGCGGCGATCAACCGTTCTGGGAGGCGATCATCGAGGCGATCGTTGCGCACGTCTATCTGGAGTGGATCCATCCGTTCGGCGACGGCAATGGCCGCGTCGGACGGCTGCTGGAGTTCTACGTCCTCTTGAGGGCGGGCATGCCCGACCTGGCAGGCCACATCCTTTCCAACCATTACAACGACACCCGACCCGAGTACTATCGCCAACTGCAGGCAGCAGGAAAGACCCATGACTTGACGGCGTTCATTCGTTATGCCCTGCAAGGACTGGCCGACGGCCTTGAGGAAACTCTCCGTACGGTGCAAGACAACCAGATCACGGTCGCCTGGGAGCATTACGCCAAGGAAGTACTCGATGCCCGCCGTGATATGAACCGACCGGTTCTGCACCGCCGCCGGATCCTCATCCTCGCCTTGGCGCGGAATGAGGCTTACGAACTGCACGACCTCAAAATGGCCGCGCCGCCCGTCGCTGAGGCGTATGCGCACGTCTCGGGGCGCACATTGGATCGCGATGTACAGTATCTGGTGGAGGAGTGCGGTTTGCTCAGACGTCGGTCGGACGGCCGCGTCGAGGTCAATCTGGATCCGCTGCGGATGACGGTCGCCGCGCGACGGCGGCGTCCTACCGCCCCACTAGCATCAGGATGACCGAGCCCACGCCATAGTGAATATCATCCCCCTGCGGCAGACCCGCGTAGTAGCCGCGGCCGCCCGGCTGCGTCGGGCCCGAGGTGCCGGTGACGACGACGTGGCCGTCGTCGTCGAGCGCCAGCCGACCGAGGACGGCGGCTTGGGCGCGGTCGGCGGCGGCGCGGGCAGTCGCAGGGTCGATCCAGCCTTCATCGGCGGCGCGGCGAAGCGCGTAGGCAAACAGCGCCGAGGCCGAGGTCTCGGTGTAGCCCTCGCCGGGGGCGTTCATGACCGTCCACCAGAGGCCCGAGTCGTCCTGCGTGGCCAACACGCCGGCGAGCAGGCGGCGTTCGAGCTCAAGGATGGCGCTGCGGTCGGGGTGGTCTGCCGGCAGATCGGCCAGAAAGCGCCCGACGATCGCGGCTACCCAGCCGTTGCCGCGGCCCCAGAAGACATCGTTCCAGGGCCAAGGGCGCTCCTGCACGAGGGCATGGTGAAAGAGGCCCGTGCGCGGGTTTTGCAGCGCGTCACCAAAGATGCGGATCTGGGCCGCGTATTCGTCGACGTCGGCAGGGTCGCCGAACAAGGCGTGGCGGGCCATCCAGTAGCTGCCGACCATGAACAGCGAGTCGACCCACAGTTGCGGCAACTCGGGCTGCAGGTGGCCGAGGTGACCGACGCCACCAGTGGCTGTGCGCGGCACCCCGCGCAGATAGTCGTCGGTACGGGCAATCACGCCGAGCAGGGCCGGCTCACAGGTTCGGGCGGCGACTCGGGTGGCTGCTGCCGCGGGGGCGACCGTGTCGCTCCACAGGGTCGGAAAGCTGGCGGCGTGGTGGCGTACCCAGGCCGCGACGAAGTTGAAGTAGCGCTCGTCGCCAGTAGCCTCCCAGAGGTCAAGTAGGGCCCACGACAGTACCGCTGGGCCCCAGTCCCAGTGCATCGACTCGGGGCTGTGACGAGCCAGCCAGCCATCGGCCACGGCGCGGGCAGTGGCCTCGT
>CAZUAB010000103.1:0-5535 GCA_964617795.1 uncultured bacterium
ATGGGTATGTATTGGTATTTTTACGATTACGGGTGGGCTCTATTTCTACACCTTGATTCGCTACCGTAGTCGCGCGAACGACGAGGCCCGTATCCCCGCTCAGTTACACGGCAGTACGGCGATTGAAATCGGCCTTGTGGCGATCTTTGTTGTGCTACTGACCATCGTTATGGTTCCGAATGTACGGGCCCTACTGATTATGGACGACCTCGATACCATCGAGCGTGCTGAATTGGTCGTTGATGTCAAGGGATATCAGTGGTGGTGGGGTTTCGAATACCCCGAGCAAGGCATACGCATCGCCAACGAATTACACATTCCGGTTGGAACCAAAGTACGCCTCAACCTCACCTCCGACAACGTCATCCACAGCTTCTGGGTGCCCAAGGTTGCCGGAAAGCTGGATGTGATCCCCAATCAAGTCAACCGGATGTGGTTCGAAGCCAACACCACCGGTGTGTTCCAGGGCCAATGCGCTGAGCTTTGTGGGTCCTCGCACGCCAATATGCGCTTTCTGTTGGTGGTCCACGAGCCGTCCGATTTTGAGGCGTGGATGGAGGCCCAAGGCCGTCCAGCACATGCCGTAACTGAAGCTGTCGATGCAGCGCAGGTAGCACTGATTGAGCGGGGCCGTGACGTCTTCCTGCAGAATGCCTGCATTGGCTGTCACACCGTGTCGGGCACGCATGCACTCGGCCAAACCGGCCCCGACCTCAGCCACTTCGGCAGCCGCCGCGAGATCGCGGCTGGTATGTGGGGAAACACACACGCAGCGTTGACCGCTTGGGTCCAACACCCAGCAGACCTTAAGGAGGGCAGCCTGATGCCCAACCTCGGCCTTTCCGACCAAGACGCAGCGGCCATTGCGGCCTACCTCCTCAGCCTCAAATAAAGGGGGATGACCATGGCCAACCACAGCACATCACCCGAAGCCTCCACCGGCTGGCCGCGCCCTCGGGCCAAGACCGGCTTGATGAGCTGGATCACCACCGTTGACCACAAGCGGATTGGGATCATGTACGGCGTCGCAGCCTTCTTCTTTTTTCTGGTCGGCGGCTTCGAGGCCCTGCTTGTCCGGATACAATTGGCCGTACCCGGCAACGACTTCCTCGGCGCCGATCTCTACAACCAGATGATCACGATGCACGCGACGACGATGATCTTCCTCGCCGTGATGCCGCTCAGCGCCGCGTTCTTCAACTTTGTGATCCCATTGCAGATCGGCGCGCGCGATGTGGCATTCCCGCGGCTCAACGCATTCAGCTTCTGGACCTACCTCGCGGGCGCCTTGATCCTCAACCTCAGCTGGGTGATGGGCGGCGCCCCCAATGCCGGCTGGTTCGGCTATGCCAACCTGACCAGCCTTCAATACAGCCCAGGGCGCGGCGTCGACTTTTGGGTATTTGGGCTCCAAGTACTGGGCGTAGCTTCGCTGGTTGCCGGTCTCAACTTTGCCGTGACCATCATCAACATGCGAGCCAAGGGCATGACAATGATGCGGCTGCCGGTGTTTACCTGGATGACTCTAATGACGAACTTCATTGTCATTCTGGCGTTCCCGGTCATCACCATCGCCTTGATACTCTTGATGTTCGACCGCCAATTCGGCACCAACTTCTTCCAGATTGCACAGGGTGGTTTGCCGATTCTTTGGCAGCATCTGTTCTGGGTTTTTGGACACCCCGAGGTCTACATTTTGATTCTGCCGGCCATGGGTATCGTCTCGGAGGTCATGCCGACCTTCGCCCGCAAGCCCCTGTTCGGTTACCCACTGATTGTCTTTTCGGGTATCGCGATTGCGTTCATGGGCTTCACGGTGTGGAGCCACCACATGTTTACGACGGGCCTGGGCGCCTACGCCAACTCGGCGTTTTCGATTACGACAGCGGCCATTGCTATCCCGACCGGGATTAAGATCTTTAACTGGATCGGCACCCTTTGGGGCGGCAACATCCGGCTGCGGCTGCCGATGCTGTTTTCGGTGTCGTTCGTGTTCATGTTCATGCTGGGCGGCTTTTCGGGCCTGATGCACGCGGCGGCTGCGGCCGACGCCCAGCAGCAAGATACCTACTTCATCGTCGCGCACATCCACTATGTGCTGATCGGCGGCGCCATCAACGGCCTGTTCGCCGGCATCACCTACTGGTTCCCCAAAATCAGCGGCCGCATGTACAGCGAACGCTGGGGCAAGGTCGGCTTTTGGATGATGTTCATCGGCCAGAACGTCGCCTTCTTCCCGATGCATTTTCTGGGCCTCAATGGTATGCCGCGCCGCATCTTTACCTACTATCCGGACATGGGCTGGAACCTGTGGAATTACGTATCGACGGTCGGCGCGTGGCTGCTCGGCACCGGCGTGCTGGTCATCGGCGGCGTCATCTGGTACGCCTGGGTAAAAGGCGAAAAAGCACCGGCGGACCCGTGGGATGCGCGTACGCTGGAATGGTCGATTCCTTCGCCCCCACCTGAGCACAATTTCGATGTCGACCCCATCGTGCACGACCGCGACGACTTCTGGCACGCCAAGTACTCGGGCGAGCAGCGTGAGGTTGCCAAGGTCGACCCGCACGGCATCCACATGCCCGATCAGAGCTGGTTCCCGGCGATTGCCTCACTCGGTCTGTTTGTTGGCCCCATGGGGCTGATCTTCCACGGAGAATGGGGTTGGGCGCCGGCCTTCACCGGACTGGCCATTCTTCTCATCGGCATTTATGGCTGGGCTTGGGAAGGCCCGGGCGGCTATTACGTGCACCCCGAAGTCGAAAAGGACTGAACGGCCATGGCACACGCAGTTGAAGCCCACTCGGGCGAGCACGGATTCAATCCCGCAACCGGGATGTCGAACAAGAAGCTGTTCATGTGGGCCTTTTTGGCCTCAGATTGTATGTTCTTCGGTAGCCTGATTTCGACCTACCTGCTCTACCGCGGTCGTTCGATCGTCGGCCCCTACCCGCTCGATGTCTTTGACGCCGAAGTCACGACGATCTCGACGTTTGTACTGTTGATGAGCTCGTTCTTGATGGTGCTTGCGCTCCATGCGGCGCAGGAAAAGAAGCTCGGGCAGTTCCGGTTTTTCACAGCGCTAACAGCGTCCTTCGGCCTGATCTTTTTGGGCTTTCAGTACTACGAGTTCAGCCACTTCGTACAGGCTGGGCTGACGCTGTCGACGAATCTGTTTGGCTCGTCGTTCTATGTGCTAACCGGCACGCACGGCACCCACGTGGCAATTGGCGTGCTGTGGCTGTTGTCACTGCTGGCGTGGTCGTTCGGCAAGGGCGGCCGCGTACCGGATGCGCTGAATGTCGAGATCGCAGGCCTCTACTGGCACTTTGTCGACGTGGTCTGGATCGTCCTGTTTACCGTCGTCTATCTCGCCGAATACGTGTTCTGAGGAGGGTTTCGATGAGTACCGAACACACCCATCCGGACCACGCCGGCGCCAGTGTCAAGATGTACACGTGGATCGCGTCCATCCTCGCGGTCTTCACGGCTGTTGAGGTCGCCGTTCTGTTCGTCGATGTCAGTGCCTTCGCGACGGCAGTCATCGCCGCCATTTACGTGATCATGCTCGTTAAGTTTGTGCTCGTCGCTGCGTTCTTCATGCACCTGCGCTATGACTCAAAGTGGTTCTCGGTCCTCTTCATGATCGGCATGGTGATGGCACTCGGCACCTATCTGGCTTTGGACGCCATGGTCAAGCAGGTGCCGCCACTCGAGGGCGCCGCATTGCGCAGCACGCCACCGGCCGAGCCAGTAACGGCCGAGACAGCGCCCGTGCTGGAGGACCACAGCGCTCATACTGAATCGGCGGCTGACAGTCCTTCGGCGGCGGCTGATTCGCCGGTCGGCGCTCGCCATTTCAGCGCTCTCGGCTGCGGCGCTTGCCACATGGTGTCCGGGGTTCCCGGCGCCGTCGGCACAATCGGCCCCAGCCTCGACGGCCTCGGGGACCGCGCGGAATCCCGTGCCGCCGGTCAGGATGCCGATACGTATCTGCGCACGTCGCTGCTCGATCCCAACGCTTACGTCGTCGAAGGCTACATGAAGATGATGCCGCCGGTGGCCGCCGCACTGAGCGAAGCAGAGCTGGCCGAGTTCATCGCCTGGCTGAAGTCGCTGTAGCGGCGTGGGCCGTCGCGCCGCCGGGCGCCACCTTATGGCCCCAAAGGCCGGCACCCTCGCTGCAATAGCATTGCTTGCAGCGAGTGGGGCCGCAGCCCACGTCGGCCCCAATGGCGAGTTCGTGCCCGACGGGCTATACGCCACACTGTTCATTGAGCCGGAGCTGCTGGCGATTTTGGCTCTCGCCACGGGCTTGCTGCTCTGGACCTTCGGCCCGTTTCGCCGCCGCGTGGCCCCTGCGGCGACCTGGCCGCGGCCGCAACTCGGCTATTGGGCGCTAGCCCTAATCGCCTTCTACGCCGTCGTCGGCACCTCGGTCGACGAGATCGGTGAGCGCTACCTGTTCTGGATGCATATGCTCCAACACACGGTCTTGATGTACGTGGTCGCCCCCCTCCTTGTGGCGGCGGTGCCCGGTTGGCTGGCCGACGACCTTGGACGACGCCCGCTTACCGGTTCATTTCTGCGTTTCTGGACGCACCCGATCACAGCCTGTCTGGTCTACAGCGCCATTTTTGGCCTTTGGCACATTCCTGCCCTTTACGACTGGGCGCTGCGCGATCAGGGGATCCATAACCTCGAACACGCGACGATGCTC
Source organism: uncultured bacterium (assembly GCA_964617795.1). Taxonomy (GTDB): domain Bacteria; phylum J088; class J088; order J088; family J088; genus CAZUAB01. Next base: position 4,721 of record CAZUAB010000103.1, read on the forward strand.
GGTGCCTCGGTGCTGATGTGGTGGCCAATCAGCGGGCCGAAGAGCGGTATTCCCAGAGCCGGACACGTGCAAGCGCTGTTCTATCTGCTGGGCTTGACGATCCTCAACATGCCGTTATTTGCGTTTCTGACCTTTGCCAAGCGCCCTCTGTACCCCACGTACCTACAAGCGCCACGCATCATCGAAATGTCGGCCTATACCGACCAGGTGTTCGGCGGGGCACTCATGAAGCTGACGGGTATGCTGGTGATGTTTGTTCTGCTTGCGGTGGTCTTTTTACGCTGGACGGCCGAGGCCGAGGCAAGCGAAGGCAAGCGGGCCTCATCCGAAGGAGCCGCACCGTGAAAGATACCGTTGCCCTGATCAACACGCTGCAGATCGTCGCCAGCGGCTTGGCGCTGGTCGTTGGCCGCATCGCAATCGCCCGGCGCAATATAACGATACACAAAACGTCGATGTTGACCGCGACGGTCTTCGCCGCCCTCTTCCTGGTCACCTACATTGTCCGCTGGGGCGTCTGGGGCTCGACCCCATTTGGGGGCCAAGGCGGCGTGCGCACATTCTATTTTGCGCTGCTCGTTGCCCACTCGATCATCGCCGTCGTTGTGATCCCCTACGTCTGGGGCGCCCTCAAGCACGCCCGTGCCGGCCACTTTGAGGCCCACAAACACCGCGCCCGTGTCGCCTTCCCACTCTGGCTATTTTCGGCCACAAGCGGCTGGGTGATCTGGTGGATGTTGGTGAGTATCGGCTAAGGGTGACGGCTCGGATGTCGTGCGGGAATGGCGGGGCCAAAATCCCCCCCCAAACCCACC
>CAZUAB010000103.1:5545-8705 GCA_964617795.1 uncultured bacterium
GGTTTTTGGGGTGTTTGTGGTTTTTTTGGGGATCTGGGGGCGGGGGGTGTTGTGGGGGGTCCGGGGGGCCCAACGGGCCCCGCCCTTACCGCACGAGCAGAATCCTGAGAGAACTCAGATCAATTCGCACTCACACGGCTAGGTGTGCCTAGCGGCAGTACGTCCCCAGGTTGCCCAACCCAGTAGCGCCAGATCCCGGTCGAAGGACTGAAGAACCCGTGTGCCCAGTCAAACGCGTCCATGCGGATGGGCCGGTTTGTGCGCGAAGTCCACCATGTGCCCCCCGTATCGCGCACGGCGGTGTAAAACCCATCCGTCCGATAGTACGAGACCCAGATCCGTCCGCTTCGATCGACATGAACGGAGTGAACCGTGTGTCCACCGGCATCAATCGTCTCCTCGCTTGCGTCGGACCAAGCTGCCGCACCACGCCACCGATAACGAATCCCCGCGTCGGAGTAGATCACTGCCGGAACGCCGTCTGGATTCATGAAGCCAATCGTATTGCCCATCTGCGACGTGGCGGCATCGACGCTTTGATCAATGGACCAGGACGTCGCCGTTCGTGGCTTGCGCTTGTATCGCATGTCGTAAACGAAATTGGAAACCCAGCGCCGGTAGACGACATGAATATTGTCCGCCGACTCGATCCACAGATCTCCCGGGTACAGGTGAACATAGTTGGTGCCGTCGATCAGCACATACGTCCACCCCCCCGTCCGGTTGGTCAAGTAGCGCATCCCGGTTCCGTTTTCCAGGAATGAGCCGTGCAAACTTCCCAGCGAATCGATCGCCAAACGCGGGTAGAACCCGGTAGTCCCTGCGGACAGAACGGTCTGTACCGACCAAGCCCCCCCGACCAGTTTTCTCGCATACTTGAGGTCGTAATCGTAGTAGGCGGAATAGAGCACATGGACATCACCTGCGGGACTCGCGACGGCGTCCAAGTCGGCGACGACCAAGCCCGGCGCCGTGTCGATTGCGGTCGATGTCCACACGCCCTCCGGTGAACGCTCCTGCGCCCCGAGGACGCCGCTGCTTATGTTGACCACCCGACCGTTGCCGAACACCAGGGTTGGCGGGTTGGCCGCGGGTGTGAAGGCGATTTGCTCGTCACGCCAAGGAAGCGCCGCGGGGCTTTCGGACATGATCCCGTACTGGGGAGAACTCGGGGGGAATCGGATGGCGTGAATTCGGCCCAGCCGATCCCAATAGAAATTGGCATAGTCCGCACTGACCGCACCCTTAGCAAGTAGCGCCTCGGAATGGCTGAACCCGTGGCGGATAAGACGGATGCCGCCGCCGGGATTCTCCCACGCTAGGACTTCAACGCGCGTTTCGCCATCGTTGTCGTAGCTTCGGATCTCCTTCGGCCACAGATTTTCTGCCAAATTCCCGGTTACCGACCACGATGCGCCCTGCGACACCATGGCGAAGTACGAGCTGCTATTGCTGTCATAGAATGCGACCACCGGGCGCTCTGTATGCTTGGCCAGTGCCATTACGGTCGACTGCAGCCACATGCCGGTCGACCAGCTCTCATCCACGATCCAACTGCCCATAACCTTCCGGGCAATCTTGGGTGCGTGCAGGATATACGGAATACCCGCAGCCGTCACGGACAGGTCGAGGCGGCCGTTCCAACTAGGCCAGTACCCGACCTGCTCGGACGCCCACCCCCCCCCTGCGTTGGTCAGGTAATTGATATAGCTGTTGGAACCAATATTGCGCCGAACCGCGACATGGATTTTCTCTGACGCATCGATTGCGATCGTGCATTCGACATTCACGAAGGTACCCAAACTCGCCGTTACCCAGACACCCGAGGCGTTGGTCGCGTGGTAGAGGGTACTGCCGCTGGCGTAGACTACGTGCAGTGCGCCAGCGGAATCCTGAAGCATATGCCGGCAAATCTGGTTCGTAAAACTTACCGTCAGGCCGGTGGCGGTGGACTGCCAGCCCGCACCCGCGTCTTCCAGCAAATTCAACTGGCCCGAGGAAATTGTCATCACCCTACGAACTCCATCAGCAAAAACGTTCGAGGCCGATGTATCGGTGGCGCCGGGAATCGGCTCAATACGGTTGTGCGGCAGCTTGACAGTGGACTCGTAGACCAGGCTATTGTCCTGATTTGCCGCACGGACAACCATTTCTTCGGCCCACACACGGTTACCCGGCGCCACACGCGTCGCGCGTGGCTGATTGGGCGCAAGCGGAGACAGTGTATCCACCAGCAAAGACAGGTCGTAATATCGGTAGTACGGTTGCAGGGAGAAGGTACCGGCGTTCCCTGGAAACTGGACTTCGACGTCATCCCCACGACGGAACCACGCTGCTTTTGTGATCGGCGAAAACGGCAATGCTTGAGCAATGTTGGAATCGCCGCTCTTCAGGCCAAGATCGTCCACCGCCCGAATGCGATAAGAGTGCGTGCGACCGGGCGACACGGCCGAATCAACCCAGGTTAACGGCGGCGTCGCCATGGGCGATCCGATCTGCATGAATGCCGTGTCAACACCACTGACCAGACGCTCAAGAACATACCCCTGCAGGTTCGGGTCAACAGACGCACTCCACGACAGCTCAATTTCATTCTCGGCGAGTGCGAATCCGTCGCTGTTGATGTCAATGACCTGAAGCGTCGGCGTGGGCGGCGGGGTAGTATCGAGCGTAATCGATGGCGCGACCACCGGACTCTCGTTGCCGGCGCGGTCGCGGATCCTCAGGAACACGGACTTGCTGCCGTCGGCAGGGTCCAACACCCATGACTGGGCGGCAGCAATGGGCTGCCAAGCGGTACCCGGGAACCCGGCCAGATTCGAAGCAATCATTTCCACGGCATCGGCGGAAGGCCCAACCAGCGTGAGTGTCACCACCTGCCGCGCGGTTCGCCCGCTGATTCCTTCGCCCCCCGTAAGAACGGCACTGAAACTCGGGGTAATCGTATCCAGCGTCACCTGCTGCGTGTAGCAAGCACTGGCATTGCCGGCCTCGTCCTCGAAGCGTACGGCCAGCGTCTTGACGCCGTCGCTACCGGTGAGCGTCAGCGGCCGCGTTGTCGAGTAGGTCTCCAGCGTGCCCGTGCAGGTCGCGGCCTGCGCCACGCGCATCCGCGTCGCGCCGACGGCGTTCATTTGCAGCGTGATTGCGGCGCTCTTCA
>CAZUAB010000104.1:0-8472 GCA_964617795.1 uncultured bacterium
CGATCTGGATTCGCTTGATATGCTCTGAGGTCTCCATCAGGTCGAGTACGGCCCGCTCGACGACCACATCCGGCAGGTCACGGGCCTTCATTTCGGCCATCGTGATTTGCGGGATGAACTTCGCGTGCTTGTCTTTCTTGGGGTCGGCCGTATAGAGGCCCTTCTCGTCCTTGATGTAGATCATGCTGCGTGCGCCGAAAACCTCGGCGACCAAAAACACACCCGTATCGGTACGGTGCGGGGGAATTCGACCAACCGCCGGGTTCTGCTGCCAGAATGTGTACGGCGGCATGCCGAAGAATACGACAGCCCGACGCTCCTCAAGGAAAAGGGGGAGCTGCGGGAACTGCACCGGCTCAATGAACGGTATACCGTGTTTGGCCAGCAGGTAATGGATCATACGTGCATTCTGCATGCTGACAAAGGTGCCCAGCACGCTCAGCACGCCGGTCGGCAAGCCAAGGTCTAGGCCAACGCTGTAGGCATGCCGGGCGCGGGTACCAGCACCCGTGCCGATGATCAGTTTGTGCTTGGCGAGGTTTTCGACCAACTCGTCGAGAACCGGATATACCGCGTCGCGCCCGCGGTCGATCAGACTCTGTCCACCGACCTTGACAACGTTGGCATCGGGCAAAATCGATACCGATACCTTGGTGCCGGTATCGCGCATCAAATCCTCGTCGCTCAGCGACCCCGTAACCAAGCGCTGGCCAAGTGCGGTAAGCAATTCTGTACTCACGCGGGTGCTCCTTCTGCAGTAAATCGTACGCCTTCGATGATATAGATTTCTTCGCTGGTGATCTCGCCGGCAGCACCCAACGTGCCCGTCCAGCGGTCCAGTTCGTCGAGTACGGCCGCACGGATGGCGGGCGGCGGCGTCACACCCCCCAACGAATCCTTGGCCCGCCAGCCAGCCACGGCATCACCTACGGTTGCCGCCACGGGCCAACGGGCGGCCGCCACGGGCGATATCAGCGCCCCACCCAACTCCACTGCCCGATCCCAAAGCTTGCGGCGCCGGCGCTCAGCCGGCCGCGGCGCCTCGCCGTGCGCCTCCAGCAGTTCGCGCATCTTGCGGCGTGCCAGCTCCTTGGGCGCATCGTCGGCCCGCCGAATACGCCCGGCGAGCAGCACAAAGCCCTGCCGGCGCCCCACCCGCCGCGCCTCAGAGAGTAGGTGCTCGCTGTCCAGTAGGTGATACACGCGTGACCCAAAAATCAGGTCTGCGGCATCATCTTCCAGCGGCCAGTGCTTGTCGGCATCCGCCTCGATCAAGGTTGCATCGGCGCCTTCCGGCAGCCGCGGCGCAAACTCGGCCAGCATGGCCGGCGACGCGTCAAGGCCGATGTAGCGTGGCGACTCGGCGGCGAGGAAGCGGCCAATTTCACCGGTACCCGCGCCGATCTCCAGAAGCAGCCCCTCGTCGCCCAGCTCAGCCAGCCGCAACACCGCCGCGGCGACCGCCCGCTCGACGGTGTCGTCGAGCCCGGCGCGCGCCTCAAAAAGCGGGGCCTGCGCCTCGAACGAAATGTGGCTGCTGCCGGAATCACCTTTGGACACGCTAGTCGATCCTCTGTTGGCGCGATGGGACAGCACCGAAATGCTCGTGAAGGGTCATTGTACGCGACGCGCCAAATCGATGGCCAAGGAGCGAGAGTCGGCGCGCCATCCGTTCGTCAGTGCGGCGGCACTTGCAGCCCCACCCAACCCCAAAAATTGGATAATTGGATAACCCGGCACCGTAGGGGTACGCTGTGGGTTTACCCGGAGGTTTCCGATGACCCGACCCCTGATCCGCTGGTTTTCTGAGTTGGGGCGAGGCGACGTACCCACCGTGGGCGGCAAGAACGCCTCGCTTGGCGAGATGATCGGCGCCCTCGCACCCGAGGGCATCCGCGTACCCGATGGCTTTGCAACAACGGCTGCTGCGTACCGGCTGCTGGTCACCGAAGCCGGCCTTGAACCGCTGATTCGCGACGTAATGGCGCGCCGGACAAGCGGCCAGATCGATCTTCCCGCAGCGGGCGCCGAGATCCGACGCGCCTTCCGTGCGGCGCCGCTGCCCACAGTGCTGGTTACAGAAATCCGGAAGGCGTACCACTTGCTCGGTGAGCGCGCCGGCGTCCACAGCCTTGATGTCGCCGTTCGTTCAAGCGCAACAGCCGAGGATCTGCCTGAAGCCAGCTTCGCCGGTCAACAGGAATCGTTCCTCAACATTCACGGCGAAACCGCCTTGCTCGACGCTTGCAGCCAATGTTATGCGTCTCTGTTCACCGACCGTGCGATTGTCTACCGCGAAGAAATGGGCTTCGACCATTTCGAGGTGGCGCTTTCGATCGGTGTCCAACGCATGGTGCGCTCAGACCTTGCCGGTGCAGGCGTCATGTTTACACTCGACACCGAGACCGGCTTCCCCCGTACCGCCATCATCGACGCCGCTTGGGGCCTCGGTGAGAATATCGTCAAAGGCTCGGTTACGCCCGATGAATACACGGTGTTCAAGCCGCTACTCAGCCAACCCGCCTTGCGGCCCATCCTGTCGCGCAAGCTCGGCAGCAAGGAGCGCAAGCTTATTTACGCCGGCGGCGGCAAGGCGACCAAGAACGTACCAACGACGGCGGGTGAACGCGCGCGGTTCGTACTCAATGACGACGAGGTCTTGGAACTGGCCCGTTGGGCGGTGCGAATCGAGGCACATTACGGGATGCCGATGGACATCGAGTGGGCCAAGGACGGCCGCTCGAATGAGATTTTCATCGTGCAGGCACGCCCCGAAACGGTCGAGGCCCGGCGCAGCACCGCGGTCCTGACCAGCGTCGTGCTGCGCAATCCCCCAACGCCGCTGCTGAGCGGCATCGGGGTCGGCCGCGGTGTGGCGACGGGTCCCGTGCGTATCATCGATGGACCGGACGCCATGGCCGCCTTCCGCGAAGGCGAAATACTGGTCGCCAGCATGACCGACCCCGACTGGGTACCCCTGATGCGGCGGGCAGCGGCGATCGTCACCGACCGCGGTGGGCGAACCTGCCATGCTGCTATCGTCAGTCGCGAACTCGGTATCGCCGCCGTGGTAGGCACCGGCGAGGCCACCGCCCACCTGCAGGACGGTGACATCATTACGGTGGCCTGCACCGAAGGGAGCCGTGGGGCCGTCTATCCCGGCGCCGTCGAATCCGTCAAGACGACAATCGACATAGCCGATCTGCCGGCAACACGCACCCAGTTGATGGTCAACATCGGCAGTCCCGACGCGGCCTGGGCCTGGTGGCGTCTGCCGGCCGACGGCATCGGGCTGGCCCGTATGGAGTTTTTGATTTCAAACCGAGTCCGCATCCACCCGATGGCGCTTCTGCAGCCCGAGTGCGTGGCAGACATCGCTGCAAAACGCGAGATCGCCCTGCTGACCCACGGGTTCCGCGACGGGGCCGACTACTTCGTCGACACGCTAGCCTCGGGGATTGCCGAGATTGCCGCCTCACGCTGGCCGCAGCCCGTGATTCTCCGTATGAGCGACTTTAAGACCAACGAGTACGCCGATCTTATCGGCGGCCGGGCCTTCGAACCGTCAGAGAGCAACCCCATGCTTGGCTTCCGCGGCGCCTCACGCTACTATCACGAGCGCTATCGTGCCGGGTTCGAATTGGAATGCCGCGCCGTCCGTAAGGTTCGTGAAGAGATCGGCTTGGACAATGTGATCGTGATGATCCCGTTCTGCCGCACCCCTCAAGAGGCGGACCGGGTCCTCGCTGTCATGGCGGCGTCGGGCCTCGAACGGGGTCGCCATGGCCTCGAGGTTTATGTGATGTGCGAGATTCCCTCGAACGTGATTCTGGCCGAGGCCTTTGCCGAGCGCTTCGATGGGTTTTCGATCGGCTCCAACGACCTGACCCAACTCGTACTTGGCGTCGACCGCGATTCTGAATTGTTAGCCGATTTGTTCGATGAACGCGACGCCGCGGTCAAAACCATGATCGCCGACGTCATCCGCCGCGCCCACGCGGTCGGCTGCAAGGTCGGCATCTGCGGCCAGGCGCCAAGCGACCATGCCGGCTTCGCCGAGTTCCTCGTTGAGGCCGGCATCGACTCGATTTCGCTCAGTCCCGACAAACTGATCGACGTCCGCCGCCGTGTGGCGATGGCGGAAACACCCTAAGAACCGAACGACAACTTGGCAGCGGTTGAGGTGCCCGCGGCACGTGCATCTGCACGCAGCGCGACACGCCAGTTGCGCACCCTGATTTTCGTGCTATTCTATACACGACAATTTTTTCGCGTATTGATCTTCGCGTATTAAAGGATGCGGACCTATGAGACCCACCACCGTTCCGATCGGCACCCTCCCTCCGCTCGGCGTCCTACCCGAGCGGATGTTTGCACAGGTCATCCGTCGTGAGCGCTACGGCGAGCCCACCAAGGCGTTTGCGATCGAGGAGGTCCGGACTCCCGAGGTCGGCCCCAACGAGGCGCTGATTGCCGTCATGGCCGCCGGCGTAAACTACAACAACGTCTGGGCAGCACTCGGCACACCGGTCGACATCATCGGTGCCCGCCTCAGCGGACATGATCCGATGAGCCACGATGATTTCCACATCGGTGGATCCGATGCCTCAGGTATCGTCTGGGCGGTCGGCAGCAACGTTACCAACGTCAAGGTCGGCGATCGCGTGGTGGCCCACTGTGGTATCTGGGATACAGATGATCCGTGGATCCGCCGCGGCGGCGATCCGATCGTCGCACCCTCCAACCGCATATGGGGTTACGAGACCAACTGGGGCAGCTTTGCGCAGTTCAGCAAGGTCCAAGCCCACCAATTGCTGCCCAAGCCCGACCACTTGACGTGGGAGGCCGCGGCCGCATACATGCTCGTCGGCGCGACTGCCTGGCGAATGCTGCGCGGCTGGGCACCGCACACGGTCGAGGCCGGCGATCCCGTGTTGATCTGGGGCGGCGCTGGCGGCCTCGGTACGCAGGCAATTCAAATCGTGCGCGAGTTCGGCGGCCGCCCGGTCGCTGTCGTTTCAGAAGCGGACAAGGTGGAGTACGTGAGGGCCCTTGGCGCCGTCGGTGTGATCAATCGCCGCGATTTCGATCACTGGGGCCTGCCGCCGGATTGGCGAGACACGAATGCCTGGAGTCGCTGGCTCGAAGGTGCCAAGACATTCGGGCGGGCGTGGCGGGAAGCGCTCGGTGAATCGCGCTCGCCAAGGATCGTTTTCGAGCATCCCGGTGAATCGACGATGCCGACCTCGACTTGGCTCTGCGAGCAAGGCGGCATGGTCGTCGTCTGCGCCGGCACAACCGGCTACCACGCAGCCATTGACCTCCGCTATCTGTGGATGAGGCAGAAGCGCGTTCAGGGCTCACATTTCGCCAACGACGAGCAATGCTGGGACTACAACGAACGCGTACGGTCAGGCCGCATCGACCCCTGCCTGTCGCGGACATTCGACTTCGCTGGAATCGCCGATGCGCACCAGATGATGTACGAAAACCGGCACCCCTACGGCAACATGGCTTGCCTCGTCGGCGCTGCGGCTACCGGAGCCACCGATGTCGACCTCTGAGCGGTCGCGTCCGGCGGTCGGCATCGTCGGCGGCGGACAACTCGCCCGAATGCTGGCGGCCGCAGCCCGCCGGATGGAGATCGACACGGTAGTCCTCGATGCCCGCAACGACGGCCCCGCCAAGTCCGTAGCCACAAGGTGGCTTGTCGGCGATCCGACGACGCCCGCCGACGCCCAGAGGCTTGCGGACCTCGTCCACCACGTTACAACCGAAATCGACGCCATTGACCCCAAGGGGTGGGCGATGCTCAAGGCGGCTGGCGCAATTGTCCGCCCGGGTTTGGACACCATCGAAACGGTGCGGGACAAGCTGGCCCAGCGGCGTCGGCTGGCAGCCGCGGGGCTGCCCGTACCTGCATTCATCGAATGGAACCCGGGCGACACGGCCGAGGCAAAGCGGTTCGGCTTTCCGGCCGTTCAGAAGCTGCGATTCGGCGGCTATGACGGCTACGGCGTAACCATGCTCGATGGCCCGCAGGACCTTGCACGCAGCCTGGCAGGCCCAAGCCTGCTCGAACGCCGGATCGGTGTTCGCCGCGAGCTGTCCGTGCTGTTGGCGCGCGACCCTTGGGGTAACATCGAGGTCTGGCCAATCGCCGAGATCGACGTCGTCGACGGCCGGCTTGATGTCGTCAGCACGCCAGCCCGTCTGCCGCGGCGTCTTGCCGCCGACCTCCGTATCCTGTCGCGCCGCGCCGCCGAGGCGACCGATGCGGTTGGTGTCGTGGCCGTCGAATGGATGCTCGACGAGCGCGGTCAGCCGTGGCTCAACGAGATCGCCGTCCGCCCCCACAACAGCGGTCATTGGACGATCGAGGGCGCTACCGTTTGCCAATTCGAACAACACCTGCGGGCCGTGCTGGGGTGGCCGTTGAGTCGTCCCGAAGGACTGGGCGCGGCCGCAACCGCCAACTTGATTGGGCCGCCAAACCTCCGTGGTACTTGGGCACCGGCCGGACTGCGTTCGGCACTTCGCGTACCCGGGGTGCGGTTTCATGACTACGGCAAACGTGAAACGCATCCGGGTCGCAAACTCGGTCACCTGACGGCTGTCCACCGCGACCCGGAAGTTGCCCGGCGGCGGGTACTCGAGGCGCGGGCACGAATCGCCGTCACGATTACCAAGGAGGCCGCATGATTGCCCGTGTCGGCATCGTGATGGGGTCGCGGAGTGATCATGCGACGATGGCGGGCGCCTCTGAGATCCTCAGCGAGCTCGGCGTGCGCCATGTCTGGACGGTGGTCTCGGCTCACAGGACGCCCCTACGGATGGTGAGCTGGGCGCAGGGCGCGCGCGAGCAAGGCATCCGTGTGGTGATCGCCGGAGCCGGAGGCGCCGCGCACCTGCCGGGAATGGTCGCCGCCCTAACGCCGCTGCCGGTTATCGGCGTACCAGTGCCGGCAGGCACGCTTGGTGGACTGGACTCGCTGTTGTCGATTGCACAGATGCCTACTGGCGTTCCGGTAGCAACGGTGGCCATCGGTGGAGCGCGCAATGCTGGCCTGTTGGCGGTGCGTATCCTCGCCCTTGAAGACGCCGCTTTGGCCGCCCGCCACGACGACTGGAGGTCTGCCCGCAGCGCCGCTGCCGAAGCCGACGGCCTGGCGATGGAGCAGGAGGGCCTGCGGGGTGGCACCTTGGCTTGACCCGGCGGTGATGGCTTTTTTACTCGGCGTCGGACTCGGTGTCGCCAAGGCCGATGTGCGGCTGGCGCCCTCGGCGGGCGCGACAGTCGCTGCGATTCTCCTATTGGCGATTGGGCTCAAAGGCGGCAAGGCGCTGGCCACCGCCGGCTTCGACGGCCTCGGAGCGCCGCTCTTGGCCACCGTAGCGCTCGGGCTGCTCGTCCCACTTGTGGCCTGGAGTTTGCTGCGTGCCAGCCGCCGCTTCGACCACGAGCAGGCTGCGGTCATTGCCGGCCACTACGGCTCTACCAGTGCCGTCACGTTCGCAGTCGCGCTAGCTTGGCTGGATGCTCGCGGGATTCTGGTGGAGGCCGGGATGCCGGTCTTGCTCGCAGTGCTGGAAGTGCCCGCGCTGGTTGTTGGGGTCTGGCTGGCCAAGCGGGGCAACGGCATGCGCTGGGCGCCGCTCCTGCACGAAGTGCTGCTTGGCCGGGGCATCGTCTTGATCGCCGTCGGCTTATTGGTCGGGCGGTTCGCCGACCCCGCCGGAGTCGCGGCGATTTCCCCATTCTACGAGGGGCTCTTTCGCGGCCTGTTGATGCTGTTCATCTTCGATCTGGGCGCGGGAGTCGGCGCGCGCCTGGATGGACTCCGCCGGGCGGGCCCGGCCTTGGTCCTGTTTGCAGTTGTGATGCCACTGATCGGCGCCGTGCTAGGAATCCTTGCGGGCACATGGTCCGGTTTAGGGCCGGGCGGAGCAACGGTACTTGGCGTGCTCGCCGGCAGCGCGTCATACATTGCCGCTCCCGCCGCCTTCCGTATGGCGTTGCCCGATGTGGACCTTGGCCCGGCGCTGGGGGCCGCGCTCGGGATCACCTTTCCGTTCAATGTCACCGTAGGCATCCCGCTGTACTACATTCTTTCCACCGCCTTAGACGCCGGGCCTTGATCTACGATTTGGCATTCCGGTATCATGGGTCGCAAATGAACAAACCGAATCTGCATTGGACGTTCCTGACCAATCATGCGCAGGTTCTGCTCTGTATCGCCGACAACAGGCGAATCACGGCCCGGGACATCGCCTTGCGTGTCGGCATCACGGAGCGGGCTGTGCAGCGCATCATTGCAGACCTGGAAACCTCAGGCTACATACGTCGCCATCGTGAAGGACGGGGCAACGTCTACGATATCGACCCCGATGCTCGCATGCGGCACCCGGCGCAGCGGGGGTTTCGGATTCGCGAGCTGCTCTACCTACTGCCTCCCGACGAAGAAACTGAGC
>CAZUAB010000105.1:0-8457 GCA_964617795.1 uncultured bacterium
CGCTTGTCCGCACGCGGCCACGCACCGGCACTCGCTCTAGCGCCAGCGTCAGCGTGCCGACGTCACGCGGCTCGGCCGCGTCGTACACGAAAACCGTTTCGATGGCCGCAAAGCCCTCGGCTCGGGCACGAACCGCGTACGCACCGGCACTCAGACCCTCGACGCGGAATGCACCGCCGCCCGAGGTCGCGATTTCTTGCAAGCCCGAGGGGCCGTCGATGTCGACCGCCACTCCCGAGCAAGCCCCGAGGCCTTCGAGATCGAACGTGCCGAGGATGATGCCCGTCGTCACCGCCGGTTTGAGGATACCGCCGCCAGCCGGGCCAGTGCCGTCATCGGCGCAGGCAGCCAACGCGACCGTAGCCGCAAGCAGCAACGCAATACGGTGATCAAAACGGCGGAAAATGTGCATGGGAGCTCCTTTGGCGCCTAGCCGGGGGCCGGGCGGACGGTGACCACGGCTGCATCTACAGCACCCAAAATACAGCGCAAACATACTGCGGGAACACCGGGATTATAGCATCCGCTCTGTATGGTCGCTGTGACGGGGATCACACTCGGCGCGGCGCCGCATTATTCCGGGCCGCACGTACCCCACCGGAGAACGCTCCGACTCACGCAGCATACTGCTAAAATGACGCTATGTGGATCAAAAAACCATTTGCACTTCTGGCATTGACCGCTGTGGTTTCGGCCTGCGCGGGGAGCGACTCCGATACATTTGGCGACGAACCGGCGCACTGTGCTGGCGATGGCTGCGTGACCAGCGACCCGTGGCAGCCGGGGCCGTTCCCGGTGGGTGTACGCGACGATCTGTATATGGATACTAGTCGCGAGGCACTGGCCTGGCGCGGCTGCGGGCAAGAGACCTGCCCCCGGCCGATCAAGGTGTCCATTTGGTACCCGGCGGCGCGAGCCGAGGGCGAACCGATGAAGCTGATCGACTTCCTTGAGGTCACAGCCGGCACGCTTGACCGCGTGATCGGCGACCTCGTCGGTGAACTGGGCGGCACCCCACCGGACGTCGACATCGCCGACAAGGAGCTCGCGGCGCTGCGCAATGCCCCACTGCGTGCGGGTCGCTACCCGCTTGTTGTGTTTAGCCACGGGGCCGGCGGTGTGCGCTTTCAGAGCATTTTTCTGACTGAATATCTGGCGTCACATGGATTCATTGTGATCTCTCCGGATCACGAGGGTGACGCAACGCTAACGGTGATCCGTGGTGAAGTCGTCACCGTCCAGACGCGCGAGTTCATCCGTTCCGCCTTGGAGCGACCGCTGGACGTGGCCTTCCTGATCGACCGCATGGGCGAGGCCGATACCAATTCGCACCACTGGCTGCATGGCGCCGTCGACGCGTCGCACGTCGGGTTGACGGGCCACAGCTTCGGCGCCTTCACCTCCCTGACGCTGGCCGGTCAAGACCGGCGCATCGGCGCCATTGTGCCGCAGGCCGCGCCGGGGTTTCCCAGCGTCGACACCCGGGTGCCGTCCCTGTTTATGCTGGCGGGCGAGGATGACACCATCGAGCAACTCGGCAACGACGGCATGATCGCCGAATACGATATCTGGCCCGAACCCAAAGGGCTCATCAGCCTGCTTGACGCCGGACATTTCACGTACTCCAACATGTGTGACCTGATCCCCAGCTTCGGCGACGGCTGCGGCGACGGCAAGCGGCTTGTTGACCGCTCACCGATCACCTATGTCGACCCCACCCGGGCGCACCTCTTGATCAACGGCTACACGACCGCGTGGTTCCAAGCCTGGCTGAAGAACATACGCCCGGCACTAAACGCGCTGAACGCGCCGCCGGTCGAACTTGCGGATGTACGCCGGTCGGCCGAATTCGTCCTCAAGGCCCGCTGATCGCGGTGGCCCTCAGACGCAGGTCGAGTTCGACGATCACCTCGTCATCGGCGGCCAAAAACAGCAATGTGGGGGGCTCGACGGCGAAATCAGACATCCGTAGCGCAACTTCCGTTACAAGGTGGAGCTCATGCCGCCCTTCGGGGTGCAACTGCACTTTGGCAACCACGCGCTGCATTCGACCGCCCACGTACACACGCGCCGTGACATCGGCATCGACCCCACCGTCAGCCGTCGTCACGACACCGGCGTAGCTTTCCGGAACGACATGTACAACCGGGTAACGGTATGAGCGCACACGCTCACGAACCACGGCATCACGGTTGGCATTTTCGGAATCGAAGGAGGCCCACGCCACCGAGAGCGGCCGCTCGATCCAGCCGGCGAGGTCGGTCGGCGCAGTCGGCGACCAGCGAAAGTCCCCCTCGGGCGCGTGGCTTTCGAGCACGACTGACTGAAAGGGGTGCTCGGCACGTACCCGCACCGTTGAACCCGCGGCGACTACCCACGACTGCCCAAACGCCGCCGAGGACGAAAGCAGTATAGCCAAGGCCACCGCGAGGCGCATCAATCGATCGCAATCACGACGGCGGCGCCGATGAGCGTACCGAGCGTTGCATAACCGGCCGCCTGCTGGGCCGTCTGCAAATTGTTCAGCCGGTTGGAATCGGGAGCCGCCGCCGCACGCTCGTCACGAATCGCCAACCCCAGCACCGGCACGAGTACCGCCCCGACACCGTGCAGTAACGTCAACCCCTTGTGCCAAGTGAATGCATCGTAACGCATCCCATGGGGGATGGGCGGTGCGGCAACGGCAAGAGCAGCCGTTGTCAAATAGGTGCCGCCGGCAGCCAAACTGAGTCCCAGCGCCGCATCCTGCAAGCGGCGCGTCGAGGTGGCAACCGGTATTTCCCCTTCGCGCGCCATCACGATCTGCCCAACGGTCACCTGCGCGCCAACCGTAAGAATCGTCAAAATCGAGAGCGCCTCGTGCCAACGCAACATGCGGTGCCGGCGTTCGAGCGATGCCAGATCAAAGTCCGGTGGCGGCTCACTGGGCAGCAGGTAGGGATCAAGAGCAGCCCGATCTACGGCAGCAGGCGGCTGCGCATGCCCGGCAACAGGCACGATTGCAAGCATCCCTGCACAAAGCCAGGCCCCGTATCGCCGAAACGCTGTCATGTTCATGTGCTCCAGTGTGGCATGAGGCGCCCCCGGGCGGCAAGGCGCCCCCCGGGGGCACCGAAAACAAAAGCGCCCGACCGAGGAGTCTCGGCCGGGCGCTCGGCTTGACAAAATGCTACGGAAACCGGGTTTCAGGGGTTGAGGGCCGCCTCGGCAGATTCCGATTCCTCGCAAAGAAGGCTGTTGTCCTTGGCCTGCAAGACGCACTGCTTGACCTTGCTGCTACCGCGCGTGCAGGAGTTCCCCATGCACTTGCCTTCCCAGTAGGTTGTGTAGAGCGTCGAATAGCCCTTGGAGTCCGTCCAAGCCTTGGCCGTGATGATGCGCTTGGCGGCGCAACCCGACGAAAACCCGGCAATAAGGACCAGCGCGAAAGCCAGTGTGACGTTACGGAGCGACATAACTTGGCCCCCTTACCAGTAGACGACGTTTTCGAGCAGGAGCGTCGAATTGCACGCCGTCCCTTGCCCGGTTTTGGTGTCGAGAGTGCAGACTTCGACATAGGCATTGACGACCGGGTCGTCGCCCACTTCACCAGCCGGCTGTAGCTGGAAGCGGGCAACCTTGTCCTTGCCGATGTAGTTGTTGGACATCAGGTACTTCGGAGAGGCACAGGCACTACCGGCAAGGGCAAGCGCCAACACCAGACCGATACGCATTGTTGCGTGTTTCATCGGGTTCCTCCTCCCGCCGCTCAACGGATCACGTCGGTACCGACCGACGCGCCGTAGCTGGGGCATTTTGCCTGATCGTCGTCGTCGCAGGCCAAACGACAGATCATGTTTTCTCCTTCGTCACGACACTCCCAAAACCGGTAGACCTGACGACCGAAGTCGGGCAGGCGGAACGGGAAATATGTGTCGACGGTCTCGACCAACGTCAGGCTTTCGCTGACGTGATCAGTTGCGGTGACAATCTCCCGCGACGAGAGACAGCCCGTTGTGCTGAGGCCAAGAGTAAGCATGAGTGCGAGGCGAATGGTTGATTTCATGTCGCCCCCCCTTAATCCGCGAACTCGACCCGCAGGTCGCGGCAGTTCTCGAGGTAGTTGTACTTGCCCTTGTCGCACTTAACGATGCCAGTCTCGGATCCCATGAATTTGTTCTGGAAATACACGAGCTTGACCTGTTCGGCATTGCCCGCGATCCGCGTCACATAGCGCGGCGACGAGCAGGCGCCGAGCGCCGTCGTCGCAAGGACGAGGGCCAGCATCCGTGAAAACTTCATCGCAACATCCCCTTCTCCGGTGGTTCCCCGACATTGAAACACAGTCGGGCAGCTGGTGCCAAAGCTGGTCAGTTAACAGATGCCGGCGCCGCCGGAATCACGGCCGTCGGCAACGGATGTCGCATGCCACGGCGCCCGAGAAATGCGAACACGCCATCCACATCTTGGTGCGCCAATGCCGCCTCCAGCACTTGATCGACGTCGGCCACCGGCGTAATCTCCAGTGCTTCACGTACGGCCGCAGGGAGTTCGACCAGGTCTGCGACGTTTTCTTCGGGAATCAGAACTCGCCGAATACCGGCACGGTGTGCGGCCAGCAGCTTTTCTTTGATCCCGCCGACCGGCAGCACGCGGCCCCGCAGCGTGATCTCACCGGTCATGGCCACGTCACCGCGCACCGGTACACCGATCAGGGAGGAAACGATAGCTGTTGCAATCGCGATCCCGGCGCTCGGTCCATCTTTGGGCACAGCGCCCTCCGGCAAGTGCATGTGCAGATCGATCTGCTTCCAGAACCCAGGGTCAATCTGCAGGCGATCGGCCCGCGACCGGACATAGGCCAAGGCCGCGCGCGCACTCTCGCGCATCACGTCCCCAAGTTGTCCGGTGGTCTCGAGGTTGCCGCCGCCGGGCAGGACGGTCACCTCGGCCAACAACACCTGCCCGCCAACCTCGGTCCAGGCCAGTCCATGGACGACCCCGACCTGATCGGGATCAACTTCACTGCGGCGGCGAAACGGCGCCGGGCCCAGCAGTTCGTCGAGATCGGCCTCGGATACGGAAAAGGATTCGGGGAGTTCACTGCCTGCATCGACAACGCGCCGGGCCAATTTACGCAGAACAGCCTCAAGGCGCCGCTCAAAGTTGCGTACACCGGCCTCCCGCGTCCAGCGCGAAATGATGGCCCGCAGTACGCCCTCGTCGAGTTCTAGCCGCACACCCGCAAGTCCGTGGCGATCGAGCAGGCGTGGCAACAGATGCCGCTGGCCAATCTCGATCTTCTCCTCTTCGGTGTAGGAGCCGATTTCGATGATTTCCAGTCTGTCGAGCAGTGGTCGTGGAATACCGTGGATGCTGTTGGCAGTCGTTACGAACGTCACCGCTGACAGGTCGAAGGCCAGATCGAGGTAGTGATCCTCGAAGGTGGCGTTCTGCTCGGGATCCAGCACTTCGAGCAGTGCACTGCCGGGGTCGCCGCGAAAATCGTGGCCAAGTTTGTCAATTTCGTCCAGCAAAAACACGGGGTTTCGTGAGCGGGCCCGCCGCAGTCCCTGCAAAATACGGCCTGGCATGGCCCCGACGTAAGTACGCCGGTGTCCACGAATTTCAGCCTCATCGTGGACTCCACCCAGTGACTGGCGGACGAATTCGAGATCAAGCGCCCGTGCGATGGAACGCGCCAAACTGGTCTTGCCGACGCCGGGCGGCCCGATCAAGCAAAGACGTGGTCCCTGGTCATCCGGCCGCAGGCGCCGCACGGCGAGATGTTCGAGAATGCGGTCTTTGACGCGCTCGAGCCCGAAGTGGTCTTCGTCGAGTACGGCTTCGACGCGCGTAAGGTCGATTTCAAGGGGGCGCAGCTCGCTCCACGGCAGATCGAGGATCGTCTCGATGTAGTTGCGCACGACCGCCGCCTCGGCGGCCGAGGGCGACATTGCGCGCAGCTTTTTCCACTCGGCATCGGCGCGCTGCCGGGCATGATCGGGCAGATCTTTTTCCTCGATGCGCCGGCGTAGCGTCTCGACCTCGGCCCGCGCATCTTCGGCTACGCCGAGCTCTTGCTGAATGGCCTTCATCTGCTCGTTCAGGAAATACTCGCGCTGGTTGCGCTCCATTTGTTCTTTGACGCGCTGTTGGATCTTCCTCTCCACCTCACGCCGCTCAATATCAAGCTGCATGTGGCGGGTCAGTTCCTCGAGGCGCAGCGCCGGGTCATAGATTTCAAGCAGAAGCTGGCGGTCCTCGACTTCAAGTTCGAGTTGGCCGGCCAAAGCATCGGCCAGCGCATCAGGGTCCGTTGTGCGTTGTACGGCAGGCTGGGCCTCTTTGGCCAACTTGGGCGCCAATTCGACCAATTTCTCGAAGGTGCTGACCGCCTGATGCCGCGCTCGTTCTTGTCGCGCCGCCGGGCTGCGGCGGCCTGTCAACGGCGCAGCGGCGACGGTCCAGTATTCGTCGGCCGTTACAAACTCGACCAGCCGCCAGCGTTCAACGCCCTCGACCATGATCTTGCGCATACCGTCGGGAAGCCGCGTCGACTGCACGATCCGCGCGAGCGTACCCACCTCGTGGATGTCCCCGGGGGCCGGATCGGCCAACTGAAAATCGCGCTGGGCGGCGAGCATGATTTCGCGCCCCTCGGCCATCGCTGCATCAATGGCGCGGATCGATTTGTCGCGACCCACGAACAGCGGCACCACCGCCCCCGGGAAGACGACGATGTCCCGCAGCGGCAGCAGCGGTAGGGTGCGTGGCGTCGCCATGGCGCCGCTCAGGCGGACTCCGCCTGCTGCTCGAAGATAACGACCGGGTCGAGGCCCTTGGTGACCACGTCCTCGTTGACAACGACTTCCTTGATACCCCGCCGCGACGGGATTTCGTACATCAGATCGAGCATCAGACGTTCGAGAATCGACCGCAAGCCGCGCGCGCCGCTCTGCCGTTCGATGGCTTGGCGTGCAATCGCCCGCAGCGCCTCCGGTGTGAACGTAAGCGCAACGTCCTCGAGGTCAAACAGCTTTTCGTACTGCTTGACGAGTGCATTTTTGGGCTGCGAAAGAATCTCGACCAGCGCATTTTCGTCGAGTTCTTCGAGGGTGGTGATGACCGGCAAACGGCCGATGAATTCGGGAATCAGGCCGAATTGGATGAGGTCCTCGGGTTGGATTTCCTGCAGCAACCGACCGATGCTGCGCTCCCGGCGGGAGCGTACATCAGCGCCGAAGCCCATACCGGAGCGCCCCACGCGCCGCTCAATGATCTTATCGAGTTCGACGAAGGCGCCGCCGACGATGAACAGGATATTTGTGGTATCCATCTGCAGGAATTCCTGCTGGGGATGCTTGCGCCCCCCCTTGGGCGGGACGTTGGCTACCGTGCCTTCAAGGATCTTCAGCAGGGCCTGCTGCACGCCCTCGCCGGACACATCACGGGTGATCGAGGGACTGTCGCCCTTACGTGCCACCTTATCGATTTCATCAATGTAAACGATGCCGCGCTGTGCTCGTTCAACGTCAAAATCACTGGCCTGCAGCAGATTGAGCAGTATGTTTTCGACGTCTTCGCCGACGTATCCGGCTTCGGTCAAGGTCGTCGCATCGGCGATTGTAAAAGGCACGTTGAGAAAGCGCGCCAGGCTTTGCGCCAGCAGCGTTTTGCCGGAACCAGTGGGCCCGACAAGCAGAATGTTGGACTTCTGGAGCTCGACCTCACCGAGGCGGCCCTTGTGGTGGATACGCTTGTAATGATTGTGAACGGCGACGGCCAAACTCCGCTTAGCCCGCTCCTGGCCGACGACGTACTGATCGAGATACTCTTTGATCTCTGTCGGTTTGGGAATCTGCGGTGCGGCCTTCTTGGCCGCCGGCGTCGCCTGGTCGTGATCTTCCGCAATGATATCGTTGCAGAGTTCGATACATTCGTCGCAGATGTAAACGGTCGGGCCAGCGATCAGCTTGCGGACCTCGCGCTGGTCCTTGCCGCAGAAACTGCAGCGGAGCTTGTCCTGGTCGTATCGACTCACTCGCGGTCCTCCTTGCCTCGATCGCTACGGCCCGGCGGCACAATGCGCTTCTGGGCCACGTGATCAATGAGGCCGTACGCTTGGGCTTCTTCGGCGCTGAGGAAATTGTCCCGGTCGGTGTCGCGCTCAATCTTGTCGAGTGACTGTCCCGTATGATGGCCCAGGATACGGTTGAGATCTTGGCGCATGCGCAGAATCTCGCGCGCGTGAATCTCAATGTCCACGGCCTGACCACGCACACCGCCGAGTGGCTGATGGATCATGATCCGACTGTTGGGCAGCGCGTAGCGTTTGCCCGGCTCGCCCGCAGCCAGCAGCACAGCGCCCATCGACGCCGCCTGTCCAACGCAAATCGTGCTGACGGGGCAACGGATATACTGCATCGTGTCGTAAATGGCCAGCCCCGCTGTAATCACGCCGCCGGGGCTGTTGAT
>CAZUAB010000106.1:0-8434 GCA_964617795.1 uncultured bacterium
CGTTTTCCGCATCCGTTCGACGTCATTTTGATCCGCAACGTACTCATCTATTTTGATGCACCGACCGTCGAAAAAGTATTGCGCGGATTGCACGCGGTGCTCGCTCCTGACGGCGTGCTGGCGATCGGCGTTTCCGAAAGTTTGGCCCATATCCCGTTCTTGTTTGAACCGTTTCGCGCCGGTGAGGTTGTTCTTTACCGTCCGCAGCCGCTTTGAGGGCAGTGCCGTGTCGACGCCCATTCGCCTACTGATTGTCGACGACAGCACTTTCGTGCGCAAGGCGCTGCGGCGCGTGCTCGCCGGAGCGCCCTCGATCGAAATCGTCGGAGAGGCACGTGACGGCCAGAGCGCCGTGCAGCTGATCGAGTCGCTGGCTCCCGACGTCGTCACACTGGACTTGCAGATGCCAGGCATGAATGGCTTAGATGTGCTTCGCGCCATTCGCGGGCGCACGAACGCACGGGTGATCATGGTCTCCACGTACATGCAAGAGGGTACAGAGCTGGCGTTTCAGGCGCTCGAAGAAGGTGCCGTCGATTTTCTCGACAAAACCACAGTGCGTAACCGGATGGACTTTGCCAGTCTGGGTGAAGAACTGGTACGCAAAATCCGCCAGGCATCCGGGGCGAGCGCGCCGCACGATGCAGAGCCGCCGGTACCGAGACCACCGGAGGCGACGAGGCTTCCGACAGCGATTTCAACTGGCTTGCCGCGCGCGCTGATCGTTGTCGGCGCGTCGACGGGGGGCCCGCCGGCTGTTCGCAGGTTTCTCGACGCTTTGCCGCCAGTACTGCCGGCCGCATTCATCGTGGCGCAGCATATGCCGCCCGGGTTTACCGAAGGCTTCGCTCGCCGACTCGATGGCGTGCCCAATGTGCGCGTTCGTGAGGCCTCGACCGGTGCCCGTTTGCGCTGCGGCGAGGTACTGGTTGTGCCGTCGGGACAGGCCGTCGATCTGCGTATGGATGATGAAGGTTGGTGCGTTGAGCTGGTGCCGGCGGCGCCCGGTGAACAGCATCGGCCAAGTATCGATCGGGCCTTCGAACAAGCCGCAGCATTTGCTGGCTCGCGGGCGATTGCCGTCGTGTTGACAGGCATGGGGGCCGACGGTGCGCTGGGTGCGCGGGCAATCAAGGCCGCCAGCGGCCGCGTATACACCCAATCCGCAGCGAGTTGCGTGATCGACGGGATGCCCCGCGCGGTGCGTGAGGCCGTCGCGATTGACGGCGAAGGCACGCCGGTCCAACTCGCCGCGGCGGTCTCGTCGCTTACCGAGTCACTGCCGGCCGTCGGCGACGGCCGGCGATGAGCGCGGGGGTTGCACTGCAGATCTTCGAGATCTACGCCAGCCTGCAAGGGGAGAGTGCCTGGGCGGGCCGACCGACCGTGTTTATTCGTACGGCCGGCTGTCCGGTCCGTTGCACCTATTGCGATACGGCGTACGCGTTTACAGGCGGGCGCCGCATGTCGATCGACGAAATTGCCCAAGCGGTGGCCGCGCACGGGATTTCACGCGTCTGCCTGACCGGTGGCGAGCCTTTGGCGCAGCCGGGTTCGCGCGCGCTCGTCGCACACCTCGTCGAATCGGGGTACCATGTGAGCATTGAAACCAGCGGCGTACGTTCAATCACCGGGCTGGCGCGTCCGTGCAAGGTTGTGTTGGACCTCAAGACACCTGGCAGCGGAGTCATGGATGCGTGGCTGCCTGAAACAATCACCGACCTGCAGGCCGGCGACGAACTCAAAGTGGTGCTGACCTCGGCGGCGGATTGGTCGTGGCTGCTGGACTGGCTGGATGGGCCAGGGCGGCAATTGCCCGCCGGCGTCGATGTGTCGGTGTCGCCAATGCAGGGCGTGGTCGAGGCGGCCGACGTGGCCGCATGGATACTCGCTTCGGGGCGGGACCTGAGGCTCAACCTGCAACTGCACAAGATTATTTGGCCGCAGGCCCAGCAGGGCGTCTGAGGCCTGGGACCGACAAGACCGGATCGACCATTGAGTGACACCTTGCATCCTGCGGTTTCTGCGACCGGCCCGCTGCCACGGGCTTTGTGGCCCTTTGCCGTGTCTCTGCAGACCGCGCAACGAAGCGGGCGCAGCGTGGTGCTCGTGCCGGACGGCGAGGCCTTGCGGGAGATCGAGGCTTGGCTGGCCGTGCTGCAGCCCGAGCGGCGCGTAGCGGCCCTACCGGCTTGGGATGTGGCGCCGCTTGACCATGCGTTGCCCGACCCGCGCATCGTCGCGCGCCGGGCTTTGGCTGCGGAGCGGCTGGCTGCCGACGAATGGGACATCTTGGTCGTCGAGGCCACGGCCACGGCAGTACCGCTGCGGCGCCATCCAGACGCCGCCGCCTGGGATGTACTTGAGCAGGCCGAGTTTGAAGCCTCGCGACTCCTCGAGCGGGGCTACCAGCGTGTCCGCGAGGTTAGTGCGCCTGGGGAATTTGCCGTGCGCGGTGAGGTTATCGATCTTTGGTCGCCGCTCGAGGAATATCCATTGCGTGTGGAGCGTTTTGATGTTTTGGTCGAGGCGATGCGGCGCTTTGACCCAGTCAGTCAGCTTGGCGCACGGCCCGTTGAGCGCTATCGGGTCGGCTATGCTGCAACACCGCCGCTGACGGCCGAACAGGAAACCGCGTTGCTGGAACGTATCCGCCAGCGCGCGTCCCGTCGCCACGCCGATCCCTTGCAGGTGGAGCGTGTGCTCGACGCATTGGCCGCAGGTGCACCACTGGTTGGCCGCACACTCTGGTTGTCGGTGCATCTGCCCGGGGTGGCGGTACCCGCGGCGCCGGATGTCGTGGTGTCGCCGGCCAACATCAACGCGGCACTCGAGCGTTTGAAGCATATGCACGAGGCCGAACGGCGCCAACTGGAAGCCGAAGGTGTACCGTATCCACATGTCGATCTGCCGGTTTTGGCAACGGACGCCGCCTCAGCCGTCATCGACGGGCCGGCACCGGAAGGGCGTGGATTGCGCGCGATCGCCTCGGCTGGTGAGCCCGGTCGCAGCGGCCCCCTCGAGGAATTACGCCGCTCGCTTGCGCTCGGTACGGCAGGCAGCGAGGTTTGGCTGTGCTGCCGCCCCGGCGAGGAGGCCACGCTACGGCGCTTGGCGCTGGAGGGCGGCCTTGACCTCGACAGTGGGGTACGCATCGTGCCGGTGCGCCTTCGCGGCCACTGGGACTTGCCCGATTTGCGGCTGCGCTTCGTTGACGCGTCACAGATTCTGCGGCGCCGCATGGCCCAGCGGGCGGCCGGGCGGCTGCGGGGGCTCGATCTCGGTGACATTCATCCTGGTGAATTCGTCGTGCATGCCGACTACGGCATCGGCCGCTTCGTCGGCCTGGAGCGCGTCACTGTAGACAGCATGCCGATCGACGTCGTGCGTCTTTCCTACCGCGGAGACGACACCGTGCTGGTGCCCGTGACTCGCCTTGACCGTCTGGAGCCCTACCGCAGCGGCAGCGATGAGGACCCCGATCTCGATAAACTCGGCAGTGGCGCTTGGCAGAAACGACGCTCGGCGGCCAAAGCCGAACTTGTCCGTTTTGCTGCCGATCTCCTACGTCTGTATGCCGACCGTGAGCAAGCCGACCGCCCGCCGCTACCCCCGCCCGGCGCCCTCTTGGCTGCAGTTGAATCGACGTTTCCGTGGGAGGAAACCGCCGACCAGTTGCGGGCGCTTGAGGAGATCGAAGGCGATTTGGCCGCGGAGCACCCGATGGACAGGCTACTTGTCGGAGACGTTGGTTTCGGCAAGACCGAGATTGCTCTGCGCACCGCGATCCGCTTCGTCGAAGCGGGGCGGCAAGCGGCGGTCTTGGTGCCGACAACCGTGCTCGCCGCACAGCATGGTCGGACCTTCCACGACCGTCTGAAGGATTTGCCGGTACGCATCGGTGTGCTGTCTCGTTTTACGCCGGCGGCCGAAGAACGGCGCATTTTGGCCGACATGCGCAGCGGCCGCATCGACATTGTGATCGGCACCCATCGCCTGCTGCAGCCGGACATCGTGTTCGAGCGCCTCGGCGTGCTGGTTGTCGACGAAGAGCACCGCTTCGGCGTTAAGCACAAAGAGGCGCTGAAAAGCCTGCGCCGCGAACTAGACTGCCTGTCGATGTCGGCCACGCCGATTCCGCGCACGCTGCAGATGGCCTTGGGTGGCCTGCGGCCCATGTCGATCATTGCGACACCGCCGGCCAACCGTCTCGGGGTCGATACGCAGGTGATGCCATACGACGACGACCTAATCCGTGAGGCGCTGCTCCGTGAGCGCGGGCGCGGCGGGCAGGCCTTTATATTGCGCAACCGCATCGAAGAGCTCGACGAGACGGCGGCCCATCTCGTCTCCTTGGTTCCGGATTTGCGGGTGGGCCTCGTGCACGGGCGCATGCGGGCCACTGAGATTGAGGATGTGTTTTTGCGCTTTCTTGAGCACCGGATCGACGCCCTCGTCGCAACGACAATCATTGAGAGCGGCCTCGATTTCCCGCGCGCCAACACGCTGATCGTGCTTGACGCGCATCGCTATGGACTGGCCGAGATGTACCAATTGCGAGGCCGCGTCGGACGTAGTGATCGGCGGGCGTTCGCCTATCTTCTGTATCCTCCGCTCGAGCGTCGTCCGCAGCAGAAGGCCGTGGAGCGCCTTGAGGTACTGCGGAGTTTCTCGGCGCTCGGCGCGGGCTTCCATATTGCGATGCGCGACCTCGAGATACGGGGCGCCGGTGAGGTGTTGGGCCGCAAACAGGCCGGGCAGCTCAAGGCTGTCGGCTTATCGACGGCGATGCGGCTTCTTGAGGAGGCGATTCATGAGGCGCAGGGGCAGCCTCCGGCCCTTGGCATTGATCCCGAAATCACCGGCGACCTGCCGCTTGTGCTGTCGGAAGCCTGGATCGAAGATCCCGTAGACAGATTGCGTGCCTACCAGTCGCTGTCGCGCCTCGAGGACGAAGCGGAAGCCGAGCGGCGTGTTGAGGCCCTTATTGACCGTTTCGGTACTCCAACCGCCGACGACCAGCCCTTTCTGGCGGCCGCCCGACTACAGCCGATTCTGCGCTTCCTGCACGTACGGCAGGCGCGCTTTGCCGCCGACCGTTGTACGCTACAACTTGAGCCAAGCACACCGCTCGATCCGACCCGCCTGCTGCCCTGGGTGCAGGCCAACCCAGAGGTACGTTTGGCCCCCGACCGCCTCGTGGTCACCATTTCCCCCCACGGTCCCGAACGCGCCACACAGCTGGCCACAACACTTCGACGCATGGTGCGGGAGACGCAAGAAGGCATTGGGCAGAGCTAAGTTCGGGTGTCCTGGCCATCGGTTGCCGACCCGTTTGCACCCAGGTTTCGTTGCCCCTTGCTGGTGGGCCGTTCGACAACGACCGGGCGTCTTGCTAGGTTGTGAACGAAGTCGTTTTTCATTTAGGGTGGGCGCGATGCGGAAATTCTCTTGCTCATGGATGCTGCTCCTGTCGCTTGTGGCCTGCGGCCCTGGCGCCGACGGTGGCCTCGGCAGGCATCCGACCATTGTCGACCACGACGCGCTGCGGATGCTACCTTTCCCCTC
The DNA here is from genome assembly GCA_964617795.1 of uncultured bacterium. Lineage (GTDB taxonomy): Bacteria > J088 > J088 > J088 > J088 > CAZUAB01. The sequence continues at coordinate 5,569 of CAZUAB010000106.1, forward strand.
AGACCGTTTTTTGGGGCGCGACACACAGACCAGAGCCGATACCGACGAGCGTGCGACGGGGTTCCATCTCCGCTTGGCACCCTATGATCGACTGGATCCGGCCTTGCTCGGGGCGCCCGAGGTTGCAGAGGCCCTAGCGGGGTTGGACGGCTTCGGGACATCCGCCGAAATCGCGATCGGGCTGACCTCCGCGCCGGACATCACAGCGTATACCGATGCGCTGCACGCTTTCGAGCGCTCCATCGCCGCCGATTCGCCGTTGCTGCTGTTCTCGATCGACCCCGACGACCCTGATGTGGGAACCCCCTTGCCCTGGGTCGCGCGATTTGAGTACGACGGCAATGTTATGTTTGTGCGCCCTGCGCGGCCGTTGCACGCCGCGTCATGGTACGCCGTCGTCCTCCGGCCAGGGTTGCGCGACGTCCTCGGCCACCCGTTTGTTGCACCGTCGGCATTCATCGACCGTTATGCTGCGGCCGTGACCGACCTTGAGGGTGAAGGGTATGCGCGCCTCCGCCAGGTCTACGCCGACCGAGTTCTGTACGCACTCACATTCAGGACGGCGTCGATCACCGCCAAACTCCGTGATCTTGTCGCGGACGTTCGCCGCCTCGTACCCTCCACGGTGACCTGGAGTACCCGTCCCCCGCAACCACAGCACGCCGCCGTCGAAATGCTTGTCGAGGGCTGGTTTACCCATGCCGACTACCGCGATGGCAAGGGAAAGTTGACGCGGCAGGTCGTGCGTGAGGAATCGATTCCGTTCACGTTGTCGCTGCCCAAGAACACGGATGCCGTCCGTGAGCCCTTCGCCGTAGTACTGGCCCAGCACGGATTCGGCTCTCACCGGCAGGGTATGCTCGCACTGGCCGATGAATTCGCCCGGCACGGCTTGGCGTTACTGACCATCGACGCGCCCAACCACGGTGCACGTGGTCCGGGTGACGGCGTACCGGGCGATTTCCTCGATGGTCTGCGTGACAGCTTTGGGATCGGTACAGACGGCAATTCTCTGCGCATCAAGGGTTGGTTCTTCCGTGATCTGCTACGGCAGCAGGTACTCACTCAGTTGCAATTGTTGCGGGCATTGGACGCTTGGCAGGGCGTCGTGCCCCGGGCTGGCAATCTGCCGGGCGGCGACCTGGCGACGAGCGAGGTCGGGTATCTTGGGCACTCCATGGGTGCAGTTATGGGCGGTGTTGCCGGGGCCGTCATTCCCGAGTTTCGGCGCATCGTCCTCAATGCTGGCGGCGGTCGGATTACCGATGTCTTCGCCCACAATGCCTACATTGATGAGCTGGCTATACTGGCGCTGCGCCCACGCGGCGTGAGTCGGGCCGACGGCTGGCGCGTCGTCAACTTACTTCAGACCGCCATCGACCCCGGTGACCCGATCAATTACGCCACGCACATCGCTGGGCGGCCGTTTGCCGGTGTGCCGCCGCGGCCGCTTCTGATGCAGAATGTACTCGGTGATTTCCTGGTTGCCAATCATGCGTCGTTTGCCCTCGCGCGGGCGGTCGATGCCCGCCTGATTGGACCGTATTTTGTGCCGACGCCCGGGCTTTTGCACGCCACTATACGGCAGCACGGCTTCTCGGGCGACGATCTGGCTCTGATATCGCTGTTTCGCGAGGTTCGATTCGGCGATGCTTGGGTGCGTGCCGATCACGGCAATATGCTTGTGAGCGACACAGGCATGCGACAAGCAGCGGTGTTTCTGGCGGATGGGGTCGTGATTTCGCCCTAGGCAACGCTCAAACGCCCGGTGGCCGTGGCCCCAGAAGGTCGGCGACAATCTTCATGATCGGTTCGTGCAGACCCGGAAGGCCGCCGGTGTCACCTACGCCCACGGCGTGGGTCACCATCGAACTGACGGCATGGACAATCGTTTGAACGACGAATCGGTTGCTGATCTTCCCGCCCGCCAAAGTCGTTTCGGCCACGATGTCCACGACCACGTCGATGAATGCTTCCAATGATGCTTGCCGCTGGCGGATTGCCTCTGGACCGGCGGCGTAGACTTCGACCAGAAAGGCCCTGGCAAATGCAGGCTGAGTGGCCAGTGTGGTCAGATATGCCATGAGCAGGCGGTCGATTTGGGCGAGTGACGTCGCGGCGCTGCCAGCCTTGTCTGCTTGGGCGTTGCTCCTGACAGTGGCGCGCAGCGCCGCTGCAAGCTGTGCCGCTGCCCGCTCATAGGTGGCGCGGAAGCACGTGTCTTTGTCATTGAACAACTCGTAGAATGTCGCTCGCGATACGCCTGAGCGGGCCACGATATCGGCGACCGAGGTTGCCGCATAGCCTTTTTCGGCAACGCTCTCGATCATGCCCATAAACAGCCGCTCGCGCTGCGACTCGCGGACCTGTTCCCGGGTGAGGTCGTGCGGGCCGCGCGGCAGCGGACGTGGGCTCGCATGTGTCGGGTGTTGTTTGGCCATCGGCAGCCAGTATAGCGATGATGGTCGGCAACGTCGATTGTGGGTCGGCTTGCTACCCGCGGGCGCCGGCGCAGCGACCTTCTGGACAGCACGGAAATCCCCTGCTAGGATGATGAACGCTGTCGTTTATCACTTACGTTTGTATATCGGAGGCCCCATGGAAACATTTGTACATCAGGGCGTTGACATCAAGTTTGTCCGTCGGGGCCACGGCGATCCTGTCATCTTTTTGCACAATGGTGGAACCTCGCACGCGATCTGGAAAGATGTGGTGCCACAGCTAGCCGATGCGCACGAGGCGTTCGCCTTCGACCTGCTTGGATACGGCGCTTCGGACAAGCCCGGCGACGGCTATACCTTGGATGCCTACGTCGCGACGCTTGCGGCGTTCATTAAACATCACGGGTTGAGGTCGGTGACGTTGG
>CAZUAB010000107.1:0-8361 GCA_964617795.1 uncultured bacterium
TGCGTGAACTCGACAACGACCGGGAATACCGCGACTCGCTGCGCCGCCTGACCGTACTGGGCCGCGTTTCGGCCATGGTGCACGACCGCGTTGAGGTCATCGGCTTCTTCCACGGCGCCGACGGAGACCGTCATCTGGCCGACTTCCAGGGCCGCATGGGTATGGGCGGCGGCGGCGGTGCACGGGTTTGGGCGCTGCTACAGGAACAGGCCGGCATCAATCTCGGCCTGGGCGCCGTCTACGGTTACACCGAGAATCGCGGCACGACGGGGGACGACGACCGGCGCAATCCGACCGGGCGGCACGATGACTGGATCAAAGAGCACCAGCTGCAAATCGACCTGGTCATGTCGCGCCGTGTACAAAACTGGACCGTGTACGGCGGTGCGCTGTTCGACCGTATCTGGCTCAGTCAGGCGTATCCCTCGGCTGCCGACGAGGCGCTCTACGGACCGCTCGGCAAAGCCAAGGGTGAATTGCCCGTCGGGATCGTCGTCGGGATCGACTATTTTGTGACGCCGCTCGTGTTCTTCAGCCTTGAAGGCCAGAACTTCCACGAAGACGCCCTCTACGCCTCGATCGGCCTGCTCATCGCCCCCTGATCTCACTTTTTTTCCCAAAAAGGACCCCACGATGCTCTTTTTTCTCGATACTGCGATCCTCGATGAAATCAGGCCACTGGCCGAACTCGGCCTCGTCGACGGCATCACCACCAATCCGACGCTGATCGCCAAATCCGGCCGCCGGCAGGAAGACGTGATCGCCGAGATTTGTAAGGTCGTCGATGGGCCGATCAGTGCCGAGGTGATTGCCGTCGAGCGCAAAGGCATGGTCGACGAAGGGCTGCGGCTGGCCGACATCCACCCCAACGTCGTCGTCAAGATTCCGTTGACCAAAGAGGGCCTTGCGGCGACCAAGTCACTGTCCGACCGCGACATCCGCGTAAACGTGACGCTCTGCTTCCAGCCGTTGCAGGCGCTGCTGGCGGCCAAGGCCGGCGCCGCGTTCATCAGCCCCTTCCTCGGGCGGCTCGACGATATCGGCCAAGACGGCACCGACCTGATCCGCGAAATCCGAATGATCTATGACAACTATGATTTCGATACGCAGATTCTGGCTGCCAGCCTGCGCCATCCGTTGCACGTGCTGCAGGTCGCGCTGGAAGGCGCCGATTGTGCAACGCTGCCGCCCAAGGTGTTCGAGCAACTGTGGTCGCACCCCTTGACCGACTCCGGCCTTGCCAAGTTCCTTGCCGACCATGCGGCTGCGCAGGGCGGTAAGGCCTGACCGATCCGTTTCGCACCCTCCGAGGAGGTCCGCCGATGAAGACCCTGCGTCACTTCATTCTCGCCGCGCTCGTTGTTGCCGCGCCCGCAGGGGCGGCTGAACCACTCGCACTGGTCGGCGGTGGCGCATCCGGTCTGGCCGGGGCCTTCCGGACCCTCTATGCCACCGGGCTCGGCGAAGGCCATGCCGAGGTCGGCCTGCATCTTGACTACGCAACCGCCGCGGAGTTGTTCACAGACACAGGCGGCAACCGGCTGGGCTATAGACTGACGGCGGGGATTCCTGTCTGGGGCCCGCTCGAAGTGGGGCTCGATCTGCGCGGCGTACGCGCGGCCACCTCGGATATGGCCGAGGATTTCGTCTTTTCCTCATTCGGTGACATTGGGCTGGCGGTCAAAGGCTCGCATGCGTTTCGCCCCGACCTGCGTCTTGGCGCCGCGGCTGGCTACGACCTCATGCAGGGCGTCGAAGGGCAGAGCACAGTCGGCGACACGGCGACCCCCTGGATCGCGATCCTGGCTGGCTGGTTCGGCGACGCCGGGGCAGCCGCCATTCCGCTACGCGCGCACCTGCAGGCCGGTTACCGTCACGACCGGACGATCAACTTCCTGGGCGCCAAGCGACTGCCGGCTGATCTTGAGCGCTGGGCCTGGGGCATGTACGACGACGTCCGCGCCGAGCTGCGCCTGGCCCTCGAATCGCCGCTCGGCATGTTTTTGCCGCTCCTCGAATACGACCTTGAAATGCCGCTGTCCGACGGCTTGGCCAGCGATCGCCTCATCCACACCGTCACGCCCGGCCTCAAGGCACGCGTTGCTGAGGGCCTGCTCGTCGGCGCTGGCGTCGACGTCGCCTTCGGCGACCGCGGTGATTTTGGGCCGGCGCTGATGCCGTGGACGGCCCGCCTCGGCGTCACGTGGCGCATCGGCGGCGATGTGCCCGTGGCAGTTCGTGCGGAAAAGCCGGCAGTGGCGCCGACGGGCCTTACGGCGCCTGTGGATCTGACCGCGCCGACCGACCTCTCGGCACCGACCGACCTCACGGCGCCGACGGAGGTCAGCGCCCCTGCGTCACCCGCCGTGCCTGCCGAGCCCGCCAAATCCGCGCCGGCCGCGCCGGTGCCCACCGAGGCCGCTCCGCCGCGCAAAGGCAGCGTAGACGGGGAGACATACGAGCTACGGTAGGAGACCGGAACCCGCGGCTGAGCATCTTGCGCGGGAGGCACTGTCTAGGGTCGGTTTCCGCAATATCGCGGTACACGATTCCCGGACGTTCAACCTTCCAATCGTTGTGCGCATCCTTGAGAATCACCTGCGCGAACGAACCACGTCTTCTGCGCGTATGCTGGTGCTGGCGCCCTAAATCAGGGCATTTTTCCCTTGAGGACGAGCGGCAGCCCCAGCGCCGTCAGAACCACAAGGTCCGCCTCGGCCGCCAAGCGGGCACCCGCTTCGCCGAGCGCGTCACGGAACCAGCGACCGAGAGGATACGGAGGAACAACGCCCCAGCCGACCTCGTTGGTGACAACAACGACAGGCCCGCCGAACCTACCGATCGCAGCCAGCAACCGATCGGCGGCGCTACGAGCGGCGGCGCTCGCGGCGGCTTCGCCATCGCCTTCCTTGGCCAAGACGGCGCGTGAAATCAGACCGCCCAGGCAATCGACGAGCAGTGCTCGGCCAGCCGGCAAATGCAAGGCCGCCAGGTCGTGGGGGCCCGCTTCGATTGTTCGCCAACCCGTCGGTCGCCGCGCCTGGTGCACGGCCACGCGAGCCAGCATTTCACCGTCGCCGGCCGCCTGCGTGGCCCAGTAGACCACCTCATCGCCGCCGGCTTCGTACGCGATCTGCTCGGCCAGCATGCTCTTACCCGAACGCACGCCACCGCTGATGACGGCGAGTCGGAAGGGCGCCGTCACAGGGCCATCGTTTCCTCAAGGTGATCGGTGTCATTGATCGACAGCACGCGTACGCCGTCCGGCGCGTGAACGACGCGGCTGAGCGAGGCATTGTTGACCACAAAGGGCCGTTCCAGATCGTCGAGAACGCGGGCGACTGCGTGCATGTAGGCGCGGATCGTGCCGCCATGCACGAACACCGCCATGCGGCCGACCGCCGGCAGGTCGGCCGCCCAGCCGGAAACCCGTGTCATCATCTCGCCCCACGTCTCGCCCTCCGGTGCCCCAAACGCAGTTGGATCCGTAACCCACATCTGCAGGCGGGCTTGATCGTCGGGACTGAGCTCGGCAAACGTGCGCCCTTCCCAGCGGCCAAAATTCATTTCACGCAACCGCTCGTCGACCTGCAAGCCCTGACCGGGCAGAGCAATCTCGGCCGTCTCGCGAGCCCGCGCCAGATCGGAGGTCCAGACCGCATCGAATGCGAGGTCGGCCAGCGGTCGGCGCAGGCGCAAGGCTTGGGCCCGACCAACCTCGTTGAGCGGCACATCGCTATGGCCCTGCCAGCGTCGCGACGCGTTCCAAACGGTTTCACCATGTCGGACAAGCCAAAGTTCGAGCACTGGACCTCCCACGGCAGCCGCTGCGACCGCCCTGACCCTACATTGTACCGTCAGGACGACCGCAGGGCCTTGGCAGAACTATACACGCCGGGGCGCCCTCAAAATGCGGCGATCGCCGTCGGCGGCAAACCGCGCGTAAAGGTCGCCCGCTGTGACAGCTTGCCCTTGCCGTCCGCACCGACGGCAAACAGTGACACCGCGGGGGCATCAGCGCGGCCGTCGGCCACCCAAACGTGGCTGCGATACGGATCGGAAACCAGTGAGAGCGACCAGTACTCCGATGTCTCTAGCAGCGACGTCACCTGCGGACCACTGCCGTCCGTGCGTACGACGACGGCGGCTCCTTCGGTACCGAGCGGATCCAATGTCGTCACGGCGACCATGCCCTTGCCGACCAAAGAGACGCCCTCGAAGCTGAACACCCGCGTACCGCCGAGGACCGACGCGGGAATCTCGCGGGCCACGGTCGGTGAGAGCGGGTTGGCCACATCAAGCACGACCAACGCCGACTCGTCGTGCTGCGTCGGTGAGAGGAAACGGCCGCCACAGGTAAAAATCAGCTCGACCCGCTCTGGATCAAGGGCACCCATGCCGCAATTGCGGCGATTGCCCAGTACCAGCCGCTTGACGACGCTATCCGAGGCCGTGTCGACGACGACCAGTACGGCGCTGCCCTGGGCCGTCCAATCCAGCGCCTGACTCTGTAGCAGCACATAGACCAGCGTATCGACACGCTGCAGGCCGACCGGCCGGGCCAAAATGGTTGCCGTCGTACCCGGCACCGCCGCCGCCTGGTCCGTCAACGCCACCCGGCCCGTCACTTTGCGAGTAGTCAGATCTATCACCGCCAGATCGTCACCTTCATTGACAATCCCTGTCGCCGCATCGAATACGGCATCGTAACGGCTGACATACATCTTGTTGCCCATGGTCAGCGCGTCCTGCGGATTGACGCCGTAGTTGGCTGCGCCCACGGACATCTGGGCCCGCACCTTGAGCGTCACCGGCTCAATCCATGTCAGCGTGCTGGCGGCCCGATCAATGACGACAAGCTCGCCATCACCGTTGGGATTCCGGGCCGCGGCGACATCGCCCGACAGTGTTGCGGTCAAACCGGGCGCGGTCGAGCCGGAGTCAAGAAACCCATCCGCCGCCAGGGTGCCATCTTGGGGGTCAAGGACACTCAGCGTGGTCGTGTCGAAACCCTCGCGGCCAATCACGGCGATGCCGCAGGGCACCGTGTAGGGCGTCGGCGCGTCGGGCCGAGCGCAATCGGGACCGCTGAAATTGGCGAGCGGATCGAGCACGGCTGTATCGATACAGGCCGAAGACAGGGCGAGCAATGAGACGAGGGACAGGGTAGTTTTGCGCATCGAAGTTCTCCTTTTCGGATGCGTTTGGATCCTCTAAAACACCGACCAAGACAAAACGGCGGACAAGCTGCGACCCGGCCTCGGCCAGCCGATCAGATCGACAATCGCGGCGTCGGCCAGATTGCGCATGGCCACCTGCAGGCGAAGTGCGTCGGACGCCAGCCAGGCCAAATCAGCACCCATGTTAACGACCGTGCGGGCAGGTAAAACGATACGGTTGGCCGCATCCAAATAGCTGCCAGATTGCCAGTCGCCTTCGACCCACAGGCCTATGCGCTCAAGCCACGCCGCACCAACCCGCCGGTAGGGACCAGCCCGCAAAAACCACGTGCTCGAAGGTTGGAAAGGCAGTTCATTGCCGTCCCTGGCAACGGCCGATGACAGCATGCGCGTCCGCGTGACTCCGTAGCTACCACGCAGCAGCAGATGCGCCCACAGATCGGCCACAAGCCCCGCCTCGATGCCCGCCATCCGGGCGCCGTCGAGATTCCCTGCGCGAATCGTCTGCGGCGAGGTGCGCTCGAATTGGATCAGCCCTTCGACGTCGCGCAGCCAGCCATGCAGATCGGCTGCCAGCCAGCCGAAGTCGGCCGCCCAGGACCCCCGCAGCCCAAGGTCGGCAAAGCGTCCGGCCTCGCTGCGCAGCGCACCATTGGGCAGAATCACCGCACCGTCACCAAACAGTTCGACGAAGGTCGGGGCCCGCTCGGCGCGACCCAGGTTGGCCAGCGCGTCGATCCCCGCGGCGATTCCGACCCGAATCCCCAAACGCAGATCATCGAGCAGCTGCGGGCCGGCATCGGGTGGATCCAGTACAAGACCGCGGAAGGTGTAGTCATGCACCTCACTGTCGAGGCGCTCGATACGGGCCGTTGGAATCACGTCGACGCCGCGGCCCCACGGCAGTCGGATGCGCGGTTGTAGGCCCGCGGCCACGCGCGTGCGCGTTGATTCCGGCCCCTTCGGCGGCGTATCGAAGGCATCCGCAGGCGTGTAGCGCTCCAGCCCGCCGCTCAGCATAAGCGCCAGGTCGAGCCAGGCCGTCGGCGTGCCTTCGAGCAACCAACGGCCACCCCAGGCATCACTGCGATCATCGCTGTCATTGCGGTCTGGCCCGAACTCGGCCCAGGGATCGCTCAATTGGTCGCGTGTACGTAGCCACCAAAGCTGCTGACGCTGCTGCCAGCCCAGCCCGGGCCACGCCGGCTGCACGGCGGATACAACCGTCAGGAATCGGCGGTCGTCACGGCGCACCGCCGTGTCATTTTGCAGGCCATGGCCCGGCACGCCGCCCGTGTCCCGCCACGCCATGTGCAGCAGGCCAACTCGCAAACCGTCGCTTGGCTGTGCGGTCAGGCGCAGCATGCCGTGCAGGCGCGCAAAGTCATTGTTGCCGCGACGGCGAATGGTGTCATCCGACGCATCAAATGCCGTACCGTTGTCCGAAGTGTAGGAATAGTCACCTTTGCTGACAGATGTTCCGACTGAGGCGCCGATGCCAATCTCTTCGCGTGGACGCCAGGCCCCGGAAATGGCACCATGCCGTGTGCCGAAGGAGCCCGCGCCAAGCCTCGCCGTCATTTTGTCCCGGCCGGGCTCCGGCAGGCGTAGCCGCACAGCGCCGCCGATTGCCCCCATCGGTACGACAAGCGGCGACAACCCACGGTAGACTTCGACCGCGGCCAACTCTTCGACAGGAATCGCACCGAGGTCCACGAGGCCGGTCATTCCGTCGGCCAACGGTACGTCTTCGAGGGTCACAACGACCTGCTGCGCCGTCGAACCGCGGATCGACAGCGTGGCGTAGCGACCGGCGCCGCCGCTCGCTACGCTGCGCACGCCCGGGGTTTCGGCAAGTACCTCGTGCAGCTCCGTGCCTGGCTCGGTGAGCCGTGCCCGCTCGACGACGATGCCGGCGGCAGTGGCATCGGCCGTCGGAAGGGCTGGCAACCGGCTCGCCTGCACTTCCAGTACGAGCATACCCACAGCGTCGGCATCGGGACCTCCCACGACCGCGCCCGTCGTGGACGCTGAATACACGGGCGGGATCGGAGGGGCCGTGACAGCGCCCGCCGGCTGCGTCGTCGCTGGCGGCGCCACCAGGAAGGCGGGCGGAGACGGATCGCTAGCAGCGGCGCCGTCGGCCGCGAGGCCGATCAGCGCTGCCAAAATCAGAAAAAACCGCCGCTCGGCGCCCATGGCGACTACCCACCGATGGCGGGTTCGCACCGGATTCACGGTGCCTTCGCTCGCGTTGCCAGGGGCAAAGCGAGCGAAGGCAATGGAGGACCGCGGCGTCGGCGCCACGGTCAAATCTTGACTTCGGCAGACGGACCGGCCGGGCCGATCAGCGGACAGCCGTGCCTTGGATGCCGGTCGACGGCGACAGGCAGGCCATACACGGCCCCCAGAAGATCGGGCTGCAGTACGTCGTCGGGCGCGCCCGCGGCGGCGATTCGGCCCTCGTGCATCACGACGATACGGTCGGCATGGGCGGCCGCTTCATTCAGATCGTGCAGCGTGCAGACGACCGTGAGGCCGCAGTCCTCCGCCAATCGCCGCAGGCGGCCCATGAGCTCGGCTTGGTGACGCAGGTCCAGATGGGCCGTCGGTTCGTCGAGCAGCAGCACGCGCGGCGCCTGCGCCAGGGCGCGAGCCAGCGTCACACGGCGCCGCTCGCCTCCCGAAAGGCGATCGATTGGGCGGTCGGCCAGCGGCGTCAGGCCGAAGTCGGCCAGTACGTCGGCAATCGCGGCGCGGTCCGCCGCGGACCACGACGCCAACCAGCCCCGATGTGGCGCCCGCCCCAGCGCCACGGCATCGCTCACTGTCAGCGGCAGCGCCGCGTTTTCGCTCTGCGGCGCATAGGCCACGGCCCGGGCGAAGTCACGCCGCGACCAGTCGCCGTAGGCGCGTCCATCGAGTGTTGCCGCACCGGCCAGCGGGCGAATCAGGCGCGCCAGCACGCGCAGCAAGGTCGTCTTACCAGCGCCATTGGGGCCCAGGATCGCCGTGAGCCCACCGGGGTCCGCGCGCAGATCGACCCGATTGAGCACGACACGCCGTCCATAGCCGGCCGTCAGGCCCCGCAGCTCCAGGCAGCCGCCGCTCACCGGTTACCTCCGCTCGGGCGCCGGAGCACCCACAAGAAGAACGGGCCGCCGACAAGGGCGGTCATGAT
>CAZUAB010000108.1:0-8311 GCA_964617795.1 uncultured bacterium
GGATGACGGCTTCGGGGTCATCCCCGTTGACGTGGAAAACCGGGGCACGCAGCGCCCGTGCCACGTCTGAAGAATAGCGGGTCGAGCGATATTCGTGCGGCTCGGTGGTGAACCCGATCTGGTTGTTGATGATGATGTGGACGGTCCCGCCGGTTCGGTAGCCGTCGATACCCGAAAGAAGCAGCGTCTCGTAGACGATCCCCTGTCCGGCAAATGATGAGTCGCCGTGCATCAGGACCGACAACACCTTGCTACCTTCCACATCATCGCGAATGCGCTGCTTGGCCCATACGAGACCCTCGACAACGGGGTTGATCGCCTCAAGGTGGCTGGGGTTCGGGCTCATGGTCAGGTGTATCTTGCGACCGGAACGCGCCACATGGTCGGACGAAAAGCCCTTGTGGTACTTGACGTCGCCAGCGCCCTGCAGAGCTTCATCAAGCGGGGCCCCGTCGAACTCGCTAATCAGCAGCGGATACGGCTTGTGCAAGGTATGCGTGAGCACATTGAGGCGCCCGCGATGCGCCATCCCAAATGCGACTTCCTCGACGCCCGCATCGGCCGCCGATTCGATGATCGTATCAAGCAGCGGCAGCAATGTCTCTCCGCCTTCGACCGAAAATCGCTTGGCGCCGCGGTAACGGGCATGCAGCCAGCGCTCCAGCCCTTCGGCACGGACAATCTGCGTCAACACATGCCGGCGAATATCGGCTGAGAGTTGCGGCCGATTGCGCATCGGCTCCATCCGATCGAGCAACCAGTCCAGGCGCTCCCGCTCGGGAATAAAGACGAACTCGACGCCGATCTTGCCACAGTAAGTTTCGGCCAGAGCGTCGCGCAAATCGCCGATTGTCGCATCGCCGTCGATGGCGCGGAAACTCCCGGTATCGACGCGCAGATCAAGGTCGGCCTTGGAAAAACCGAAGTTGGCCAAGTCTAGGTGAGACGTACGGCGTGGGCTGTGTCCAAGCGGGTCGAGATCGGCCGCGAGGTGGCCGTATTGCCGGTACGCATGAATGAGGTGGAAGATCCCCAGTACCGGATGAATCTTGCCGTTTCCGCCCGCTTCGACCGCCGCCGGGATCTTGCCGCTGCTGCTTGCCTCGACCAAGGCCGAAGCCGCACTGCCACCCTGGGCAAGCGCGAATTCGTAGCCGGCAAAGATGAGCGCCCACTGCGCGTCCACCGATGCGGGGTCCTGCCGGTACTGCCGGTACAGAGAATCCACGTAGTCGGGATTGGCCCGACCAAGGACATCGAGAAGATTCGCGCTCACGACGTGTACCTCCGCGGGCCGATGAGACCGCACCCCGCCGCCCGCTCCGAATCAAGATCGCAGCGGATGGGGCGTGATCGAGTCGCAACCCTGTTCACTACAGGGTAATGCGCGGCGCGGGAAAGTTCAAGCTGAGGCGCGCGTGCCGAGCTGCTGATCGAGTACCAGGAGTGCTGCCGTATCGCCTTCAGCCAGTTGAACTCGCTCGAGCACGCTACGGGCGGTCTTTTCTTCTTCGACCTGCTCGGCAATGAACCATTCGAGCATGACCTTGGCGGAATAGGCCTTCTCGGCCATCGCCAGCTCATAGAGGTCGAGTACTTGGGCTGTCACGGCCTCTTCGTAGCGCAGAACTTCGGCAAAGACATCACTGATTTTGGTGAAGTCATGCTGCGGTGCGTCGATCTGCTTCAGGCGAACAGGCGCCCCATGGTCCAGCAGAAAATCGAAAAACTTCTGGGCATGTGCCTGCTCCTCGGCATGCTGCAAGCGCATCCAGTGGGCAAAGCCTTCGAGGTTTCGGTCCTCAAACCAGGCGACAAGCGCCAAGTATTGGTAAGAGGATGAGAACTCGTTCCTGATTTGGTTGTTGATTGCATCAACCATCTTCGTACTGAGCTTCATCTTGAGGCTCCTTTCATCTGGAATCATTCTAACCCAGTAATATCACGACTGCAACTGCCGGTACCACCGCGTGATATTCTAAAGCCTATGCAGGTGCGTACCCCATGACTGCGGCATCCGGCCTCGCTGCCTTGACCTCGACGCCAATCGTGCCGGGGCGTATTCATCGTGTGGGCTTCGGCTGGATCAATGTTGGCGGGCACCGCTATGAACACGACCGGGTTTTGTTGCCGCACGGGATCAGTGGCGTATGGTGGCGTAGCCGGCGCCACTGGTTTGATGCCGCCGAAGCAACCGCCCTTTGTGCGGAGTTCCAGCCGGAAATTGTGGTACTGGGTATCGGCTGGATGGGCATGCTGCAGGTCGAGCCGGCCGCCATCGAAATTATCCGGGACAGCAGCGCCGCACTGGAAATCTGCCGTACTCCAGAGGCCGTACGACGCGTGCAGCACCTGCACGCCGAGGGCCGGCGTATCGTGGCGCCGCTGCATCTGAGCTGCTGAAAACCAACCGAAAGCCCCTTCCATTTACGGCCCGGCCAACGCCATCGCCATGGCGACGTTGGATAGTGCGTGCAGCGCCACCGCCGGCCCAATACCGTACCCAGCCCGCTGGGCCGCCCAGCCAAACCAGAGGCCGGGGAAAAAGGTCGCCAAGCGAGCCGGGTCGCCGGCATCTGCCAAGTGGAGCGAGGCAAATACCGCCGCCACGACGAGGTTGCCGTGGGTGATACGCAGGCGTGCCGGCCCAAAACCACGGCCGCCAAAGCGCCGATCGAGCTGTGGCAAAAGCCAGCCACGATAGAACGTTTCCTCGGGGATCGCGGCAAACAGAAACTCGGCGGCCAGGCGCCGCCAAAAGCCGTCGGCGGGTAAACCCCAGGGACCCCACAAGACAAAGCGTGTGATCAAGAAAAAAGTGCCGAAAATCACGACCGCCGAGAATAGCCCGGCCAACCAGCCACGCAGTGGACCGAGGCGCCAGCCGATGTCGGCATCGCGCCCATCGACAAGGAGCGGCAAGTAGAGCAGCAGGACGGGCGCCAAGTAGGGGCGGATTCCCGCCAATGCGCCAATCTGCCCCGAAACCACAATTGCCGCAAAGACGATAGCCGTACCGCCAAACAGGCGGACGAGCGGGTCGGCAAGGCGCGAGGCCATGGGGTGATCGGTATCGGTCATGCGGTCCCATCGTGCCCGAGGGCGGCCGTCTACGCAAGCGTCTCCGTGCTTGCACGGTCGTGCCTGCCCGGCTATCATCATGGTTTCGTGTTTGGCGAGCCAAGGTAGCTCAGTCGGTAGAGCAGCTCACTCGTAATGAGCAGGTCGAGGGTTCAATTCCCTTCCTTGGCTCCAATCCCCCCGCCTACACCACAAGCATCGCATCACCGAAGCTAAAGAAGCGCCAACCGTCCTCGGCCAGCGCGTATTCGTAGGCCGCCAGTGCCAACTCGGGTCCGGCCACCGCCGCAATCAGAAGACGCAAGCTGGTGCGCGGCATGTGGAAATTGGTCAGCATCGCACCCGGCCAACGAAGTGGGCTGCCCGGACGCAGCGTAATCTCAACCTCACGGCGGGCCGGGGCAATCGGTGTACCCGGCGGCAGCAGGCCTTCTAGCGTGCGCAGACTGGTCGTGCCCACCGGCACCACACGTGCCCCCTCGGCCTCGGCGGCGGCAAGTTCGACGGCTGTGACGTCGGGAATCTCGGCCGACTCAGCGGCGACACGTGCGGCGTCGGGGCGGTCGGGATCGACCTCGGTGAAGGTTGCCGGCCCCACGTGCAGCAGGACCTCCGAAAAGCGTGCCCCAGCGGCGACCATGGCGTCCATCAATGCGGGGGTGAAATGCAGGCCGGCCGTCGGCGCTGCAATCGAGCCGCGCTCACGGGCATACACGGTCTGATAGCGCGCCGCATCGGTTGCCGGATCATCGTCCGCGCGGCCTGCGGCGCGGCGTGCACGGCGAATATATGGGGGCAACGGCACGCGGCCGTGGCGATCGAGCCAAGCCTCGACATCGAGCCCCCCCGTATCGAGGACGACCTCGCGTTCCGCACGGGCAACGACCGTGAACAGCGCGCCACCCGGCCCGTGCAGCAGGCCCCCTTCGCGCAGGCGGCGGGTTTCGCCCATCGCGCGCCAGTGGCCGGCGCCCAGATCACGCAAGAAAAGCAATTCGACCGCGGCGCCCGTCGGCTTGCCGAGCACGACGCGGGCGGGGCGCACGCGCGAGCGGTTGATGATCCAGCGATCGCCGGGCCGCACCCAATGCGGCAGGTCGGCGATGCGCGTGGCCGTGAGTGCACCGCTCACCCGGTCAACAACGAGCAGGCGGGCCGACGATGCCTCGGGCGTTGGCGCCAGTGCGATGCGTTCGTCGGGAACGGGGAGCTCGAGAAAGCGCCGGAGGGCGTCAGCCATCGCCGGGTCGGGCCGGTGCGGCCAGTACACGGCTGCCGCCGAGGCTCTTGGCAGCGTAGAGGGCGCGATCGGCGCGGCGGAACAAATCTCGGGCCTGGCGGGCATCTTCGGGGAACGTCGCCACGCCGGCGCTAAACGCCAATGCGCCGCCACAGATCCGATAAATCCGCTTCGACGCGGCCAACTCAGCGAGCAGTTTTTCGACCGCGCGCATCGCGTCCTGCTTGCCGGTCTCGGGCAATACGAATACAAACTCATCCCCGCCAAAGCGGGCCACGACATCACTCTGGCGGACCGTACGGCGAAACAAATCCCCGACCTCACAAAGCAGATCATCGCCGATATCGTGGCCGTGGTTGTCGTTGACGTCCTTGAAACGATCCATATCGACAACAACCAGCGACACCAGCCGATCGTAACGTTCGGCGCGGTGCAGCTCCCGTTGCAGACGATCCTCGAGGTAGCGTCGGTTGTAGAGCTTGGTCAGCGGGTCGGTGTTGCTGAGCGCACGGGCCTCGGTGATCGCACGCGCATTTTCGAGTGCGACGGCAAGCTGCTCGGCCACGTGGGCAAACACCCCCTGCCGCGCAGGCGCTACGGCATCGCCACCAGCAACCACGAGTACGCCGATCGCCGGCCCCTCGGGAGACCGTACCGGTACCAAGAGCAGCGCACCG
Source organism: uncultured bacterium (assembly GCA_964617795.1). Taxonomy (GTDB): domain Bacteria; phylum J088; class J088; order J088; family J088; genus CAZUAB01. The sequence continues at coordinate 4,999 of CAZUAB010000108.1, forward strand.
GCAAAGGATTCAGGGGCCTCGGGCCACCAATCGGCCAGTCCGGCTGTCCAGGTTGTCGGGCCGTCTGCGGCAAGCACGGCCTTGAGCAGACCGTCGGCGGCGCGCAAGGCCGGTGGCAGATCTTGACTGCCGTCATTGCGGTAGACGGCCACCGGCTCCCAACGCTTGCCACCCTCGTCTGGAATCAGCAGCAGAAAGCCCTGTACGCCGAGGACATCGGAAAAAACCGCCCCCGTCATGTCAAGTAGATTTTCGGTCAGAACGCTTAAGCTGAGCGCCCGCGATACCTGATAAACGGTCGATACCTCCAGCAGGCGCTCGGCCAACTGGCGGTTCTCGGCCTCAAGTGTGGCAATGCGGGCCTCAAGGTCGCCCATGATCGAGTTCCGCTCCTAAAAATCCACCCTGCATCAGCGCAGGCGGCCAGATACCAAACGGGGGAAATAGGCGCTCAGGATATCACGATAGTTCTGCCCGGCTTCGGCCCGTGCCCGTGCTCCCCATTGGCACAGACCCGCACCGTGTCCCGAACCGCTGCCCTGCAGGAGCCAGTGCGGGCCCGCCCGATCGTCGACGGCCCGCACCTGCAGATGCGTCGACGGCAAGCGGGCCGCACCGAGCGCGGTGCGAAACTCCATACCCGTCATCGTTACCGACCGGGCGCCATCCGTCAAGACCAGACGCCGTACCCGGCCCGACGGCCCCCGGTCTTCGATGCGTACCTCTTCGACCGGGCCGAGCCCCACGGCGCCCCCGAGTTCGACCGGGTCGAGCCGCAAGGTCCAGAAGTAGTTGGGGCAGATGCTGCAAAGCTCGTCGTCGACCGAGACGATGGCCGGCGATGCCCGGCCCCAGACCTCGGTGGCGTCGGCCGTATGCCCGCCGCAGCAACTGTGGTAGGTGACCTCGGCCAACCCGCCCGAGCGCTCGGTCAGCGTCTCGCCGCGCGTGGCCCTGACCGCCGCCTCGACCCGCACGGGCGGCGACTCGTCCCAGCGGAATTCCTGGTCGATCGTGCCGGCGATCAGATCGAAGGCATCGCGACCCCCTGCGGTCAGCCGCCGCGCCGCGTAGGTGCGGGCCAGCACCGCCTGCGCCTTGAGTGCCTCGGTTGGCCAATCTGGGTGCATCTCGACCGGCAACACGCCCATGAGGTAACGTTCGAGTTCGAGTTCGATGACCGCATACCGCCGGCCGCCGTGCTCGATGATGCGGGCCGGCAAAGGGAATCGCCGTCCGCCGCTGACCGCACTGCCGCGGCCCGAGAGATCAATCGGCGCCTTGTGTGCGGCCTGTTCGAAGCGGGCATCACGGCCTTTTTTGCCGGTCGCATCCCGCCAGCGCAGTGCGGCAGAGGCCTCGACCGTGGCCGCCAGCGGGACCGCCACGCGCACCTCGCGCGCAGACGCAGCCGCAGTCGGCAAGCCGATGCACAACACGGCCGCAAAAAGGCTCAGCCGAACCATTGCAGACGCATCACGACAAGCGAAAGAAGGCCCAGGCCCGCGGCCGCAAGTCCGACTCTGCGGATGCGTGACGGAGGGGTGTCGGCAAGAATCCGCGCAAACCCGGGCAATTGCGCCGCCAAGAGGGCATAAAGCAGCCCTTCGAAGACAACGGCCAACGCCGCGGCCATCGCCGCGGTCGTCCAAAAGTCGGGACGCATCAGCGACCGCTGGCCTGCAGCCGGTTGGCGTGTCCGCAGGCAGCACAAGGGATCGCATCGGGCGGGACAAAAGTCCAGCCCTCGCCGAGCGGAATCTCCCGCTTGACCCTCACATCACCCGGCGCCGCTTTGAGCAGACGCTCGTGGATCAAACGCCCGGCCGGCTGCAACGGCAAAGGCTTGCTGCAGTAGGCACAGGTTTTGGGTCGCAACGCCCACATTTCGGTCAGCGCATCCGCGCGGCGCGGCAACAACGACGGCAAAATACGCTCGGCCTGATCGACGGTCACTGTGCGTACGGCCTCTTCGACCGCAGCGCCGCGGGCAAACGCTGCAGGCATCCGGGCGCTGCCGGCGTTGCCATCGCGACGGCGCTTGAGTCCGAGCAGAACCAATCCCGAGCCGGCCAGCATCAGCACCGCACCGATCGGCCAAACAGGAATCGAGCCCAAGCGCCGGGCCCTGGCGAGCGAGGTCAGTTCGAGATCAAGACCCGCCAATTCGCGGCGGACCTCCTGCAAGGCAGGCGGCTCTTCTAGAATCGCGTCTCGACGCTCGACACGGTCACGGGCGGTCAATTCGCCGACATGCGTTGCCCACTCCGCTTCTTCGGCCGCAATCCGCGACAACACGCCGGCCCGCTGCGACTCGTAAAGCGCGGTGAGGTCGTCGATCTCGCCCGCCGAGCGCCCGCAGTACGCCGGCATTGGCTCGGCTGCATCGAGCAGGCGCGGCAGGTGGCAAGGCAAAGGCGGCTGCACAAGCACGCCCGCGGCCACGAGCAGCGCACCAAGCAGATCGAGAACAAGGCCAACGATCAGCATCTACTCAGCCTTTGTCGCCGGGCGCCTTGAGAAAGGGCGTGATCAGATCCATCGGCAACGGGAAAAGGATCGTCGAGTTCTTATCGCCAGCCACCTCGACGAGCGTTTGCATGTAGCGCAATTGCAATGTCATCGGCTCCTTGGCCATGATCTCGCTGGCATCCGCCAACCTCTGGGCGGCCTGGAACTCACCCTCGGCCGCAATAATCTTGGCGCGGCGTTCGCGCTCGGCCTCGGCCTGCTTGGCCATGGCCCGCTGCATCTCGCTGGGTAGATCGATGTGCTTGAGTTCGACCATCGAGACCTTGACGCCCCACGGATCGGTGTGGCGATCAAGGATGTCCTGAATCCGCTGATTGATCTTCTCGCGCTCGGCCAAAAGCTCGTCGAGTTCGGCCTCGCCGCAGATCGACCGCAGCGTGGTCTGGGCAAGCTGACTGGTGGCGTAATACACGTCCTCGACCTCGATCGTCGCCCGCAGCGGGTCGACGACGCGGAAGTAGACGACGGCGTTGACCTTGACGCTGACGTTGTCGCGGGTGATCACATCCTGCGAGGGCACGTCCATCGTAATCACGCGCAGGTCGACCCGCTCGGCCTTGTCGATCAGCGGAATCAGAAAAATCAGGCCGGGCCCCTTGGTCCCGTCGAGTACGCGGCCGAGGCGAAAGACCACGGCGCGCTCGTATTCGCGCAGAATGCGAACAGCCGAGCCGACAAGCCCGACGACAAGGATGAGGATGGCGATCACGGACATGCGGTGTGGTCCTTTCGGAACGGGTAGGCCTTGAAACTCAGGAAACGGGGGCTTCGGCGGGCAGCG
>CAZUAB010000109.1:0-8296 GCA_964617795.1 uncultured bacterium
GCCTAAGCTGCCCGCGACCTCCGCCGCAGCCCCCGTTTTGGCAGTGCGCCGAAGCGGGGGCTTCGTTTGTTTCGCGCAGTTTGGCGGACCATAGCGCTTTCCGACATGCCGGAGTTGCCCGCCAGCACTGACGCGACCGGTGTGGTCATATCGACGACCATCGCAACGTGGCCCACAGGCACTCGCGGCTTGGCGACGCAGCCTCATGCTCAAGCCAGACCAGCGGCGGCCCCCGACGTGGGCAGGCCGATTTGACGCCGCAATCGCGGTGAACGTACGCTATTGCCGACCAAAACTGCGTACCCGTGGTTGCGCGGCGTCGCCATACCCCGAAAAGGAAGCCTACGTGTCCCGTCAACTCGTTTCATCCGGTTCGCCCTTTGAGCCCAAAATCGGCTTCTCACGGGCCGTACGCGTCGGCAGTCACCTCGCTGTTTCGGGCACAGCACCGATCGCGCCGGACGGCAGCGTCGCAACGCCAGGTGACGTCTATGGGCAAACACGGCGCTGCCTCGAAATCGCCGCAGCGGCGATCAAACAGGCCGGTGGTCGGATCGAGCACGTCATCCGTACTCGGATTTTTTTGACCGACATCACCCGCTGGGAAGATGCAGCGCGGGCCCACGGCGAAATTTTCCACGCTATCCGTCCAGCGACGACCTTTGTCGGCGGGGCCTCACTAATCAATCCGGCCTGGCTCGTCGAGATCGAAGTCGACGCCGTGATCGACTAAACTTGCGGCGGGTCAGTCGGCGTCCACAAACGTCACGGGGATACCTCCACGCAGGACCAGGCGCAGGCGCTCAAGGGCGCTGAGATCCGTCGTGGGGTCGCCGTCGACAAGCAGAAGGTCAGCCCGACGCCCTTCGGCAACAAGGCCGCGGTCCGCCAAGCCAAAGGCGCCCGCATTGCCGGCCGTTGCGGCGCGTAGGACCTCCCCCGGCTCAAAACCAGCCTCGACGAGCTTCCGCAGTTCGACGTGCAGGGCGCTACCCGCGGGCCAGCCAATGTTCGGCGAATCACTGCCAACAAGAACATCAATGCCGGCCGCCCTCAAAGCGGCGGCATTGGCCAGCCGCACGTCACGTGTTACGTGAACCATGTCCAGCCAAGTTTCGAACCCTCGCAGCATCCAACCGTCTGGACGCGCGCGCACCTCGTAGCGCCAATCCTTGTCGGTAAGCAGCGACTCAAACGGTAGCGGCGGCGGGCCTTGCTGCGCCACGTCATCGACGGCATCCCAAATACCAATCGTCACGACTACAGGCACATCCCGATGCGCGAGTACGTCGATTACGGCGTCTGAAATCGGCTCCCGGTAAACATTGTGTACGAGCACATCGACGCCTGCATCAAGGGCCCGCAGCGCATCGGCGTTTCCACCCACGTGAGCCAATACAGGCAACTCCGCCGCGTGGGCGCCAGCCACCACTGCGCGTAAGATGGCATCATCCAGCTGCGGCACCCCGAATGGAATCGAGTCGACCATGACCTTGACGAACGAAACCCCGGCGCGTTTCAGTTCATCAATCGCAACCACGACATCGGTCACATCGGCCACGTGGCGCCCCATCCGCCGCGCCGCCATGCCCTTGAACGGCCACGGCACCACGGCGCGCACCATGGTAGCCGGATGGCCATCACGGTGGGCAAAAGGAAAACCGGCGTAGACGAGATCGGGACCGATGAGCGAGCCGTCCGCCAACCCTTTGCGCAATTTGGTCAAGACCGCCAATTCGCCGCCGACATCAATAACCGTGGTCATGCCGGCCCGCAAAAAACGCTCCAGATTGGCTTGTGGATCGGGCAGGCGCAGCGCCCACGGCACGCCGTCGGTGGAGCCGACATGCACGTGGCCATCGATCAATCCGGGCATCAGCACAGCGCCGCCGCCATCCAGTTCCTGTACACCGGCGGCTGGACGGGCCTCACTGGCCGGTACAACCCGGGCAATCACATCGCCGTGGATCCAGACATCCCAACGGCCGTCGGCCATTCGCTCAGAATCGCCGACAAACAGGCGTACGTCCCGAATAACGATCGCGTCAGCACGCGCGTCTGGCGCCGGCAGCCGGACCCAGGCTGGGCGGGCGGCGCAGCCACCGGTCAACATCAGAACGAGGAGGAACACAAGACCTCTGCGTAGCATGGCAATGCTCCTTGTCCGGGTAGGACACGTCGGGTTCGCGGGGTTATCATAACCCGAGCGCGGCGCGTCGGTCGCTGCTGGCGCTCATTCAGACACAGGGAGGTCCGCCCATGCAGCGTCGCCCACTTGGATCCACCGGCTTCGAAGTCGGCATCATTGCGCTTGGCACCATGACGTGGGGGCAACAGAACGGCTCCGAAGAGGCCTTTGAGCAGCTCGATTTGGCGCTTGACCACGGAGTCAATCTGATTGACACGGCGGAAATGTATCCGGTGCCGCCGCGGGCTGAGACCTACGGACAAACGGAGTCGATTCTCGGACAATGGCTACGCAAGCGGCCCGGTGCCCGAGACCGGATTATATTGGCTAGCAAGGTTGCCGCACGTAGCAACCTCGACTGGATCCGCGGCGGTCCGCGCTTGACGCCCCGGCAGATCCACGCCGCCTGCGAGGCCAGCCTTACCCGTCTCGGCGTCGAGCACATCGATCTCTATCAAGTACATTGGCCCGACCGTCGAACCAACTTTTTCGGCCGCCTTGGTTATAGCCACGCGGCCGATGACGATGCCGTCGCCATCGAAGATTCGTTGGGGGCGCTGCAGGACCTCGTGACCGCGGGCAAGATTCGTCACATCGGGATTTCCAATGAAACGCCGTGGGGCCTGCACGAATACCTGCGGCTTGCGGACGCCCGCGGTTGGCCGCGGCCCGCATCCATCCAAAACCCCTACAGCCTAATCAATCGCAGTTTTGAGGTAGGCCTAGCCGAAATGGCGCTTCGCGAAAATACGGGGCTGTTGGCTTACTCTCCGTTGGGCTTCGGCGTGCTCTCGGGCAAATACCTTGAGGGCGCCAAGCCAGAAGCGGCACGCCTGACGCTATTCGGTGGCCATTTCAGCCGCTACACCAATGCCCGCGCCACCGAAGCCACGGCGCGTTACGTCAGCGTCGCCCGTGCGGCCGGGCTCGATCCGGCGCAAATGGCCTTGGCGTGGGTCAACAGCCGACCGTTTTTGACAGCCAACATCATCGGCGCCACCAGCCTTGACCAGCTTCGTGCCAACCTGGCCTCTGCCGATCTGACGCTTACTGCTGACGTCATTGCGGCCATCGAAGAGATCCACACCGATATCCCCAACCCGGCGCCTTGACGGCGACAGAATTGGAGTTCACTTTGCGCATCGAAACCCCGATTTCTCGCTCCCTCGGCCTGCGTTATCCAATTGTTTTGGCGCCGATGTTTCTGGTCTCCAACAAAGAGATGGTCGTTGCCGCGGCCGACGCTGGCGTCTTGGGCACCATGCCCTGCCTCAACGCCCGAACCGCAGAGGAATTTCGTGCCGACGTCGAGTGGATCCGGCGCAAAACTGACCGCGCGATCGGCATCAACATTCCGCTCAAATTGGCCGACCCGGACCGGATCGAACATGACATTGATGTCTGTATCGAATTTCGTGTCGATGTGATCATCACGAGCCTGGGGAACCCACGGCCAGTGGTGGAACGGGCCCACGCGGCCGGCCTCAAGGTCTTCAACGACGTCATTGGCCTCAAGCATGCCCAGGCCTCGGTGCGATCCGACGTCGACGCCATCATCGCGGTGGCGGCGGGCGCTGGCGGACACGCAGGGGATGTCACGCCCTTCGCCTTGTTTTCGTGGCTGCGAGACGCTGTCGACAAGCCGATCATCGCGGCGGGCGCCATTACCGATGGGCGCCAGATCGCCGCTGCCTTTGCTTTGGGCGCGCAGGCGGCCTATATCGGCACCCGCTTCATCGCCTGCAGCGAAGCCTCGGCATCCGATGCGTACAAGCAGTCCGTGATTGACGCCACGCCCGACGACATCGTTTACACCGACCAAGTTAGTGGTATCCGTGGGAACTTTCTCCGTGCGACGGTTCCGGGCTTGGGCGCACCGGCCGAAGGCGTGAAGCGCTGGAAGGATATTTGGAGTGCTGGTCAAGGTGTCGGTCTGATTCACGAAATCAAACCGCTCGGCGAAATCGTCGAGGACTTGGTGCGGGAATACCATGATACAGTCCAAGGCCTTCCGCCACTCCGCAACGACTAAACCCTGCGGTGCACGCTCGACGAGATGGCTATCTCGCGGTACGATAACCGCGCAAATGTGCATTGATTTCAAGGATAAGGAACAGCATGCGTAATTTCCAAAATCGTCGTGTTCTGGTGACCGGCGGGGCCCAAGGGATCGGCCGCCTCATGGCGGAGCGGTTCGGCCGGCTGGGTGCGGCCCTGGTCCTTGTCGACAATCAGGCTGACAAAGTCGAACAGACCGCCTCCGAGATGCGCACGGCGGGTCTGCAGGCAACCGCGTTCGTCTGCGACGTTACCGACGAACAAGCCGTGCTCGACCTAAAGCGTCGCGTCCATGAAACCGGGGGGCCGATCCAGGTATTGATCAACAATGCCGGGGTCGTTTTCGGCGGCGCCTTTCTGGAGACGTCACTGGAACGCCACATGTTGACCTATGCGGTCAACGTCACTGGCCTCGTTGCCGTGACGCACGCCTTTCTCGGGGATCTCGTGGCGGCCGATGAGGGCCATATGGTGACAATTGCCAGCGCTTCGGGGCTGGTCGGCCTGCCGTTCGGAAGCACGTATGCATCCAGCAAGTGGGCCGCGCTAGGCTTCTCCGAGTCGATCCGCTTGGAAATGCACCAACTCGGACACAAGCACGTCCATGTCACCACTGTTTGCCCCAGCTATATCAACACCGGCATGTTCCATGGCGCCAAGGCGCCCTCAATGACCCGTATACTCGAACCCGACGAATTGGCCGATCAGGTCATACGGGCCGTGCGCCGTAACCGCGCCTTCTTGTTGACGCCGTTTATGGTGAAACTGCTGCCGCTGCTCAATGCACTGCTACCTCAGCGTCTAGTGGACTGGCTGCACTGGACGACGGGTACGGCCCAAAGCATGGCGGCCTGGCGGGGCCACGAAAGCGGCGAATCAGCGCGCAAGGCTGGCTGAGCCAGCCCACGCCACTGGCTCAGGGCTCGGCTGGCAGGTCGCGCATTCCGACCACGCGCAGCGCCTCGGGAACAATTTCGAAGCGAGCCGGTAGGCGCCCAAGCGGCTCACCGTCGACGTCCAGCAGAACTTCGGCGTCGGACGCAGCCTCGATCACGCGGCCGCGACGGTGCCAAATCTTCGGCAAAGCCAAATGCGTTCCAGCGTAAATGTGCCTGGTCAACCCCAGTGTCTCGGTGAAGCTCAGATCACCAAGGCACACGACGTCGAACAATCCATCGTCGGGACGAGCCTGAGGTGCGATCATCATGCCGCCGCCGAACCACCGACCATTGGCTACCGCCACGTTGTAGATCGGCTGCTCCGGTAGCTCCTCGCCGTCGATGCGAATGCGTACGGGACGATTGCGCCAAGCCAGTGTCGCCCTGAGGGTCGCCACAAAAAACGACAGCAATCCACCAAAGGCCTTGGTGGTGGTGTTCACGAACGCATCGACCTGCCCTGAAATACCGAATCCGGCGATGTTTATAAACCCACGCTCGGCGATCTGGCCTTGGTGATCTGTGTAACGCAATCGCCCGCAGTCGATACGGCGTCCCCGCCCCCCCCGGACATCGTCGAGGATCGCCGAAATCTGCACGATCGGATCGACAGGCAACCCCAGGGATTTACGGAAATCCCCGCCGGTACCCAGTGTCAAAAAGCCGACACTGCCGTTCTGCCGCGGGACCCCGGCGGCAACGAGACCGGCGACCACCTCATTGTGCGTGCCGTCCCCGCCCACCGAGACAAGGACATCCGCCGTCTCGGCGAGACCGCAGGCAAGGTCGACGCCATGCCCGTTGAACTCGGTCAAATGTACGCGAGCTGTCACACCCTTGGCCGACAGTTCCGGCACGATGATACGAGACCAGTCGCGGCCACAGCGACCATTGGAGGCGCGAGGGTTGACGATGAAGTCGATGGTAAGGCTCAGGAGTCAATCCAATCGCTGTGATATTCCGTTCGGCCAAACTCGGCCAGGTGCGCAAGGCAAATCCCGGGGAGCGCGCGGTCCGCGGGCGCCGAGAACCGCTCGGCCAAACGAGCGGCCGCAGTCGGTTCGACGCGCGGATAGCCGCCCGCCGCCCCGCAACAGCCGTCAACCAAGGTCAGGTCACCACAGCCGTGGACCTCAGCGGCTACCAGTCCCAGCAGAAGGGGGGCGTAGCCAAGCTCGCCCTTGTAGCCCAACTCGCCGAGCGCGGCCCGAACAGCTTTGCCTTCGTGCGGATCGGCCCACGCAATGCCTTGCGGCTGCTCCGCCGTGAGCAGTGCCCGTAGCTGCTCAAGGTAATTGCGCCAAGCCGGCTCATCGCCAAGCGCCCAGACCTGGTATAAATCGACGGGACGTGCGCCGCTGGGAAAACTCCACCGCCGTTCGAGGTCAGCTGCAAGTCGGCGCTGGACAACCTCGGCGTCCAGGCCAGCGAGGCTGCCGAGCAGCCACCAGCGTTCAGTGCCACCACCGACGGCCTGAAACGGTGCGGGCTCCCAAAGCGCAGCAGATTCGGCGCCGACGACACGTGCGGTTCCCAAGCGACCACGCGCCCGCCGCAGAATCTCCCAGGGCGTCGCTTCGTGCAGACACGCATCGGTGCAGCGGCCGCACATCACGCAGTGGCCGACGATATCGGCTAGCGCCGGATCACCGGGAAGCGAGCCCTGGCGCTCGAGCATGAGCAGGGTGAGCAAACTGGTCGGCGACACCGTTTCGCGGGATTCCGCGTGCAGCGGTGGACATACGTGGCGGCATAGGCGCGGACAGTAGGCGCAGCGAGCGAGCTCGTCGAGGCTAGTCATCGCATGCCTCCCCGTGGCAATACCGGCCGCGGATCCCGACCGGCCGTCACCCTCGTCCACATATCCGGTACGGGTTCCGGCCGTGTCAACCACTCGTACATGCCATCCGGCAAAGCACCGAAGAAACGTCCGGTTCCTTTGCGGTCCGCCATGCGAGCGGACAAGTCGGACCAAGCGACCAAGCGACCCCAAGCAGGCGAAGTGGGCGCGTCGACGATCTCGGCGACCGTGTCGACGCCCAGCGCGCGCATGGCCTCTTCGACAACGTGATCGGCCCAAGCATTTCTTAGGCGTTGGCGCCAAATTAGGCGCCAACCGCGGGTGCCCCTGTGCCAAGTCAGGGCGCTCGGCCCCATGTCGGCCGCGACCAAGCGGCGCAGGGTCTCCAGCGTACTCGGCACCTGAGCAGCCGCCACATCGACCGCACCGGTCCAGACGTCGGCGGCTCGGCGGACGGCCACATGCACCTGTGTAATGAGTCCAACACCGGCCCCAAGTCCGTGCAGCGCCCGCGCAAGTCCGGGGCCCGCAGCCGACCGTGGTGCACCGTTGGTGCGCATCCACCCATAGCCGGGCAGCAGTGCCTCGCAGCCAAGCCTGCGTGCGACCGGACTGCGGAATTCCCGTACCATAAAGCTACCGCGCGGCATCACCCAATTGCCCCCCAGAGAACCGCCGTCTTCGGGCCATACGAACAGACTGTAGCCCTGCCGGTTCAGCGCAGCCTCGGCATCGGCGACTGTCCAGCCAGCCGGGATCCAGGCGGTTCCATCCTCTTCCTCGACGCCCTGCCAGAGCGCCACGTGCCCCGGTTGTACTAGCAGTGCTGGCCGGTCGTCGTCGGGCAAGCCCGACGCACAGCAGGCGCTGCCGCTGCCGAATGGCACCAGCAGGAGCCCTTCGCTACGGGCAAATGCAACGAGTTCTTCGAGTTCTTGACCCAATTGTGGACGAGCGATGACCGGCAACAAACGCCCACTGTCGTCAGCCAGCCACTCTGGTACCACGGCGTCAACCGTGCGATCCAGCAGGCTGCCCTCCATCAGCGGCAGGCGGTGAAGCCAAGCGGTGTGCATCAGATGCCCAACTTTCCGGGGTTGGCAATCCGCTCCGGGTCCAACGCCGTCTTGATATCGTGCAGCCAATCGTAGGCAGCACCCCACTCGTCAGCCATCCAGCGGGCCTTCAGCAAGCCGACGCCATGATGATGGCTGATCGTACCGCCGCTACGCAGAACCGCATCAAGGCCACGGCGCCAAAGCTCCGCGTAATGGGCTTCGTTGGCCCTGGCTTCGCCACGCGTACTCGTAA
>CAZUAB010000110.1:0-8252 GCA_964617795.1 uncultured bacterium
ATCCGGTTAACCCGATTTATGAGGGGCGGGTCGATCTTGCCGGCGATTCACTCCCCTACGCGATGGCCTACTATGGCAACTCGTTATACATATTGAGGCTCGATGCTGGCAGCCTGTTCGGCGGCAGCCATGGTGTCGAGGTGTATTCACTTGCCGATCCAGACGCACCGGCACTCGTGTCGGGTGCTGGTGTTGCGGTGACCTCCGGTGTACCGATGGGATTGGCGGTCAGCCAGTCTGGTGGCTACCTGATCCTCGGGCGGTTCTTTGAATCATACACCAAGTACGCGATCGGATCCGGCGGCGTTTTGAGCGAGACAGGCTCCGTCAGTGGAGCAGGGGGGATGGCCCTCGCGGTTGGCGATACGTTCTATTCCAGCGCGATGTTCGGGGCTGGCATCTATATCTATAACGCATCCGGTGCGGCGCCCGGCGCGCCCACCTACTTTGCGGTCACCGGCATTACGGTATCGCAGATGGCACTCGATTCGAGTGGCACGCGATTGCTGATTGCCGGCAACGGCGGCATGGCCGTCCTTGGTGTCTCCAATCCGGGGTCGCCGACGATTCAGTCGATCTGGGCCGACCCCTACGCCGTACTGGATCCGTGGTCCTTTGTCGGTATCGCAGGGTCCCCGTCGGGGAATTATGTCTACGGCGCCGACGGCTATACGATCGAAGTTGTTGACGTTTCTTCGAACCCGGCCGCCTGGAAGAGGGCCGAAGAAATCGAGGGCCGCGCGTGGGACATGGATGTTGATGACGGCCTTGTTGCGGTTGCCAAGGGATATGATGGCGTCGTGGTCTACTCGCTGGCCTCCGGCGTTCCCGTGGAGCTCGACCGGTACGATACTGGTTCGGACGTTCGAGAAGTCCGCTGGGTCAAGGATGCCGGGAAGCGGTTGATTGCATATCGGACCGTACGTTCTACCTGGTCATCTTCGGCACAAGTCGGCATACTGGATGCTTCGAAACCGGCGGCTATTGATATGCTAAACTCGGTCTCTTACGGGATGCGTCCGCAGTCGATCGAGCTTGGCGATGGGTACCTTTGGGTTGTTTTCAACTCGAGTAACCAAACGGACTATGAGGTCCGCCGCTTTTCGATCAACTCGTCAACGGGTAACCATTCGGTGAGCTTCACCTGCGGTTCCAGTACACTCGCACCCAGTCTCGCTTGGCCGCTGCGGAAGGTCCTGCGGATTGACACGGCGGGGAACCTCGCCATCGACCACGGCGGGCTTGGTTTTCCATTCGCGAAGGTGGCGACCTACAACGGTAGCACCGGAACATGCAGCGCGGCCAACGTGCTCAAACACAATGCGATCGACCAGGGCAAATTCTCGGCTTGGGAAGCTGTTGGCCCGTACCTGTACGCCATGGCCGGCACCACCCTGTACAAGTATGACGCGTCTACCTTGACTAGTATCACCGGGGTCTACAGCCAAGATCTCGAAGGCCCATCGGGCTCGTCGGGTACGGCGGCCGGTTTGGTTTGGGCGGGCGCCTACATGTACTCCATGGGCTCGGACGGCCTTCGTGTCCTGGCTGACCGCGAGACCAGCGCCGCTCTGGTCGGCGTCTCGCTGGACAGCGCGGGACGGGCCAGCTTCTCGGACCCCCGTGATGTCGCGGTCGAAGGCAACATGGCCGTCGGGTTGACGGCCGGTGGCCTGCAGATCTTCCGGATCGCGCGGCCCAACGGTTCGCGTGAGCTCGTGACGGTAGCAAGAGATTTTGACGGCCCGATGGCCGTGCAGGACCGTCGGATGATTTTGCTTGACGGCCCGTCGTCAGGCGTTGTTCGGCGTTATGACGTGCGCAACGCCGAGCCGATATTTGTCGAATCAACAACGGTTTCAGGTTCATTCCTGCGTGATATCCGCGAATTCGATGCCCCCGGCAGAGATCGCAGCTTTATTACCTGGGACAACACGACGATCTATCGTATCGACCAGCCGCGGACGGGCGTGCCGACGGTCACCAGTTTCGCGGCAACCTCAATTGAGAGCCAGCCCGGCGTGGCTGTGGACGGGACCCGCGCGTATTGGGCTTCAGCGACCAATACGGTCAATATCGTTGATATGTCGGGGACGCCGGCGTTCGTGAGCTCGCTGACGGTCGTGCACCGGATCGAAGGGATCGCGGCCGCGGGTGGGTACATCTATCTGCGCCAGGATCCAGACGGCAACATCAACGACATTGTGTCGATTTACCGCTACACGGGTTCATGGGCACTCCAGGCGACGATCGAGTTAAACCGCGATTCGTCGAGTATTCATGTCCATGGCAGCCGGCTCTACATCAACGGGGCCAACTCATTACTCTCGAATCGGATCGCCGTTTTCGATCTGACACCACTCTGGGCGGTCTCGCCGAGTGTTCCGGTGGAGCTATCCTATGCGCCCTTCAGCTTGCTGGGGACACTGGAGCTTGACCATTCTTTCGGTGACCTGTTCATCTCCCACGACTCCAGTTGGTTGCAACTTGCGGGCGGAGACGATTTGGCTATCACCCATCAGCGTACCGATCTCGATGCTCAAGATATTCGGGTGCGCGGTCCGCATGTATTTATGTCGTTCTGGGACGGTTTTGGGATCTACGATCTGGAGTAGGTACGATGGCGCGTCTTGGACGCAAAAAGGGGGGCGCCGCTGGGCGTCCCCCTTTTTGCTGTTCGCTAGGGGATCCGCCTTAGCCCCGCACTGCCACCCACAGCGCCAACTCGACAGGGGCGTCCAGCGGCAAGACGGCGGCACCGACGGCAAAGCGCGTGTGTTTGCCGGCCGCGTCAAAGAGGTCGAGGAGCAATTCGCTGGCGCCGTTGAGTACACCAGCTTGGCCGGTGAAGTCGGGGGCCGAGGCGACGAAACCTTCGACGCGGACGATACGCTCGATCCGCTCCAGCCCGCCCAATTCCGCCTTGAGGGCAGCGAGCGCGTTCAGACAGGCTTGGCGGGCATCGAGGCGCGCATCCTCGGGTGACACCTTATCGCCTACGCGGCCGCGGCGGGGCAAGGTGCCGTCGATGAGCGGCAGCATGCCGGCCGTGACTGCGAGTCCGGCCGCGGCCAGTGATACGGCGGGTACATAGGCGCCAGCGGGCGCGGCCGGCGGTGGCAGGACAAGGCCTAGGTTGGCCAAGCGTGCTTCGATCATGGATCCATCCTTCCCGGCGGATCGACGATCCGCACTCGGTTCGATTATACTGGCGACCGATGCCTCCGGACAATCCTCCAACACCCGCCGACGCCCGACTCGTGCCTGGGCTGCTCGACACGCTCCGTGCCGCGGGCGACATGCTGTTGGTGTATCAGCGCAATTTGCGCGCACTGCGGATCGAGGACAAGGCAGGTGGCCGGGGCACACAGGACTTGGTCTCGGAGGCCGACCATGCCGTCGATCGCCTGCTCCGGGAGCGCCTTTCGGCGCTGGCCCCGGTGCCCTACTGGAGCGAGGAGAGTGGCAGTCGTCCCGACGAAGACCGTTACTGGCTGGTGGATCCGCTGGACGGCACCAATAATTTCGTCAACGGCATGCCGCTTTTCGGCATCACTGTGGCCCTGATCGATGGCGGTGCGGCCTCAATCGGCGCCTCAGTGTTTCCCGCACTCGGCAACGTGGCGTATGCCATCCGTGGGGCCGGGGCGTGGTTCGACGGGCGTCGGCTAGAATTGGCCCCGCAGCCGCAGGCCAGCTGGATTGTCGAGATCAACACCCAGTCGAGCGATGCCGATCAGGTGCGCAACATGACCGCACTCTTGGGCGAGGTCCGGGCGATACGCGTGCTGGGCTCGCTGGCATTGTCGTTGGCTTGGGTGGCGGCTGGCAAGCTGGATTTATTCGTCGGCCGCGGCCACCCCTGGGACGTTGCCGCCGGCATGCTCATGGTCGAAGAAGCCGGTGGCATCTGCCGAAACCCCGATCACGACACACCACGCGACCCGCTGCAGCGAGAGCTGATGCTTTGCGGCCATCCGCGTACTGTTGGCTTGGCACGCACCCGGGTCATTGGGGCCTAACGAACAGTGCCGGGTTTTCCATTTCGTAGTTCACATTAGGATGGCTTAATGTGAACTACGAAATGGAAAACCCGGCACCAAGCTCCCAAGCTCACCTCGCCATCCAGGTCTGTGGGTCGATCGCATCGCGACGGTGGCGGATCTCGAAGTGGAGGGCGGGTCCGTACATGGAGCCGCTGTCACCAGTCAGGCCCACCGGCACCGATTCGCGGACCCCTTCACCGGGCTTGACGAGGATCTCGTCAAGGTGACCGTAGAGCGTAAAATACTCGTCACCGTGGCGCAGGACAACCAAATTCCCGTAACCCCGCAGCCAGCCTGCATAGGCGACTTCGCCCGCGGCCACAGCTTTGGCCGGCGTGCCTTTGCGCACGCGCATGGTCCAGCCGGGATGGTCGATGTCCACCTTGAACACGGGATCGCGCTGGCGCCCGAAACCAAGCAGCAGGTCTCCGTGGGCCGGAGGCTCGAGACTACCCTTGAGCGGTGTAAACGGCAATAACGTCGTGTCGCCGCGCTTGCTGCGCGCAATCAGGCGTGCCAGCTCAGCTCGGGCGCCCTCAAGTTCCTCAACCATGTCGCGGGCCATAGCTTCGTCTTGGCGGACCAGCGCGAGCGTGCGCTTTTGCTGCTCGGCCCGAGCCGAGGATTCTTGTTGTTCACTGGCCAAGCGGGCCCGTGCGGTTTGCTGGCGGGTGATGTTGATTTCGAGTCGGGCGCGTTGGTCGCCGAGCCGCCGCAGGTCCTCGTCAAGGCTACGAATACGCTCGCGCAGCCCCGTCATGGTGACCCGCAAGGTTCCGCTGCGCATGGTCTGCCGCTCGTGCTCCTCACCGGCCAGCAGCACTTCGAGGCCGCCGCCTTGCTGTAACGACAGAAGAATCGCGGCCGATCGACGGGTTTCTTCACGCCGCTTGTTCAGGTCTCGGTCAAGCCTGGCGATCTCACGCTCCAACTCCGCCGATTCGCGCCGTAGGCGCTTGATCTCGGCCTCGGTTGCACGTACAGCCTTGGCCAATTCGGCGCGCCGCGCTTCGCTAGCGGATAGCAAACGTGTCAACTCGCGGGCTTTGCCGCGAGTGTCTTCGAGCCGGCTGCGCCCTTCCCGGATTTGGGCTTCGAGTGCCGCCATCCGTTCCAAAGAGGCGTCCTCGGCCACCGCCTGCGTCGCAGCGAACGCTGCAGCGAGCGCCAGCAGGAAGACACGCATCAGGCGGTGCTCGGCGGCCGCAGGAAGCGTTGGATGGCGATCGCCGACCCGGCTGCGCCGATTACGGCGCCGAGCACGGCAAGGGCGACGGCATCCAGATACGTCAGGCCTCGCAGCGTTGGCAATCCAAAGCCAGCGACAAGGTCCGTAATGCCGAAATGCAAGGCCGCTTGCACGACCGCCGCTGCCACGGCCGCCCCGATGGCTCCGAGCAGCACGCCCTCAGCCAGGTAGGCGGCATAGATCCAGCCCAGTGGCGTGCCGACGAGCCCCATGATCTCGACCTCGTCGCGCCGCGCATTGAGCGCTAGGCCCACCGTATTCGAGACAACCAAGAAGCAGCCGACCAGCAGCAACAACGCCAGTGTGCCCCCGAACGAGCGCAAGGTGCGGGCCAAATTGCGGATCCGCTCGGCAACCAACGTACCCTCATCGAGATGCAATACACCCGGCAGCGCCGCAATCGCGGTGACGTGGGTTGCCGTCGTCGATGCCGAGCGTCGTGCCTGCAGTATCCATGGGGCGTATTCGTCGAGTGTCGCGTCGTTTTTCAGGCCGACCGCTGCGGCCAAATCGGCCGCCGAATCACGTGGTGTGCGCCAATCGAGGTCGACGAGACCGGCTCGGTGCGCGCCGCGTTCAATACCGCCGCGAGCCTTGGCATCGGCTTGCGGCTGCACATAGACCAGCACGGCCTGGTCGGCCGCCCACTGTTCGGCCCACTGCACCAAATTGCGCTGACTCAGATGGACCGCGGCGACCAGCCCGAGACAGGCGCAAATGGTCGTCAGCGTCAGCAGGTGCGTCAGGGGTTCGCCGCGCAAACTGGAGCGCAGCGAGCGCCAAATGAACCCGGCAATGCGGGGATTCACGGTCCAACCTCACGTACGCTACCCTCGGCTAGGTGAATACGCCGAAAACCAGCGTGCCGGCGGAGAATTTCGGCGTCATGCGTGGCAAATACCACGGTGGTGCCGCGGGTATGGATCATACGGAACAACTCGAGGATCTCCTCGGTGCGCTCGGCATCGAGGTTGCCAGTGGGTTCGTCGGCCAACAGGATCGTCGGGTCTAGCGCGACGGCCCGGGCAATCGCCACGCGCTGCTGCTCACCGCCGGACAATTTCTGCGCCGCGACATTTTGCTTGTGGCCTAGGCCGACCATGCGCAAAAGGGGCGGCACCCGTTTGCGGATCGTTCGCATCGGGAACCCCGTCACCTCCATGGCAAAGGCGACGTTCTCGGCCACTGTGCGGGTCCGCAGCAGTCGGAAATCTTGAAAGACGACCCCAATCCGTCGCCGTAGCTCGGGGATTTTCCGTAGCGGCAGGTGGGCGACGTTGCGGCCCATCACAAGGATCTGGCCGCGGGTCGGTCGCTCAGCGGCAAAAATCAGTTTGAGCAGGGTCGATTTGCCTGCTCCGGAGGGACCAGTCAGGAAGACAAAGTCGCCCTTTTCGATTTTGAGGGTGACGTCGCGCAGTGCCGGGGTATCGGAACCGTAGTCCTTGCCGACGTGGAAAAACTCAATCATCGCGGCGCCGGGGCCAGCCTCGTCATTTGCGTGACAGTGCGCGCCGAACGGCTTCGACGATGCCGTCGCGGTTGAGGCCGAAGTAGTCAAGTAGTTCTGCGGCTTTGCCGCTGCGCCCGAACACGTCGGGTACGCCGACGCGCTCAAGCGGTACCGGGCAGCGATCGGCAATCGCCTCGGCCACGGCACTGCCGAGGCCGCCGATCACCGAGTGTTCTTCGGCGGTGACGATGGCACCCGTTTCGCGGGCCGCTTCTTCGACAGCATCGGCATCCACCGGCTTGATCGTCGCCATGTTGAGTACGCGTGCGTCGATATTTTCGCGGGCCAAAAGCTCGGCCGCTTCCAGCGCCGGCGCGACCAGAATGCCGCAGGCAATAATCGTGACATCGCTGCCTTCTCGCAGAAGATTCGCTTTGCCGAGCTCAAACACATAGTCATCATCAAACAATACCGGCACGTCCATACGGCCGGTGCGCATGTAGACCGGACCATTGTGCTTGTGGATTGCCCGGGTCGCCGCCCGCGTCTCGACCGCATCGGCCGGAATCACGACGGTCATGTTGGGCAAGGACCGCATCAGCGACAGGTCCTCGACCGTCTGGTGCGAACCGCCGTCTTCGCCAACGGTGACGCCGCCGTGACTGGCCACCACTTTGGCATTGAGCCCCACGTACGCCATCTGCTGCCGGATCGGCTCGAAGGCGCGCCCGGTGGCAAAAATAGCAAACGTGCTTGCGAAGGGAATCTTGCCCTGTCGCGCAAAGCCCGCGGCGGCACCCATCATGTTCTGCTCGGCAACACCGAAATTGAAGAAGCGCTCGGGAAACTGCTTGGCGAAAATGGCCGTCTTGGTGGAACCCGATAGGTCTGCATCAAGTACGACGACGCGTGGATCCTCGGCGCCGAGTTCGGCCAGCGCTTCTCCGTAGGCTTGGCGGGTGGCGATTCGCTTCACGGGCGGTCTTCCTTGCTGAGGTAGTTGAGAATCACTTCGTCGAGGCTCATGCTCGCCTTGGCGATCGGCTGTGCCGGTGCGGCCGCCGGCGCGACGGCAGCCGTATCAGCGACCGGCGCCGTACCGAACACTTTCTCGTCGTACTTTGAGTTCTTGAGGTCGCGCAGCATGTTCTTGTGCTGCTCTTCCATCATCTCTCGCACGATCTCTTCGAGATTCTCCGCGCTGACGATATCCGCGTAGCTAGTCCGCTTGGAGTCCTGAATATTGCCGCCCAAGAACAGGTGCGTGACGATTTCGGCGCCCCTGATGCCCTTGTCTTCCGTCTGGATGTGGAAGAGCTTGCCCTTGTGCATCACATTGTGATTGAAGCCGGGAACCATCGAAAGCCTCGCTGTCGTCGGTCGCGCATTTCACCCCCGTCCGGCCGCCGCCAGACAGCAGGAGGTGCGTCGAGATCATTCTAGTGGATCGGCGGCGACCTGTCCACGCCGGTACCGCCCCGTCGCCCGTCGGATTTGACGCTAT
>CAZUAB010000111.1:0-8240 GCA_964617795.1 uncultured bacterium
CTTGACGTGACCACGGTGATCTTCAACAATCGCTCCTACGCCATTCTTAATATCGAGTTGCAGCGCACCGGTGCAGGCGGTGGCGGCCCCAAAGCCAAGGCTCAACTCGACCTTGCGGAGCCACCGATCGATTTCGCAATGCTGGCCCGCGGCATGGGTATGGCGGCCAGTCGCGCCACAACCGCTGAGGAATTCAATGCAGCGCTCACGCGGGCGCTGCGTGAACCGGGGCCACACTTGATTGATGCGATTGTGCCCAGCGAGTACCAGGGCCTCAAGTTGAAGGCCTTGCCGTACGTGCTCGACGCGCTCGACAGTCTACCGTCGTCTGTCGCCAAGGCGATCAAAAAAGCCGTGGCGCCGTAGGGGGTTGGCGCGCGCGGGCCGGGGGATGATTGGGCCAATTCTTCCCCGGCCAGTTCGATCCGTTATCATGTACGGTATGATGGACGCCGCTGAGCACACACGGTATCTGGCTGCCACCCCGGCGATTGATGCCGACCATCCGCAGGTACGGGCTTTTGCCGAGGCTCATGCGGGCGCCGGCGACCACCGCGCACAGGCTGTGGCGCTCTACTACGCCGTGCGCGACGGCATCCGCTACGATCCTTACACATTCGACCTGTCGCTCGAAGGCATGCGGGCCAGTGCCGTACTCAGCGCGGGCCGCGGCTGGTGTGTGCCCAAGGCCGTCCTGTTGGCGGCGGTTTGTCGGGCCAGCGGGATTCCCGCTCGGCTTGGCTTCGCCGATGTGCGCAACCACCTATCGACGGCGCGCATGCGCGAGGTCATGAAAACTGACGTCTTCGCATGGCATGGGTATACGGCGATCCTACTGGACGGCCAGTGGCTCAAGGCCACGCCAGCCTTCAACATTGAGCTGTGCGAGAAGTTTCGCCTGCGCCCGCTCGAATTCGACGGGCGCGCAGATTCGATCTATCACCCCTTCGACCTCGACGGGCATCAGCATATGGAATATCTACGGATGCGCGGTGAGTATGCCGATCTGCCACTCGACGAAATCCGCCACACCTTCCTCGACATCTACCGCGGCTTCGCCGTGCCGGATGACGCGACCGAAGCCTCATTCGAGGACGATGTGGCGCGCGAAACGGTAGGCGGCTAGATTCGCTGGCAACGCTGGACCCGCCTTTTCCGTACGCCGCCTCCGTTTGTGTCGTATCGGCGGATCGCCGTGTCGTCGCTAGCCCGCATCAGGCGCAAGCGCCTGAGCGCTGGTGAAAGCCGCAAACGCTCGATTATCCCTCCGCAGCGCCCCACGCGGGTGCATCCTCGCGTAGTGCCAGTTTGCCGTGGCGGGCGAACCAGACGAGCGTATCGGCAAGGGTTTGCCGCAGGGGGCGCGGGGTGTGCCCGAGGTCACGTGTGGCAGCATCGTGGCGCACGTCGCGCGGCGCCTCGCCGACCGTCTTCAGTGAGACCGAGGTAACGACCGGGCGGGCGCCGGTCAGCGCCGCGGCCGCAGTGGCGAAAGGGACGCCCAGCCAGGCTGTCCAGAGCGGCAACACGGTCGGCACGCGGCGTTGCCCGGTCAACTCAACGATATGCCCGGCCAGTTCGCGCAGCGGGGCGTAGCGACCACCGAGCAGGTAGCGGCTGCCGGCCGGCGCGGTGAGGGCGGCGACGGCGCTCGCGGCCACATCGCGTACATCGACCCAGTCGAATCCGGCATCGATCAGGGCCGGCATGCGGCCGGCGGCCAACGTCAAGATGGTCTGCCCGGTCAGCGATGGCGCAAAATCAAACGGGCCCAGGCAAGAGGTCGGGGCGAGGATCACCGTATCGAGGTCGCCAGCCACCGCCGCCGCACGAACCAACCGTTCGCCCTCGGCCTTGGATTTCGAGTAGGGCCGATTGAGCGGCCAGTCGCCGAGTGGGCGCGATTCATCGAGCGGCTGCTCGCGCGGAAACGGATCGATGGCGTCGACCGTGCTGAAATGGACCAGCCGTCGGATGCCGTGTCTGCGGCAAGCGGCGATCACGTGGGCGACACCCTCCCTATTGACGGCGGCCATGGCCTCAAAGCCACGTGAGGCGATCGAGACGACTCCCGCTACGTGGATGACGGCGTCGACACCGGCCAACGCCGCGTCAACTGCAGTTGCGTCGCGTACGTCGGCACGGTGGATCTCCACGCAGTCCGGCAGCGTAGCCGCCGGATTTTCGCCGAGAATCACGGCCCGTGGTGCGTGGCCAGCGGCGAGTAGGGCTGGCAGTAGATTTGTGCCGACATGGCCGTCGGCACCTGTAACAGCGACTTTCATCACCACACCCCCGGAATCAGAGCCCGACGCTCGGGCGGGTAATCTGTGAACTTCTCGTGGTACCAGCGATGGTGCGCGAGCGCGCGCGGGGCCAAGTTGGCAAAGGTCCAAACGGCAAAGGCCAGTCCTGGTAGCGACCACGTGGCAATCGCCCAGCCAATCCACTGCACGATCTCACCAAAGTAGTTGGGGCACGAAATGTAGCGATAGAGCCCTCCGTAGGGAATCTTGTAGTCTGTCTCGCCCGGCTTGCGCAGCCCTCGCAGCACCGCATCGGCGTACCGGTTAACCACAAGTCCCCAGACAAACAGTACCGAGCCGACGACGAAGCGGGGATCGGTGAGCCAACTCGCATCGTAGCCGCCAGATACCTCAAATACCCACCAGGCGTTGAGGGGCGCATTGACGACATTGAAAAAAGCGCCGAAGACGGCAATCGAGGCCGGCATGCCGGCGCCGCGCACTCGCAGCGTGAATGGAAACAAAAACGCGCGATAGCCGTAGTGACCGACCCAGGCGATGAGAAAGATCCACGCGACCGGGCCTTCATTGTGACTGCCGAGCGCGAACAGAAGTGCAAAGAGAACCGGTGAGGGCAGCTCCATCAGCATCCAACCGAGCCGCACCGGAATGACGGGTCCCCAGCCTCCACGTGCGTGGCGACCATAAGGCGCGGTAACGACAAACAATGCGGCGAATGTCAGCAGTGCCGTGACGGTCCAAATGGCCACAACGATGTCGAAATGATCGGTCAGCAGGTCGAGCATCAGCCTATCTTTCGCGGCGGGTGCAACGGTCGGAATCAGGGCTGGAAATCAAAGGGTATGCGGGCATGTCCCGGTGCCTCCGGTCGTACACAGCGTACGCCACCGGCATCCATTTCGGCGATACATTCGTTACAGTGGTCGCAGCCCGAGACCGCGACGCTGCCGTTGCGGATACCTTCGACGAAGGTGGGGTCGTAGATAAGTGGTCTGCCCAGCACGACCAGATCGAAGCCGTCCGCCATGGCCTGGCCGAGGGCGGCCGCCGAATGGACGCCGCCGAGCAAAGCCGTCGGTACATGTACGGCATTGCGGAGTTGAAGCGCCAGATCGCGGAAGAACGACTCTTCGTATGGTACTTTGCGCACGACGAGCGGTCCAAACAAGCGCAATGCCATCCGTTGAGCGCTACTCTGTTCAACCTCGATCATGCGGTTGAGAGGCCGACCACCGCGCAGCAAAAAGAGCGGGCTTTTGCTCGTAAAACCGCCACTCGGTACAAGCGCATCGACCCCGGCAACCTCAAGCGCGCGGGCCACTTCGACCGCCTCGTCGATTTCAAGACCGCCGCGGAAGCCATCGCGGAGGTTGGTTTTGGCCAGTACCGGCACATCAGGTCCAACCGCCGCCCGTACGGCCGCGACCACGCGCAACGGCAGGCGAAGGCGGTTTTGCAGTGAACCACCATACTCGTCGCGGCGACGGTTTGACCAAGGGCTGAGAAATTGACTGAGCAGGTAGCCATGGCCGAAATGCAGTTCAACGGCGTCGAAACCGCAGGCGACCGCACGTTCGGCGGCGCGGGCGAAGTCGGCGACGACCTGGTCGAGGTCGGCGGCATCCATAGCCTTGGACCAGACCATGCCTTTGAAGAATCCGTAGGCATTGAACAGCCGCGATGGACCGAGCGAGCGGCCGCCGGTTACCTCGGGGTTCTTGCTGAAATAGCCGCAATGGCCGAGTTGCAATGACGCGGCGGCGCCCTCGGCGTGTACAGCCGCGGTGAGTTCACGCAGGCGCGGTTCGATCTCGGGGCGCATGGTGAGTTGCTCAGGGAACGTGCGGCCGTCCGGGCTGACCGAGCAGTAGGCGACCGTGGTCATGCCGATGCCACCGGCGGCGATCCGTCGGTGATGTTCGACGAGCGCCGCCGAGGGCACCCCACCCGGCGCCATGCCTTCGTAGGTGCCAGCCTTGATCGTGCGGTTGCGCAACTCCAGCCCTCGCAGGACGATCGGCGTGAACAGGCGCGGCAAATGATGGCGGACGCTTGGTTCCGTGCTGGTATCGGCGTTTTGCATGGCGATCAATGTATCAAAAAACAGGATGCCGGTCCGGGCGGCGGCTTTGGGGCGCCTCAGTGGCTGCTCGGTTTGTCCAAAAGTGTCCGCAACTGTTTGTAGATGAGGCGGGCGGCAAAGGCCGGGGCAATTCGATAGAGCTTGTCCAACGTCGCCGAGTCTTTGCCGACGAACACGCTTCGCCGGCCGCGTTCGATGGCGGTGACGACGATTCCGGCGGCGCGATCGGGGTCCAGCATGGGGATCGGACTCTTGCCGGGCTCAGCGGCGGTATCCATACCCTCGCCGGCGCCTGAGTTGCCTGCGATATTCGTGCGAATGGCACCGGGCAGTACCAGCGTGACACCCACATTGGTGTCGCTGAGCTCGGAATACAGGCCCTCGGTGAAAAGCTTAACCGCTGCCTTGCTGGCACCGTAAACCGTCTGACCGGGCACTGGCAGAAAGCCACCCATCGACGAGACGTTGCAGACATGTGCTTGCGGACGGGACAGCAGATGGGGCAAGAACGCTTTGGTCATGCGGATCGTGCCCATCAGGTTGACCTCAATCACACGGTCAATGGCCTCCATGGCCAGATCGGCCACGACCACGAAGGGCTGAATGATGCCGGCATTGTTGATCAGCACATCGACGGTACCGTGCTTGGCGATCACGTCGTCGGGCAGGGCGGCGACAGCCTCACGGTCAGCGACGTTGAGGGTGTGCAGCGACAGGCGTGCACCGACATCACCGGCCAGCGCCGCGGTTTCAGTCAGCGCCGCCGCGTTCAAGTCGACCGCGGCCACACGCGCGCCTCTATTGAGTAGGAGCAGCGCGAGTTCGCGCCCCATACCGTTTCCGGCCCCGGTGAGGACAACGATTTTTCCCTTGAGGTCCATGGCGGCTCCTTACTGCGACTGCTTGGCTGCAACGCGCCCGTTCAGGGTAACAGCACCGCGCGACAAGTGAAAGGGGGCGGCCGCAGTGGCCGCCCCCTTTCAACAATCGGGCTGTCAGAGATGCTGCTGTGTCTGCCTCAGGGATACGGCGTCAGCAACTCCATCGGGCTGACGACGGGGGTAAACATCCCGTCGAGACCGCACTGGCTGAACATGTTGTCGCCCCACGAGTAGGTGCCGACGGCGCGGGTGCCGATGCAGAAGTTCTGACCGCAACTGACCGCTTGCCAGTCGTTGTCGCTACCGGTCTGCGCCGGCGTCGCGATCGTGCCCGACGAGGCGTCGTCGCCGAGCGCGTTGTTGCCTTGGTCGCCCCAGCACCAGAGCTGGCCACTTGTCTTGATCGCGCAGGTATGGACGATACCAGCCTCGACGAGGGCCCAATCGGTATCGGTACCGACCTGGCTGGCCAAGGTGCGGTCGGCCACGGCGTTGCCACCCTGGCTGGAGAAATTGTCGCCCCAGCACCAGAGCGTACCGTCGGACTTGACGACGCAGACGTGGCCCGAGCCAGAGGTGATTTGGGTGACCTCGGTCGCGGCGGCGGTCAATGGTGCCGGGTAGTCTTCGGCCTGACCGTTGCCGAGTTCGCCCATGCTGTTCATGCCCCAGCAATAGACGGTGCCGTCGGTCTTGAGACCGCAGGTGTGGCCCGAGCCCGCGACGACGTCGGCCCAGTCGGCGGCGCTTCCGACCTGCACTGGGGTCGAAACGCCGAGATCGATTGTACCTTGGCCGAGCTGGCCGAGTGAGTTGTCGCCCCAGCACCAAAGCGTGTTGTCGCTACGGACGGCGCAGGTGTGGCTGACGCCGCCGACCACGGTCAGCCAGTTGTTTGTCGCGTCAACCGCGACCGGCGACGCCTCGTCTTGCGCCAAGCCCTGGCCGAGCTGGCCACTGGCGCCGGCACCCCAGCACCAGAGCTTGCCCGTGGTCTTGACCGCGCAGGTGTGGAACTCGCCGGCGGCGACCATGGCCCAGTCGGTGTCGGTGCCCATCTGGCTGGGATTGAAGTGGGCGCCGCTGACGTCGCCGAGCTGGCCAGCGCCGTTGGTGCCCCAGCAGTACATCGAGCCGGCGGTTACCGCGCAGGAATGCATGCCACCAGTCGCCAGCGACCGCGCCTGAGCCGCCACGCCACCGCCCCCACCGCCAGTCGCAACCGTCCAGGCGACGACCGCCGGGCTGTCATCGGCACCGAGGCCATTGACCGCGCGGACGCGGAAGACATGGGGCGCTTCGCTGAGGCCCGTGTAGTCCTTGGGGCTCGTGCAGGCCCCGTAGGCGGCGCCGTCAAGCGAGCACTCAAAGGTCGCCGATCCGTCGGCCGACGAGAACGTGAACGACACGTCGACGCCCGAGGTCGAGTCGGTGACTGGGCCGCTGTCGATCGTCGTGTCCGGTAGGGCCAGCACATCCCAGGTGTGCTCGGCTGGCGTCGCATCGGCGCCGGTCAGGTTGACTGCGCGGACCCGGAACGTATGCGAGCCGGCGCTGAGGCTCGCGTAGCTCTTGGGGCTCGTGCAGGCCACGTAGGCGCCGCCGTCAATCGAGCACTCAAAGCCATCGGCGTCGGTGCCCGAGAAGGTGAACGTGACGCCGCTGCCCGAGGTTGCGCCGGGATCGCTGAGGATCGTCGTCGTCGGCAGGTTGCGGACGGTCCAGCTAATCGCGGCCGCCGACGGGTCGAAGCCGGCCGGGTTGTAGGCGCTGACCTCGAAGGTGTAGCTGCCCGGCGTCAGTCCGCTCAGCGTCTTGGGGCTGGCACAGTCGACGAAGGGATCGCTGTTCAGGCGACAGACAAAGAGCGTTCCACCGGCGGTCGGCGAACTGAAGGCGATCTGGGTCGAGGCACCCGAGTAGCTGAACAACGGTGTGTCGATATCCGTCTCTGGCACCGTGTGGGCCGTCCACGTGTGGCTGGCCGGGCTTGGGTCGGGCACGCCGTACTTGACGGCCCGCACCTGCAGCGTGTGCGAGCCGGCGCTCAGGCTGTTGTTGACGTACGGGCTCGCGCAGCCCGCCCAGCCGCCGTCGTCGAAGTTGCACTCGAAGACATCGGTCGTCGGGCTGCTGAAGGCCACCGAGGTCGTGGTGTCGGAGTAGGGCGCGAGGCCCGCTTCGATCGTGGTGTCGGGCTCGATCACGTAGCGCCAGGTCCGGGTCGCCGGCGTCGGGTCAATGTTGCCGGCGGCGTCGATGGCCGCGATCTCGACCGTGTGCTCGCCCTCGGCGACGGTGTAGTTCTTGGAGCCGGAGCAAAGTTCGCCTGCGGCCCCGTCGAGGCTGCAGAGGAAGCCGACCGGGCTGCCCGTGCCGCTGAAGGTCAGTGTCGCGTCGGCGACGATCACGGTCGCGGCCGGCCCGCTGTCGATCGTCGTGTCGGGCGCGATCGTGTCGACCGTAAAGGTCCGGCTTGCCGGCGTCGCGTCGGGCACACCGTTGCGGACCGCACGGACCTCGAAGGTATGCGCGCCTTCGCCTAGTCCGGTCAACTCATGCGGACTCGTGCAGTCGGCAAATGCGCCGCTGTCGAGGCTGCACTCGAAACCGGTCGCCGTCGCGCTGCTGAAGGTAAAGGTCGTCGTCGCGCTAGTCGACCAGCCTCCCGCCGCCGGGCCGCTGTTTATCGTCGTTTCGGGCGGAATCCAATAGCTCCAAATCGCGATCTCGGGCGTCAGGTCGGCGTTGCCCGCCGCGTCGACGGCCGTGACCTCGAGCGAGTGCGTGCCCTCGGCCACAGGTCCGAAGCTGCTGCTGCTCGTACAGGCCTCCCATCCGAGGCTGTTGAGGTTGCACCAGAACGTGCCGGGGTTGACATCGATCGTGCTGAAGTCAATCTGGACCGAGGCGGTGCCTACCGGTTCGACAAAGGTCGTGTCGATCACCGTCACCGGCAGGATCGTGTCGACGATCCAGGTGTGGCTGGCGGGTGTCGGGTCGGGTTTG
>CAZUAB010000112.1:0-8212 GCA_964617795.1 uncultured bacterium
GGCGGCCCGCCGGATCGATCTCGGCGATGACCTCGACGCCGCCGTGCGGATCGGCCGCTATGGCCCTTACGTCGAGGTTGAACGCGGCGGCGAGACGCTGCGCGCCGATGTGCCTGACGATATTGCCCCCGGGGATCTCGATGCCGAAACGGTCGAACGCCTAATCAAGCAGCGGGCCGAAGGCCCTCGCAGTCTGGGTGATGATCCGGCCCGCGGCACGCCCGTCTTTATCTTGGATGGTCGTTATGGCCCCTACGTGCAGCTCGGCGAAGCCGAGGGGCCGAAGGACAAGCCGCCGCGGGCATCGCTGCTCAAAGGCATGCGCCCGGATGACGTCGATCTCGATACGGCGCTGGCCCTCTTGTCGCTGCCGCGGCTGCTCGGCGAGCATCCCGACGGTGGCGAAGTCAAGGCCGGGGTCGGCCGCTTTGGCCCGTTCGTGCTGCACGCGCGCGGCAAGGACGACACCGAATTTCGTTCGCTCAGGGCGGCGGATGACGTCCTCAGCATTGACCTCGGACGCGCGCTGGAGCTTTTGGCAGAAGAAAAATCTGCTGGCCGCGGTCGCGGTGCCGGGGCCGGCTCCAAAGTGCTCCGCGATATGGGTGAGCATCCCGACGGCGGTCCCGTGCAGATCCTCGATGGACGTTACGGCGCCTACATCAAGCACGCTGGCGTCAATGCGACGTTGCCCAAGGATGCCGACCCGGCTGCTTTGTCCATGGGCGAGGCGGTCGAACTCCTCGCCGCCCGTGCTGCCAAGGGTGGTGGCAAAGGCCGCGGGCGCAAAGGCACGCGCAGCACCAGCAAAGGTGGGGGCAAGGCGGCCGCGAAGACCAAGGCCACGGCTGCCAAGACGTCTCGCGGCAAGAAGGGCAGCGGCAAGTCCTGAAGTTTGCGCGGTCGGGCGGTGTGCGATTTTTGTCGCTCCCTGCTAGCCTGATTTCGATCCGCCTGCGCGGTGCAGGCGCCAACCAGAAGGGTTTTTTTTCATGCTCCGTGCTGCTCTTTTTGCCGCTGTTGCCGCTGGATTTTTCGCTTCACCAGCCGTCGCCGCCGATGCCGCTGCGGGCAAAGCCAAGTACGATGCGCTTTGCGCCAGCTGCCACGGAATGACCGGTAAGGGCGACGGCCCGACCGGCGGCGCCTTGACCCCCAAGCCCCGTGATTTTTCGGACAAGGCCTGGCAGGCCAAGGTGACCGACGATCAGATCAAGAAGGTGACCAAGGGCGGTGGCCCGGCCGTCGGCCTGTCGCCGCTGATGCCCCCCATGGGCGCCAGCCTCAAGGACACCGACCTCGACAACATCGCGGCGTACATCCGCTCTTTCGGCAAGTAACCGGGCCCCGCGTCCCGTGGCTGCGACGCCGTTCGACGTCTTTCGCCCGGGGCTCTTTGCGGGTAGCCGTGTATTGATTACCGGCGGCGGTACCGGCATTGGCCGTGCCGCCGCCGAGTTGTTTGTTTCGCTCGGCGCCGATGTCTTTATCGGCTCGCGCAAAGAAGAGAAAGTGCGGCCGGCCGCCGAGGCGCTGTCCGCGGGTGCCGCCCGCCCGGTCGGCTGGGCCACCGTCGATATTCGCGACCCCGAGCGTGTTGCTTCTTTCGTCGACGCGGCAATCGACCACATGGGCGGCATCGACGTCTTGGTCAACAATGCCGGCGGGCAGTTCCCCAGCCCCGCTGAGGCCTACAGCCCCAACGGGTGGGACGCGGTCATCCGCAACAACCTCCATGGCACGTGGTACATGACGCAGGCCGTCGCCAATCGCTGGATGATTCCGCAGGGCGGCGGCAGCGTGATCAACGTCGTTGCCAACATCTGGCGCGGCATGCCGGGCATCGCGCATACGGGCGCCGCACGTGCCGGCGTGGTCAATCTGGCCAAGAGCCTGGCGATCGAGTGGGCGCGCCATCGCATTCGTGTCAACTGCGTTGCGCCGGGCGTCATTGCCACCGAAGGCTTACAGGTATACCCGCCCGATGTGATTCGCGAGATCAGCTCCAAGATTCCACTCAAGCGCATGGGTACTGCCGCCGAGACAGCCGCATCCATCGTATTCCTTGCGTCTCCGGCAGGCGCTTATTTTACGGGCGCGACGCTGGCCATGGATGGTGGGCAGGCGCTGTGGGGCGACATGTGGGTGATCCCCGACCCCAGCGACGAAGGCAGCGCGTGACGGGCGCCGCTGCGCCACACCTCGGCGTTGAGTCCTTCCGCTTCCGCGAGGGCTGGGCGGCGACCGCCAAGGTGCGGGTGGCCACCGAGCTACCGACGCTCTGGGATGCCCTGCTCGACCTCGAATCGTTTCCCCGTGAGGTGCCCGGCGTCGACCACGCTCGCTTTGAGCGCCTATCGGACACCGAGGCACGTTGCACGATCGGCGGCCGTCTGGGCGTCTGGAAGCTGGGCGTGCCACTGGATTTCCGCTATCGCATGCGGATCGATCAACACCGCTCGCTCGAACTCATCGAGTACGAGAAGGGCGTGTTTCGTGACGTCTGGTTTCGCCACGAGGTCAGCCCGGCGGCACAGGGCGGTACGGATCTCGTCAGTACATTCTACTTCGATCTGCGCGGGTTCCCGCTGCTCGGCGCTTTTCGGCTATTCGAGCGGCATCCGTGGATGTCCGAGATGGTCAACCTGATGGCCACCGCCATGCTCGCCCGCAGTTTCCAACGCCGTTTCGAACCCGTCGAGAAGGACGCCTGATGCCGCTTGCTGTGATCGTCACCGCTGCCGATCGCCCAGGCCTCGCCAAAGCTTTCGGTGAGGCCGTCCACCGTGCCGGCGGCAACATCGAGACGTCCCGCATGGTCACCCTGGGTGGCGAGTTTGTCATCACAGCCCTCGTCACGGTTGGTCATGGCGACGAAGATGCGCTTGAGGCGGCGTTGCAGCAGGATCTCGGCGGCGTCGGCTTTACGGTGTTTCTCAAGCGTACGGGCATGCCCGGTGAGCGACCGCGTCAGTTGGCCTATCGCGTCTCGGCCGTCAGCCTTGATCACCCCGGCATCGTCGAAGCGATCGCCGAGGTCATCCGCGCTGGCGGCGGCAATATCTTGCACGGCGAGACGGAAAGCGAACCGCAGCCCTGGAGCGGCGCCCCGACCTTCGCGTTCACCGCACGCGTGACGTTGCCCGACGCTGAGCACGGCCGTAAACTCAAGGTGGCATTGGCGGATTTGGCCGCTGGGGAGAACCTTGATATCGAGTGTGCCCCGATTCGCCAGGCCTGAGCGGAGCGGGAGCGAGCGGCACCGCTAGCGGCGTGCCATGGGGTGGGTCCAGCTCTCTGGTCTTGACGAAAGGTCGAAGACCGAACTCTATGGTGAACATGGGACATGTGAGATGCGCGCTGGGCTAGGCCCATTCTATAACGCCCTCTTCGGGCGGGCGCTGGACCGACGGAGGCAAGCAGCTGGCTGTTTACCGCGGTTACAATGGAGACACGATCGCCTCGGCGCCGATTGACGGATGCGCGGCGGTAAACTTCAAACTGCAGGCAATTCCAGCCACGGACGCCACCGGCGACGATCTGCTCCTGACCTGTGCCGAACTGCTGCGGCGGTACGACGGTGCAACCGGCGTACTGGAATGGGCGATTAGCCGGGACGACGCCTTGTGGGGCGGTGGCGCGGTTGTACCGATCGAAGGCCGCGTCATCAACGTGACGACCCGGGGCGGGGATCTGGTCGGCATGGATCTTGCCGACGGTGCGGAGATCTGGCGGCGCAGCGACATCCAGCCCAATCCCCCGAGCGCCGGAGGTTCGCCGCACTACGGGTGGCAGGTGGTCGCCTATGGCCGATGCGACGTGCCGCTGGCTTTCGCGACCGACACGGGTCGGGCGTTTGCCGTCAAGGTCGAAACGGGCGGGACCGTCTGGACGGTTGGGGATCTGTATGAGGATTTGACGATCGAGAGTATTTGGACTCGCAGTCTCATGCTGTCTGATTCCTTTCGCAGTTGGTATGGCGCGCAAATCAGCATATGCGATGGCGCCCGCGAGGGTACACGCGCGCCATGGCTACCGACGGAACCCAGCCGACCGTTCATGGTGGGCCTGAGGGCTGAAAAAGATTCGGTTGAACAAGATATCGGATACCGTTACTACCCGGATGACAAACGCATCTGGATCTATCCGGCACAAAGCGCATTCCCTTCGGCCGTCGCCTTGCGTGGACCGTACGAGCAGTGGATGCTGGCAGTACCCTACGCCAAGGAGTTGCGCGTCTACGCCACGAAATTCGGCATCCCGACGCCCGTCGAGGGCGCGATGGCCGACTCCTGGCGACAGGTCGGCTACGACGCCGGCCGCAGCATGTACGTGCCGTAGGGCGACGGGCACCGCAGCGCGCCCTCAGCCCGCCGCCAAATCCCCCCGGACGGCCTCGGCGACGCGGTCGGCGAGGGCCATGATCGTGAGGTAGGGGTTGACCTCGGCCGAGTCCGGGAAGAGGCTCGAGTCAGCAACGTAGATGTCCGGCAGGTCGTGGACGCGGCCCCAAGCGTCGGTGACGCTGGTTGCGCGGTCGACGCCCATGCGGCAGCCGCCCATCAGATGGGCGGCGCTGATCGCGACTTGGCCGAGCTTGAAATTGTCCTCGCGGACGATGGCGTCGAGGCGATCGGCTTCGGACGCAGCGGTGAAAAAACGGCCGGCCGCCGGTAGGTGGGCGCGGGTCGCGCCGGCGGCGAAGAAGATCCGGCCGGCGGCGCGGATCGACTGCACAAAGGCACGGCGCAGATAGGGCGCCGACAGGTCGTAGTGGACGAGCGGGTTGCCGGCCTTGTCGATCGCCACCCGGTTGTCACGCTGTGCCTTGTCGAGTGCCAGCACAAGAATCTGCTGCTGGTACGCCACGCGCGACATCAGCTCGTCAACCTCGGGGCCAAACCCAACCAGGTTTTTGGACGTCGTGAACGGGAAATAGAAACAGGTCTCAAGCAGAAAGCGCTCCGACTCGCTGAAACGGTCACAGTAGTAGCTCTTGGGATGGCCCACAGCACCCTCGACCCGCTCAGAGTGGTCGGCGACCAGCGTCAGCGCCGGGTGGCAGGTGAACCAGCGCCCCAGCGCCGGCCAACGCCGTTCCCAGTCGACATACGAGCGCATCAGCAGCGGCGGCGAGGCCATGCTGCCGCCGGCGAGCACGACCTTGCGCGCTTCGATGCGCACCGGCCCGGTCGGCCACGGCGAAGGCGCCAGGCCATGGCGGGCGGGTACGACCTCGGCGACAGCCGTCGTGCCCTCAAGGCGCAGCACGTCGCAGAAGGGTACGACCTCGACGCCGAGCTTTTCGGCGGCGGGAATCTGAACCTGCGCCGTGCCCTGCTTGGCGCCGCGGGCGCAGCCGACGTTGCAGGTGTTGAGCCCGCCGCAGTCGCGCAGGTTGAGCGGAAACTGGCCAAGCTCCCAGCCCAGTTTGCGGCAGGCCTCGGCGAACAGGCGGTTGTTGCGGTTGATGTTCTCGGAAGGCTGCAGATGGACGTTGTTATCGGCCAAGTAGCGGGCGCTGCGCGGCCGCAGGTCGTCGGCGGTCAGGCCGGGTACGGCCCATTTGTCGAGCACATGATCGGGCGGCTCAAACGTGACGCCGGTGTAGACAGCCGTTGAGCCGCCCAGCGCATTGGCAAACGCCAGTGTCATATCCTGCGTGGATGTCTGGAAACCGCCGTTCGAGACATAGTAGCGGGCGGCCATCTCGACCTCGCGGCGCGTGTTGTCGGACGGCCGAAAACGGCCACCGCGCTCGACCAGCACCACGCGCAGGCCAGCGGCAACGAGCGGAGCCAGAGCCTGTGCGACCACGCCGCCACCGGCGCCCGAACCGATGATCAGTACGTCGACTTCTTCTGTACGCGCAGCGGTCATCCGTGATGCTCCCGTGGCGCGTAGCCGATCTCCGGCCAGATCGCCGGGTTGCCGTAGACGCCAAGACGCGCCAGTGAATTGAGGCCCCAAAAGCCCTTGCGCAGCAGCCCGACCGGAGCGTCGAACAGCCACGCCAACAAGCGCCGGCGGCGCGCCTCGGGCAGGGCGCGGTAGGGGCGGAGGCCGAAGAGGAATGCCAGCACATCGATGATCACCAGAAACAACCCCAGCTTGCGCTGGTTGGCCGCCGGCATTGCGCCGACGAGATCCTCGACGAGGCGGCGCGAGGCTTCCCGCGCGGCGTCGTCGAACGTCGCGGCGCGTGGCACCAGATCGCGCTGCAGCGCTTCAAATCGCAGCAGCCGCGTGCCGGTCAGAAATATGGGCGCGTTGGCCATCGTCCGCCGCCCGTCAGCGAAGCGTCAACACAAGCGTGTTATAGAGCGCTGAATCAACCTTACGAGCCTCAACAGCGGCGGCGCCGGGCACATCACTGCCGAACGGATCCCGCGGTGCGATCAGGTTCGGGTCGTTGTCGTAGGCCACTTGTCCCGATACCTTGAGCGCCAGTCGGCTGTTCAACGCCACGACGAGCGCGGCTTCACCGATCAGGCGCCAGTCGTGGTCAATGTCGGCAAGGTTCGGGAAGTAGCTGCCCTTGTACTCGAAGTCGGCGGACTCGGCGAGGGCCACGGTTCCAAGCAGGCTGAGCACCCCGCCGAGGCGATCCTCGGCGTCGTCACCGTCCGCGTTGGAGGTGACGAGCTGCAGATTTTCGTACTGAAGGCCAACCTCTGCCCGGTGCGTTTGCCAGTCGCTTTTGACGTAGGCGTAACCGATGCCGCCTTCAAGGACCGTGCGTAGGTCGTAGCCCTTGAAGATATCGGCAGCAACGGACTCAATGGCGAACAAGCCGAGGCGCCCGTCACGGGTCAACGCATAGTCTTCGCGGAGTTCAGCCAACCAGTTCCGAACGCTCTCAATGAATTCACCGCGCGGGATGCGGGGATCTTCGCCGCGCCGGACGTTCGGATACGCACCGAGGCCGCCGTAGCGGGCGACACCGTAGTTGCCCGCAGCCTTGATGGCGACGGTCAGTCGGTCCAAAGTGTGCGCCGATCCACAAGAGCCGTTGGCCGCGCGTGTACTGGTGTTGCCTTCGGTCAGCGAAAAACCGGCCTCGCAGACGGCCGTCCAGACATAGCCCGGCCCTGGGGCGGTTGAGCCCGTGGCGTCTTTCGGGGCCTCTTGAGCGGCCGCGGGCGCGGCCGCTGCCAGCAGAAGGGCGAGACCAAACCAACGAATAGAGTGCTGCTGCAAGGTAGCCTTCCTTTCGGTGGACGTACTGGAAATGCGAAGCCCAAGCAGCATGCGCGGCCGTCAAGAATCCCGCGCAGGAGCGCTGTTTCCGCTGCCGCTGCCGTGCGAGTCGGTCAAGGAGGCCGCCAGTATTGCAATGTCACGTTCGATGGCGACGCGGACAATCTCACGATCGACCGGATCGGCGCCGCGTCGCGACGCAGGGTGTTCCTTTTCGGCCAGCTCCGCGGCAAGGCGACCGAGGCGCCGAAAGGCGACGACGGCATCGCTCGGCATCGCATCGGGATCGATGCCTGCCAAGTCGAGCCCGTCAGCGAAGCCATAGAGACCGTCGGACAACACAGCGGCGAAATCATCACCTTCGGGTTCCTCGCCGTCGAGCAGCGCGTCGCCCCGCCGCAAGCGCGACCGCACGTGTTGCTGCGCAGATATGGCGAGTTCGACTGCGTGCCGTCCCGCATCGGGAGAGGCAAATTGAATGTCCTGCTCGGCGACGGCGGCCACAAGATCGTCGGGGTGCGGTGCCTCGGGTCCGCAGGCTGCACCAGCCAAGACGAGGGTCGCGCGCCAAGCGTGCACCGGGCGCTTGACGACCGGGGGCGCCAACATGGCCGCGATCTGCGCCACGGGATCGGCGTGGGTGGTGGACGAATCGATGCGGGGGATGTCGGACATGCGTTCGTCTCTCTTAAAAAGGCATCAAGCGGCGGCTCCTTGCAGGATCCCGCCGCCCGATGTTTCGGGTCCCTTGTCTTACAGCCTATTCGGCGTACAGGCCGTCGATAACGTCCTTGTACATTTCCGAGACCACCTTGCGCTTGACCTTGAGCGTTGGCGTCAGTTCCCCGCCTTCGATTGAGAAGTCCCGTCCGATAACACGGATCTTCTTGATCGTCTCGTAGCTGGCAAGCTGCTTGTTCTTCTCGGCGACCGCAGCCTCGACCCACTTGACGATCGGTGCCGCCGCGGCCAGCTTTTCGAACAAACGGTCCCGTACGGCCATGGCCTCAAG
>CAZUAB010000113.1:0-8135 GCA_964617795.1 uncultured bacterium
TGGCGCGTCACGCTAAGGATGCGGGCCTCAATCTCCCGGGCGGCCGCGTTGTCGAGCCACGGTGTGCCAGCCAGCAGGTCGAGGGCATTGACCCACGGGATGAGCACGCCGGGCATGCGGATATTGATGTCGAGATGCGTGTTCGAATCCCAGTCGGGGTCGATGGCCAGCAGCAGTTCGCGGGCACGGGC
This sequence comes from uncultured bacterium, assembly GCA_964617795.1. Taxonomy (GTDB): domain Bacteria; phylum J088; class J088; order J088; family J088; genus CAZUAB01. The sequence goes on from CAZUAB010000113.1 coordinate 192, forward strand.
GGCCATCGCCGGGTCGTCGCGCAGCCAGGCCAAAAAGGCCGCCGCCTGCGCGATGCCAGCGTGCCGCGACCAGACGGAAGCGTTCCATTCGCCTGGAGCCGGCGCCCATTCCCGCGCCGCTTCGTCTTCGAGGCGCGCGATCAGCGTGCGGTAGGGTTCGCGGCCCTGCCGCGCGAGCAAGCGGGGCCGGTCCTCGGGACCGACGAGAAAACGCGGGCGCTCAGCGCCGGTATTGTCGCCAGGCGTCGAGGCGCTTGGCGCACAGGCGGCCAAGCCGGTCGCAAGTGCAAGTAGCCCAACGAGGGATCGGTGCCAGCGGTGGATGGGGCGCATGGGCAACACTCTACCCGGATTGGCCCGCAGCTTCGAGTCAGCCGCCGCTGGTCCGCCGCACGTTGCGGACACCTTTGAGGCTGCGCAGATCGCTCAGCAGTTGATCAAGCTCGTCACGAGAGCGGACATCCACGACAAACTGCCCCTTGGCGACGCCGCCCGATTCGCCACGCAGCGAGGCCTCACGGATGTTGACGCCGCGGTCGCTGATCGCCTTGCTCATGCGGGTCAAAATCCCCGGTACATCGGTGGCCTCGACCTCGATCGGTACCGTTTGCGTGTCGCCGACGGCAACACCGGCGCTATCGCTCCAGGCCACGACCACGCGGCGCTCGGGGTTGGCGCCGGCGAGTTGGTCGCAGTCGGCTTTGTGTACGCGAATTCCCTTGCCGACGCGAACCAGTCCGACCACGTCGTCGCCGGGCAGTGGATTGCAGCAGCCCGCCAGCGAGGTCTCGATATCGTCCATGCCGTCTACAAGAATGCGGCTTTGCGTGCGGGCAGGCGCACGGCGCAGTAGCCGCTCCAGACGCGGCAGCAACCGGGATGGCTCACGCGGCTGCTGCGGCGCGGTCTCTTCGATTGCCAGCAATCGGCGCAAGCGGCCCTGCGGCAGGCGCCCGTAGCCGAGCGCGGTTGCGACAGCCTCGGCGTCCTGCAGACCGAGCTCGCGCAGGGCACGCTGGCCGATCATCGCGTGCGTCCAATCGCCGGGGGCCAGCCCCGCCTCGCCAAGGATCTGCGCCAGCAAATTGTGACCAAGCTGCAGCGCCTGGTCGCGCTCCTGCCGGTTGAGGTAGGCGCGAATTTTTTGCCGGGCGCTTTGCGTGCGCACCAGTTTGAGCCAATGCCGCCGCGGGTGCTGCGTCGGGTGCGTGATGATCTCAACGATGTCACCGGTTGACAGCTCGGTGCCGAGATTGACCATGCGGCCGTTGACTTTGGCGCCCTGCGCGTGGTGCCCCACCTCGGAGTGGACGCGATAGGCGAAATCGAGCGGCGTGGAACCAGCCGGAAGCTCACGCACGTCGCCGGCTGGAGTGAAGACGTACACTTCATCGCGAAACAGATCTGTTTTGACCGCCTCGACAAATTCGTCGGAGTCGGTCATCTCCCGGTTGTAATCGGCCAACTCGCGCAACCAGCGGCCCCAGTTTTGATCCGTTGATTTGGGCGCCAGACCCTCTTTGTAGGCCCAGTGGGCGGCCACCCCGTATTCGGCAATGTGGTGCATCTCGAAGGTGCGGATCTGGATTTCAATCGGTCGGCCGTCGGGCCCGATCACCGTGGTATGCAGGCTCTGGTAGCGGTTGCGCTTGGGCAGCGCGATATAATCCTTGAACCGTCCCGGCAGCGGTGTCCAGCGACCGTGCAAAATACCAACAACGGCGTAGCAGTCTTTGAGGTCGTCGACCAGCACGCGAAAGGCGATGCGGTCATACACCTGATCGAACGGCACGCCGCGCTTGATCATCTTGCGATGAATGGAGCGCAGATTCTTGGGTCGCCCCTGGATCTCTGCGGTGATACCGGCCTCGCTGACAAGGCGGCCGATCTCGGTGATTACGTTGTCGACGTAGGTCTCGCGCTCGCGGGTGCTCTCGGCCGAGGCCCGCACGAGCTCGCCGTAGGCGTCAGGCTCCAAGTGCTTGAATGAGAGGTCTTCAAGCTCGGATTTGAGCCATTGGATACCAAGACGTCCAGCCAGCGGCGCGTAGATATCCAAGGTTTCGCGGGCAATCGTCTTTTGCTTGTCGGGGCGCATGGATTCGAGCGTGCGCATATTGTGCAGGCGGTCGGCCAGCTTGATCAAAATGACACGGATGTCGCGGGCCATCGCCACCAGCATCTTGCGGTAGCTCTCGACGGCCTGTTGTTCTTTCGAGCGGTATTCGATCCGGCTTAGCTTGGTGACGCCGTCGACCAGTGCGGCAATCGGGGTGCCGAAGTTCTCCTCGACATCGGTGAACGTTGCCCAGGTGTCCTCGATCGTGTCGTGCAGGAGCCCGGCGATGATCGTTGGAACATCGGCGCGCATCTGCGTGAGCACAAACGCGACCCACAGGGGATGGTTGAGGTAAGGCTCCCCTGACTTGCGCTGCTGCCCCTGATGGACGCGCGCTGTGTAGACGTAGGCCTTGTGCAGGAGGTCGATGTCCGCCTGCGGCTCGTATTCGACTACGGCATCGACGATATCGGCGATACGCACGACCGCGCTGGTGTGGGCTGAAATCGGCTCACGGGCGCGGCGTGGGATCGGGTGGGCCGGCTGGGGTCGCGCCGCAGGCGCAGCGGCCGGCGGTTCGGAACTCAGCGGAGGCCCGCCTCCGCCGCAGCTTCGCGGGAGGCAGGCTCACGAACGACGACGTAGCCAGCCGCGATTTCGCGCAGAGCCGATACGACTTCCTTGTTCGAGCAGGGGACGAGGCGCCGTGAGCCCTGGTGAATTTGCCGTGCGCGCTTGGCGGCGGCGATCACGAGGACAAATCGGTTTTCGGTGCGCTCGAGACAATCATCGATCGTGACGCGGGCCATGGATCCTCCTCAAGCGCCGCGTCGTCCCCCAGAAAAAAGGGGCGTCGGGCGATTCGTTGCGGTACTATACAGTATAGAAGATCCGGGGCGCCGACCGCAACGCGGGTCGCCCGACGGGTCGGGAACCGGCCGACCGCATGGGCGGTCCCAAGGGGTATGCGACTCATGACGGCACCTACCGGCAGCCATCCACCTTCCGACACGGGCCTCGGCGGCGCTGTTGACGAAGCCCTCGTCGCGCGCGCTGCGGCGGGTGATGTGCCGGCCTTTGAGGAGCTGGTACGGCGCTATCAGGACCGCGTCCACAACTTCGCGCTGCGCTGGACGGGCAATCCCGCCGACGCCGAAGAGGTGACCCAAGAGGCGTTTCTCAAGGCCTTTCGTGCATTGCCGCGTTTTCGTGGCGACGCCAAGTTCTCAACGTGGCTGTTTCAGATCGCCAAAAACGTCTGTATCAATCTGTTCCATCGGGGCCGTCGCCAGATGGAGCATCGGCGCGTCAGTCTGCAGGACCACATGGACGACGACGACGCCATCCCCGTCCAGATCGAGACGCCGGATGACAACCCGCAGGAAGCTCTACTCGAGCGCGAGTTCGCTGCCGTTGCCGCAAAGGCGATTGCCGCGCTTGATCCGCACTATCGGGATGCACTGGTCCTGCGTGATGTCGAAGGCATGGACTATGCCGACATCGCGCAGATCCTTGCGGTGCCGGTTGGTACCGTGAAAAGCCGTATTCACCGGGCGCGCAGCGAGCTGCAGAAGCGCTTGTTGCCCTATGTGGGGGAGGTCTCCTGATGCGCTGCGCTGAGCTCAAAAATCTCTATTCGCGCCGTGTCGACGGCGAACTTGCCGCCCCTGAGCTGGCCGCGTTCGAGGCGCACTTGGCGCTTTGCCCGGCCTGTGCGGCGGATTGGCGGGGCTGGACCGCCGTAATCAACGGTGTGCGCGGCCTTGCTGCGGTGCCGTTTTCGGATACCGGTCGCGCCAGGTTGCGCCGCGCGTTGACGGCGGAAGCGGTGCCAGCGTCCGCGAACCTTGGGGCGCGCTTGCGGGGATGGCGTCCGGCCATGGGTCTAGCGGCAGCGGCGGTTCTGGCATTTGCCGTCTCGACCGGGATCGGTCTGCTCACACCCTCGTCCGACGACGCTGCAACAACGGCACGGGCCGTGCAGGCGCTACCGCATCCCACACCCGAACTGCGGCTGCGCGATACCCGCACAGGCGGGTGGGTCGAGGCCGAGGCTCTGGCTGTCGGTCTTCGTCGGTCACAGCGGCAGGTCGTCGTGGTACCCCGCATTCGGGTACCGATCGGCGATGTCGATACGGCACTCGATCGGCACCGTGAACGCCTCTTTGAGGCACTCGACCGCCAGGGGGTCCAGCGTACAGCGGTCAGCTTTCTGACGCCGGTTACCGTCGACAACAACCTGCTTGCCGGTCCGCCGGTCGAATTGTGGGTCGAAGATATTCGCCCCGCCGCCTTTGCGCGCTGATCCCGGGTAGGGCCGCTGGCTTGGCAGGCTGGCCTCTGTTACCCTTTCGACGATGACCCACATTCCACTTTTTGCCGCGATTCCGGCAGGCGGTGCTGGGACACGGTTGGCCCCGGCCAGCCGTCCCGATCGCCCCAAGCCGCTGTTGCCGATGCCCGATCCCGCCGGCCCCAGCCTGCTCGCCCAGACGCTGCAGCGTCTGGAAGGGCTCGTACCGGCAGCGCGGCGGCGTATCGTCGTTGGCCGTGCCCTGTCGCCGGTGTTTGCGGCGGCCGATTCCACTCCACAACTCGTTGAGCCGGACCCGCGTGGTACCGGGCCTGCGCTGACGCTGGCCGCCGCGTGGGCTGCCGCTGAGGATCCCGAGGCGATTCTGCTCAATGCTCCCGCCGATCACTGGATTGCTGACGATGCGGCCTTTTGCGCCACAATTGCCCGCGCCGCCGAGTTGGCAGTGCGCGGCTGGCTCGTGCTGCTCGGCGTGCCGCTGGCCGCACCCGACCCCGGCTACGGCTACATCCTGCCGGGCAAACCACTGCATGCTTGGGGGCAGCACGTGCGCGGCTTCCGTGAGAAACCGCCGCTGTCTGAGGCGGCGCGCCTTTTGGCCGCGGGCGCGCTGGCCAATGCGGGGATTTTCGTCTGGCGTGCCCGCACGTTTCTCGACGTGGTCGCCGAGTTGGAACCGGAATGGCTGGCCGCCGTGCAGGGGGGCATCCCCGATGAAGCTCGTTGGGCTGGGCTGCGCACCGACAGCGTCGATCGGGCAGTCCTTGAGCATGTACCGGCGCGGCTTGCGATGCTGCCGCTGGAGTCGGCTTGGGATGATGTCGGAACTTGGCCGCGTCTGCGGGCGCGCATGCTGGCGCTCGGCCTGACGAGCGAGGAGGGGCCGTTCGTTTGGGCGCCTGGGCGCACGATTGACGACGCCGCGCCAGGTGAGGCCGTGGTTGCAGTCGATAATCGGGAATGGCGCGGGACCGTGGCCGATCTCGACACACTTGCCGCACGCAGTGGCGCGGCGGGCTGACGCCGTCGGGCATCGCACGGTATACTGACGCCGCCGCGCCGCAGTACGGCCTGTCTGCGACGAACGGTGCACTTGGAAAGGGACCCCTGATGCGCGATCATCTGCTTGGACTGGCTTGGGGCGCCGCGATAGGCGGTGGCCTACTGTCATTCGTGATGTGGGCCCTGCCGGGCGACTCTTTTGTGCCGACGGCAGTTTATACCTTGTTGCCAACGGCACTAGGCGTCGTCGGGATTGTCGTGCTGTCGCGGCGCACCGAGAGCTGACTGCCCTCCCGCCCTTGCGGCCCCGCTCGCAGGTCGGCGAGACTTCCCCAACGAGGTGGCTACGGTGGTTTTAAGCTGCGCAGGTCCGTCCGCCGGGACGGTTTCATGAACATGCTGTTCGGTACCCGCACGCGGTGGTTGGCCTTGGCCGCGGCCTCGATTTTACCGGCCTGTAGCGGCTGCGAAGGTCTGCGGCACACGCTGGTCTCGATGGCCGGTTTGCGCTACGAGACACCAGCGGCGCCAAGCGGGCTGGTGCCCGAATTCGATGGCGCCGATGCCAATCGTACCGCGATTCCGGTAACCCTGGCGACCGTCGCCGAGGGACTGGCCCAGCCGACGGACATCGGCTTCCCACCCGGCGTACCGACGCAGATGTGGGTCCTCGAAAAAGAAGGCGCCGTGCGGCTCGTCGATCGCGCGACGCGCAAGGTCCGTACCTTGGCCCAGATTCCCGTCGTTGCGGTCGTCGAGCAGGGCCTTCTCGGTCTGGCCTTCCATCCGCACCATGCCGACAACGGGCTCGTCTACCTCAACTACACGACGGCCGAGGCGGGCCGCGAACTCAGCCGCGTTGCCGCTTGGCGGGTCGATGTGGTGACAGCACCGACAGAGCTGCAATTCGTGCGGACGATCACCGAGGTTGTGCAGCCGTACCAGAATCACAACGCCGGCGTCCTTTTGTTTGACAACGATGGGATGCTCATCGTCCCTTGGGGTGACGGCGGCTGGATGGGTGACCCGCACGACAACGGGCAGAATCCGCACACGGCGCTGGGTACGATTATGCGGCTGGATGTGGATCGACCCGGTCCCGATCGCGGTTACTCGATCCCGAGCGACAATCCCTTTGCCGATGGCGTGCTGGCCCTGCCCGAGGTCTGGGCCTGGGGCTTCCGTAATCCTTGGCGGGTCAGTTTGGCCCCGGACGGGCGCCTGATCGTGGCCGATGTCGGTCAGGGTGCATGGGAGGAAGTGACGCTGGTCGGCCGCGGCGAAAACCACGGCTGGAAGATCCGCGAGGGTCGCGCCTGTTACGAACCCAAGCGCGACTGCCGCAGCGAGGGCCTCGTCGCGCCGATTTACGTGTACGGACGTGATGAGGGGGTCTCAATTACCGGCGGCTATGTGGCGACCGGCGAACGCGTCCCTGCGCTACGCGGGAAATATGTGTTTGGCGACTTTGTCAGCGGGCGTATCTGGGCAATCGACCTGGCGGTGGAGCCGGTGACTGCTGCGACCATCTACACGCTGGGTCGCTGGCCGATTTTGGCTTCGACATTCGGGCGGGACGAGGCCGGTGACCTGTATGTGGCCGATTTCGGCCGCGGCGCCGTGCATCGGATCGAGCTGCCGCCGGCTCGCTGACGCGCCAACGATGCTTGATATCCTCACCATGACCGTATTGCCGATCCTGCTGGCCGTGGCCGCGGGCTTTGGCATCCGCCGTTGGCGCGGTACGCCATCCGGTCCACTGGCCACGGTGGCCGTCGACATCCTTGGCCCGGCGCTGCTGCTCGGCAACCTGCCAGCCGGCTTGGCGCGGCAGGGTACCTTGCTGCTGCTGCTGCTCGGCGCCGTTGCCGTGCTGTTTGCGCTGGGATATGCCGCGGCTGCGCTGCTGCGGATTCGTGACCGCGACGATCGCACGGCCTTCGTCAGCGCCGTGGCGCTCTCCAATTTCGGATTCTTCGGCCTGCCGCTCGTCGAGTATACGCTGGGTCCGCAGTCCTTCGCGTCGGCGTTGTCGGTGCTGGCGTTTCTCAACATCCCGACGGTGCTGGTCGGAGCCTGGCTGGCGGCGCCCGATCCCCGGCCGCTCGACGCGGTGCGGACCGCGCTGCGTCAGCCGTTTACCTGGGCCGTGCTGTTGGCGCTGGTGCTGTCAGCGCTCGGGTTGACGCTGCCCGAGGTCGTGCAGCGACCGCTCAAGTTGCTCGGGCAGGGTTCGATTCCGGTCATGCTGGTGGTCCTCGGTATCCAATTGGCCGAAATCCGCGTTGGCCGTGTCTCCTGGGCAGCGGTCGGTGTGGCCTCGGCCCTGCGTCTACTGGTGTCGCCGGCCATCGTGTTTGTTGGCGCCGGACTGCTGGGCATGGACACGGCTGGCTTGGACGTACAGGCGGCCGTGCTGCAACTGGCTACACCCGCCGGAATGACGCCGTTTCTCTTCATGGTCGCCTGGGGCCGCCGCGCGGGCCTCTTGGCCGCGATCATCGTTGTTACGACGCCGCTGTCGCTTCTGACGCTGCCGTTCGTCATCCGCGCCTTGGGCGGCTGAAAG
>CAZUAB010000114.1:0-8047 GCA_964617795.1 uncultured bacterium
GCGCTGAAACCGAACCTCGACACCGACCGGCAGCGTAGCTGCCAATGCCGCATTGAGGCCGCGTAGGTCACTACGCAGATCCGGCTGCGCCGCCAACAATCCATCGATGGCCGTGACCACGTCATCTGCTGGAAGATCATCGCGGAACAGATGGAACGTGAGCTGTGCGGTTTTTCCGATTAGCTCGATTGCCCGCTGCGGATCGTCAATGCCGGGCAACTGCACGACAATACGATCGTCGCCTTGCCGTTGGATCGTCGGCTCGACGACACCGTACTGGTCGATGCGATTGCGGATCGTCCGCTCGCTTTGCAGCACGGCCCAATCGCGGATCTGCGCCATCTCGACATCCGTGTACCGTACCTTGATCCCCTCGCCGGACCGCGACGTAGACAACGTGTCGGTGCGATCGGCCACGTAGGCATCCAAGGCCGTAAGGGCTTCAGCGTTGCCTGCTGCCGTCAGTTCACCGAGACCCGCGACCTCGAACTGAAGTCCGGGCACGGCCAGCGACAGCTCTTCGCGCAGGCGGCGCGTACGGTCCTCGACCGCACGGTCCACCTGAACCTCAAGAACAAGGTACATCCCGCCCTGGAGGTCCAGGCCAAGACGCGCGCCATTCTCGGGAAAGAAATCCTGCGCCCAATCCGGCCGATCGCGCCAGACCGTCGGCACCATCAAATAAACCCCGAGCAGCAGGGACGCGACAAAAAGTGCCAGCTTGGTACGTTGATTGCGCATCGCGGCTCAGGCCTCGGCGTTCTTTTTGCGGGCGACGCTCTGGCGTTCGACTTTGACGCGAATGCCGTCGGCAACCTCAATCGTCAGCACTTGCTCGGTCATCGCTTTGATGCGCCCGTGCAGGCCGCTTTGCAGTACGACTTCGTCTTCTCTCTGCAACCCGTCGACAAGGGTTCTGTGTTCCTTCATTCGCTTCTGCTGCGGGCGAATGAGCAGGATGTAGAAGATGACGACCATCAGGCCGAGGAGGACAAATTGATGCCATACTGCACCTTGGGGCGCCGCAGGGGCTCCCGACTGTGCGTAGGCCGTGCTCACCCAATCGATCACGCGGGCACCGCTCCTTAGCTTGCCGTTTCCGGACTATTCGAGGCCCGCGGCGGATGCCGAAGGGCTGAACGGGTTACTATACCGCGACTTGACTTGCTTTGCCAACGTCCCGGCGGCGGACGCCCAACCAACGTAGCTGATCGAACATCCAAGCCAGCCAGACGGCGGCCGGCGTGCTTGCCGCCGGCGGCACGGCCGCGACCCGCACCCCTCGGCAACTGGCAACGCCCCACGGCAATTCCTCACGGCGGCCCAAAGATCCCACCACGGACGTCCAACCCGGCGGCGTTTGTGGGGTTCCGGCCAGCGCCACGGAATTGCCGTCGATCGGCGCCCACCACGCCCCGTGTTCGTCGGCGAAGGTTCGCGGCCAAGCCGCGGGCCATTTCACGACAGCAGGTGGGTCACCCGGATCAAGGATCAAGATGCGGCGCGCCGGCGGCGCACCTTCCAGTAGAGCTTTGCGCAAAATCCCTCCGCGCAAAACTAGGGGCGCTGGCTTGGCCATGTGCCGTAGACCGTTCTTCTCGGCCGCCGCCAACATCTGTGCCGACCACGTCAGCCAGTCGGGCAGCTCTGACCAACCTTCGCCGGGATCCGCCCCAAGTGTGCGCCAAACGCCCTGCTCGGGCACGCGCAGCAACTCGCCGCAACCCATCGGCAGGGCCTGCGGTGTGTCACGGCGACGGCCACCGTGGAATACATGCCATTCATCCGCTGCGGTCCCGGGCAAGAGGCGGCGAAGCCTTTGCCATTCACGATCGTCGGGCAGGGGCAACGGGCGGGGAGGCGGCTGGGTCCCGGTGCTCATCAGGACAGTCGATCGACCGACCGCCGTCGCCGTCGCCGCCAGGACCAAGGCCGAGATATCCTCGCCGACGATCAGGACGTCCGACGCACTCATGCGGGACTGGCGACGACTCGTCGACCCTGCACTTGCAGCTTGCCCGCCCCCCATTGCGTAACCGCGTCGACGATGGCAAGGTGCTCTTCGACCAAGAGCCGGGCGGCCAGCTCGGCGGCGTCAGCGGCGTCGCCGACGGGCAGCGTGCGCTGCAGGATAATCGGCCCGTGGTCCACCTCGGCATCCACGAAGTGCACGGTGCATCCGACAACCTTGACACCCCAATCCCAGGCCTGGCGCACCGCATCGACCCCGGGGAAGGCCGGCAACAGGCTTGGATGGATATTGAGCACCCCCGCAGGGAAGGCTTCAAGGAACGTGGGGGTCACAATACGCATGTACCCGGCCAGCACGGCGCCGTCCGGTCGAAACGGCCGCAGCCGCTCGATAAGCTCCGCGTCATGGGCCGCCCTGTCGTGCCGGCCGTGGGGCGGCGGCACCAGTGTCGGCAACCCGGCCGCCGCGGCATCTTCGAGGCCCGCGGCATCCGCGCGGTTGCTGAACACGACAACCGGCTCCACCGGGAGCTTGCCCGCCGCATGCGCGGCCAGTAGTGCCTGCATGTTCGAACCGCGTCCCGAGATGCCGATCGCAATGCGCATTGGGTTCAGGACCGCCGAACGACGACGCCTGGCTCATCCTCGGCACGCGCCTCGATGCGCCCGATCGCCCACGCACGTTCACCGTGCTCGGCAAGTATCTCCAGTACAGCATCCGCGTGCGCCGGTTCCACCACAACCACAAAACCGATCCCGGCATTGAAGACCCGCAGCATCTCTTCGTCGGGGATATTTCCAACCCGCTGCAAAAAACCAAAAATCGGCGGCTTCGACCAGCTATCAAGGTCGATCACTGCCTTGGTCGAGCGCGGCAACATGCGCGGCAAGTTCTCGACAATACCCCCGCCCGTAATGTGGGCCGCCGAGGCCACAGGCACTCGCTCGAACACCTGCAACATCGGGCGCACGTAAATACGCGTCGGCGTCAGCAGTACCTCGCCGAGGATCGCATCAAGATCAGGGATGTGTTGGTCGAGCCGGTATCCCGCATCCTGCAGCAGCAGTTTGCGGACCAAGCTATAGCCGTTGCTGTGTAGCCCGCTCGAAGCGACGCCAATCACCGTCGAGCCAACCCGTACGGCAGAGCCGTCGATAATGCGGCTCCGCTCGGCCACGCCGACGGTGAATCCGGCCAGGTCGAAGTGCCTACCTTGGTAAAGACCGGGCATTTCGGCCGTTTCACCACCGAGCAGGGCCACTCGGGCCATCTCACAGCCGTCCGCAACGCCCTTGACCACGGCTACCGCGTCCAGTTCATTCAGGCTGCCGCAGGCCATGTAGTCGAGAAAAAACAGCGGCTCCGCCCCATGAACCAGTACGTCGTTGACGCACATGGCCACGAGGTCGATACCGACCGTATCCCAACGCCCGAGTTCGGAGGCGAGCAGGATCTTGGTACCGACCCCGTCGCACCCCGAGACGAGGACCGGATCACGGTAGCGCTCGCGATCGACGGCAAAGAACCCGGCGAATCCGCCGATGTCAGACAGCACGCCAGGGCGTCGGGTGCGCTTGACGTGGGACCGAATGTCCTCGACAAACCGATTGCCAGCCTCAATATCGACACCGGCCTGGCGGTAGTGATCAGTCTCGCTCATTGGACCTGTTCCTCTCTCAACCCCAGACCATGCCGGTCTTGGGTACAGTCGTCAATCGTTCGGCACCGTGGTCGGTCACGAGCACCATGTCTTCCAGCCGTGCGCCGCCGCGCCCCGGGACGTAAATACCGGGCTCAACCGTGACGACCATGCCGGCAGCAAGCACGTCGTCCGAACGCCGGCTGAGTGTCGGCGCCTCGTGAATCGCCAACCCGACGCCGTGGCCGAGTGAATGGACAAACGCCTCGCCGAAGCCGGCCTGCTCGATGACGGACCGCGCTGCAAGATCGACTTCGCGGCAGGCCACACCGGGTGCAATGGCCGCCATGGCGGCCGCCTGTGCATCGACAAGCACCGCACAGATTTCGGAAGTCCACGTATCGCCGCCAAGCGATCCCGAAAATGTCATATCGCTGAAGTAGCCGCCCGCTTCCGCGCCAAAATCGACGGTAAGTGAATCACCGGCAGCCAATACGCGGTCACCGGCAACTCCATGGGGCAGCGCCGAACGCACTCCGGACGCAACGATGAAGTCAAACGGAACACGTCGTGCGCCAGCCTTACGCATGTGCCATTCAAGGTCGAGCGCGATGTCCCGCTCAATACGGCCTGGGGACAGGCTGGGTTCGACGACCCGCCACGCCGCTTCGGCCCGCGCAATGGCGGCGCGAATCGCCTGAATCTCGGCCTCGTCCTTGACGGCCCGGAGGCCTTGCCAGATCGCACTACCGTCGATCAGGCGAACAGCCGGCAAGGCGCCGGTCCAGCGAGTCAGCTGTTCGTATGTGAGGGCGCCGCTCTCAACCGCCACATCGCCGACCAGCAAACGAGCCGCCGCTTCCTCGAACGCTTCGTAAATGATGATTTCGTCGACGACAGCGCCGGCTTCGGTCTCGGCTTGTGCACGGTAGCGTCCATCGGTCAGCAGGACAACGCGCGTACCATCTACGATGACCTGTCCGTTGGATCCGGTGAACCCCGTCAACCAACGGCGGGACTCCTGCGACAGCGCGAGCGCCGACGCAGCAGAATCTGCAGAAAGCCTCTCCCGGAGGACGGCAATGCGGCGCGAATGTGGCATGCGGTACAGAGTACCGCGAACGGCCGCGGTGGCGCTACACGTCGGCTGGCTTTTCGCTAGGAGTCGTGTTCGAGAAGCGCCTCGATTGCGAGGCGGTAGCCCAGCGGGCCGAGCCCGACGATTACGCCAGCCGCCAAATCAGAAAAATAGCTGTGGTGGCGGAAGGCCTCACGCCGGTGCACGTTCGACAGGTGAACTTCGATGAACGGCACCATGATTGCGGCCAAGGCATCGCGTAGGGCGACGCTGGTGTGCGTAAACCCGCCCGGGTTGAGTACGATCCCGATCGGGCGCTCGCTCAGGCAGGCCTGGATACGGTCGATCAACGCGCCTTCGTGGTTGCTCTGATACGTCTCTATCTCACAGATTCCCGCAAAGCGGGCCTGCAATTCGTCGCGAATTGCAGTCGGGGTGAGGGTGCCGTACTGCGACGGCTCCCTCGCCCCGAGAAGATTCAAGTTGGGCCCCTCAACGAGGAGGATCCGCTTCACACCACAGTCTCGATCAGCAGCGATTCCACGGGGCCAAATGGATCTGCCCAGTGTGCGTCACGTAGCCTTCTTCGCCAAAATTGTCGCGGTAGTAGACCGTGTAGCGAACGCTCATTTGTGCGACCGGCATCAGGCTGTCGTTGTCGCTGGGGTCCCAGTCCTCAAGCGCATTGAGAAACTGCGCCTGCAACTTGAGCTTGGTGCCAATCGTGACGATCGGCAGGACCAAGGTCTTCTCGACATCGCCTGCTGTGCCATCGAGGACCAACCCGGCTTCGCCGTAGTTGATGTCGATCGGAGCAATCCTCACGTTGACGTCATTGCCGCCCGAAGGCACCTGGGTATATTCGATCGTGACGCGAGTGACGCGGACCTCAAGTCCGGTTTCGATCTCGCTGACCTCATCGTCGGCCACTCCATCGTCGTTGAATGAACCGCCCCGGCGTGTGAGCCGCAGGATTAGGGCGGCCTCGGCGGCCCCCCACTCTTCGACGGTGTCTCCAAACTCTCCACACAAGTTTTGTATCACATCGACCTCGGCGATCGCGCCGAAGGCGTCTTCTTCGCCCCCGACATCAGAAACCGTGGCCGAAGCAACCTGAACGCTATAGCCGAGCCTATAGGACGGGTCGGAGGTTCCGCAGCCGGCAACGGCAAGCGCGGCGGCGAGCAGGATCGGTTGTTGAATACGCATCATCGTTGGGCCTTCCCTTCGATCACTTCTGGATGATCCGCGGCGTCACAAAGAGGAGCATCTCCGTCTTGGTGTCACGCTGCGAGTTCTTTTTGAAGAACCAGCCGAGGATCGGGATCTTGCTGAGGAACGGCACACCGCTGCTGCTGGAGCCGCGATCAACCGTATAAATCCCGCCGACGACGGCCGTTTCTCCGTCAGCCACAAGCATGCGGCTGGCGGCTTCTTTTTTCGAGATGGCAGGGCTGCCCGTCGACGACCGGAATGTGTCGTCAGGCGCATTTTTTTGGATCCGAAGATCCAGCAAAATACTGCGATCGGGCGTGATATGCGGCGTCACTTCCAGGCGCAACACGGCGTTGATGAACTGCGTCTGCGTACCTTGCGCACTGACGGTCGCATAGGGAATCGCAACGCCCTGTTCGATCTGTGCCTTCTCGTTGTCGAGCGTGGTGATACGCGGGCTGGAAATGACCCGGCCTTCGCCCGAAGACTCCAGTGCGCTCAGACGCAAGTCCAAAACGACGCTGTTGTTGAGGCTGCCAAACATGAAGCCGAGCGCGCCGCCCGATCCACTACCGACTGCAGCCGGCAGGTCAACCGCGAAGTTGGGCTCACCCGACTGAAAGCCGGAGTTGCCGGCCGAGCCGCCCGCGACGCCGAAACGGCCGGGCATTGCGGAGTTTCCGAACTCCGGCGCATTGCGATAGCCGCCGCCCCATTGTACGCCTAGCTCGCGCGTGAATGTGGTGTTGGCTTCGACGATTTTGGCCTCAATGAGCACCTGGGGCGTCGCTGCATCCAGCGAACGAACAAGCGCCACAGCATCGTCGATCACACGCTCAATATCCTTGATGATCAGCACGTTGGTGCGAGCATCAACATCGACTTTGCCGCGCTTGGACAGGATCGGGGTCAGGCGGGCCGAAATCTCGCCAGCGCTGGCGTAGTTGACCGGTACCACCCGAATATACAGCGGCAGCAAGTCTTCTTGACCCGCCGCAGCCTGGAGCAGGCGTTCGTCTTCGTTGAGCAGCTTGTCCATCGGGGCGACGCGCACGATGTTGCCCATCTTGCGCACACCGAGCTGCTTGGCTGCGAGGATCACGTCGAGTGCCTGATCCCACGGCACGTTGACCAACCGAATGCTGATCGTCCCCTTGACTTCTTCATCGGTGACCACGTTGAGCTCGCTCACCTCGGCGATGAGACGAAGCACGCTGTCGATATCCGCGTCCTTGAAATCCAAGCTGATCTTGCGGCCGGTGTACTTCTTCTTGGGCTGGCTCGAAGCTGACGGCTTCGGCGCCTGGGCCACCTTCATCTCAAACGTGCCGGGACCGATCGTCGGCTTCTTCGGTGCGACAGGCAGAGGCTCGACTTCTTCTTTGACCGGCGCCTTGGTTGGTTGGATCAGCGCCGGAGCCGGCTTGGGCGCCAACAGCTTGGGCTCCGGGTCGGCTTCGATTTCGATGATCGGCTCAGGTTCGGCGAGCGCTACAGCCGGACCGGAGCTGGGGACAATCGGTGCGCCAAGGATCCGCAGCGAAAGTGTATCGCCCGCTTTGGAGACATCGAAGTTCAGGGCGGCGGTGCCCTCCAGATCGACAACAACCCGCACCTTGTCGGGATAGTTGCCGACACGCAGCCGCTGGACCTGCTGGGATCCAACCGGGAACTCTTCTCCGGGAATCAGCGACGAGACATTCCAGATGTCAACGGCGATGCGCGGCGGGTTTTCGAGCTTGATCGCATTGTAGTCGCCGAACGGACCATTGCCGATGACGCGAATCGTTGTTTCGTTGTTCCGCTCTTCCCAGACGAGGTCAACAAGCTGCTCTGCCTGGACCGTCATCGGCTCCATGGGCTCTTCGTAGCCACGCAGGGTCTCCTCGGCCAAGCGATCTTGCTCGGAGGTCTCGACCAGCGCGGGCGCCAAGACAGGCTCTTCCAGTGGCGGAAGCTCCGGCGCAGCGGCAGCTTCGGCGGGCACAGGCTCTTCTAGCGGCGGCAACTCGGGCGCGGCGGCGGCTGCGGCGGGCTCAGGCTCTTCCAGCGGCGGCGACTCGGGCGCGGCGGCAGCTTCGGCGGGCACGGGCTCTTCCAGCGGCGGCAACTCAGGCGCAGCGGCAGATCCGGCGGGCTCGGG
>CAZUAB010000115.1:0-8028 GCA_964617795.1 uncultured bacterium
TGCCCAAGAAGGTGCGGATGAACAGGCGACTCATGTAGAAGGCCGTCATCCCGGCGACCAACACACCGACCAGCCACAGACCGAAGCCGCCGTATTCCGACGACAGCGTCTTCCAAAGCACTTCGTCTTTTGAGAAAAAGCCCGACAAACCGGGGATCCCGGCGATCGCCATGGTGCCGATCAGGAAGGTGATCGCGGTGATACGCAACGGCTTCCAGAGTCCGCCCATCGTCCGGATATCCTGTGGATCGTCAGCGCCGTGCGCGTGGTCCATGGCGTGGATGACCGCGCCGGATCCCAGAAAGAGCAGCGCCTTGAAGAAGGCGTGCGTCATCAGATGGAACACGCCCGCGGTGAATGCCCCGACCCCGACCGCGAGGAACATGTAGCCAAGTTGACTGACGGTCGAGTAGGCCAACACCTTCTTGATGTCGTTCTGCACGATCGCGATACTTGCGGCAAGCAGCGCTGTTGCCGCCCCAATCACGGCAATGATGCCCATCGTCGTCGGCGATAGCGTAAACAGGCTGGCCAGCCGCACGATCATGTAGATGCCGGCGGTGACCATGGTCGCCGCGTGAATCAACGCCGATACGGGCGTGGGGCCGGCCATGGCATCGGGCAGCCAAATGTAGAGCGGAATCTGCGCGCTCTTGCCGGTCGCGCCAACAAACAACAGCAGCGTGGCCGCCGTCACCAGTGTCGGGTCAAGCGGGATTTTCTGAACGCCGAGCAGATGATCGATGCGAATAAAATCGAGCGAACCGAGCATGAACCAAATCAGGAACATCCCGAGCAGGAACCCGAAGTCGCCGATGCGGTTGACCAGAAAGGCCTTGCGACCAGCCACGGCGTTGGCTTCCTTGTCGAACCAGAAGCCGATTAGCAGGTAGGAGCAAACGCCCACACCCTCCCAGCCGATGAACATGATCGGCAGGCTGGCGCCCATCACTAGCAGCAACATGGAGAACACGAACAGGTTGAGGTAGGCGAAATACCTGTGGATACTACGGTCATGGGCCATGTAGGCCGATGAATACAGATGGATCAGAAACCCAACGCCGGTGATGATCATCGTCATGATCGACGATAGTTGGTCGACCACCAACCGCAGGTCAAGCTGCAAACGTCCACTGCTCATCCAGGTGAACAAGGTCTGCGCCAGGCGGCGCTTGCGCGGCACAAGCTGGACGAGATCGGTGAAGGCGAGAACCGAGAACAGGAAGGCAACGAGAATCACACCGCTGCCGATGACCTTGACGGCCGTCGGACCAAGGCGACGACCCAGCAACCCGTTGACGATGGCGCCAACGAGCGGCAGCAGCAGAATCCAGATCAGGGTATCACTGGCGGTCAGGTACACGGCGCCCCCCTTAATTCCGCATCAGCCGGAGTCGCCCGATGTCGAGCGAGTCCTGCTGGCGGAATAGACGCAGGATGATGCCGAGGCCGATCGCGGCCTCCGCCGCGGCGATCGCCACGACGATCAGGGTGAGTACGTGGCCGGCTTGGTCGCCCCAGACGCGGCTGTAGGTCACGAGAACCAAATTGGCGCCGCTCAGCATCAGTTCGACGCACATCAGCAATATCAGCATGTTGCGGCGAACAACAAGGCCGAGCAGGCCGATGCCGAACATGGCCGTACCGGTCCAGACGAGGAATTCGAGCGCTTCGCTCATGCCCGGCCTCCCTCTTCTTTACCCAGACGCATGGCGAGCGTCAGCGCCCCGACGATGGCGGCGAGCAGCAGCAAGCTGACGATTTCGAAGGTGTAGGCGTGCTTGGTAAACAACTCCATGGCCACACCGCGCACCGTGCCGAAGCCCTCCGGCAACACGGCCACCGGTTCCAGAATGGGAGCGGCGCCAAGGCGGAGCCAAACCACACCCAGCCAAAGGGCGCCCGTCACGATCCCGGCGGCGCCCAGCCAACCGAGGCGCTCACGTACGTCGTCGTCGCGCAGGTCCATCAGCAAAATGGTGTAGATGATCAGCACCATGATCGCACCGACATAGACAATCACTTGTACAGCAGCAATCAGGTGTGCGTCGAGCAGTGCGTAAAGGCTGGCCACCGACAAAAAGGTGGCCACGAGGCTCATGGCTGCGGTGATCGGGTGCCGCGAGGCCACCGTAGCGACAGCGCCGACAAGGGCGAGAATCGCAAACAGATAGAGGAACACCGTCATCAGCGTCTCCCCTTGATTGCGGTTTTCTTACGCTCGATCAACGCCTGCGGGCGCCCCAGGAGTTCGTCGATGTGAAGCATAAAGCCGGTGAAGTTGTCCTGGGGCATGTCGTCGTAGGTGTTGGTGAGATAGATGGCCTCACAGGGGCAGGCTTCTTCACAAAAACCGCAGAATACGCAGCGACTGAGGTCAACATCGAAGCGGACCGGGCGTTTTTCGACCTTGGGATCGGGGTCTTCGATGGCCTCGATATAAATACAGTCGGCTGGGCAGGCCGTGGCGCACATGTAGCAGGCGACGCATTTGGGCGTGCCATCCTCGCGCTGCGCAAGGATATGCAGGCCGCGGTAGCGCGGCGAATGTTCAAGGCGTTCCTCGGGATACTGGATCGTAACCACGCCGCGGCGACCACGCAGGAGGTTCCACAGGTTGCGCGCGAAAATCACCGTCGTAATCGACAGTCCGCGCAAAATCTGCGGCAAATACAAGCGCTCGGCCAGGCCCAGCTGCGCGCGTGGATCGAGGATCCGCACGGTTTTGCGCGGATTCTCGGGCGGCTGCATCGCAGGGAGGCGCGAGGCCGTACTCGCAGTTGTCTCGTGATCGTGCGGATTAGCGTGCAAGCAGCACCACCCCGGTGATGAAGATGTTGGCCAGCGCCAGCGGCAGGAGGAACGTCCAGCCAAGGCGGATGACCTGATCAAAACGGAAGCGCAGCAGCGTCCAACGAATCTGTACGTTCAGCCAGCAGAAAAAGAGGATCTTGGCGAACATGGCGCCGATCCGCGTGATTGTCACCAGCCAGGACGGCATGTCGAGCGACGCGCCGAGGCCCGGCAGTACGAAGCCGGCATCCGTGAGATAGGGCACCTGCCAACCGCCGAAAAACAGCGTCACGACCATCGCTGCAGCAACGAAAATCTCGGTGAACTCGGCCAGGTAGAAGGTGCCGAACTTCATGCCCGAATATTCGGTGAAATAGCCCGCGACGATTTCCGATTCGCCCTCGGGAAGGTCGAACGGTACGCGCTTGCCCTCGGCGAGGATGGCCGTGTAAAAGATCGCGAAACCGAGCGGCTGTACGAAAACCCCCCAAGCCGGCAGGAATCCGAAAAGCAGCTGGCCCTGAGCGGCAACGATCGCGTCGAGTTGCACGGTCTCGTAGACCATGAGGGTGCCGATGATGGCCAGACCGTATGCGACTTCGTAGGAGATCATCTGGGCGCTGGCGCGGATCGAGCCCAAAAGCGCGAACTTGTTGCCGCTCGCCCAGCCGCCGATGGCGGCGCTGTACACGCCCAAGCCGCCAAAGGCAAAGAAGAAGAGGATGCCCATGTCGAGCGAGGCCACTTGCAACGGAATCGTCCGGCCGAACAACTCGATCGGTGGACCCCAGGGGATGATGATCGAGATGACGAAAACCGGCACAACGGCCATGACCGGCGCCAACTGGTAAAGCAACCGGCTGGCGTTGCCCGGCATGAAGTCTTCTTTGAACAGCATCTTGCCGCCGTCGGCCAGCGTATGCATAAGCCCCAGCTTGGTCAGCACGCGCAGCAGCGGGTTGAGTACCGGTGCCAGCACAGGCAGCAGCAGGTTGAGCGCGCCGCCGCCCTCGACCCGCGACGGGAGTGTAAATCCGGCGCGGTTGGCACCAATACGGTGCTGCATGAGCGCCGACTGCTTGCGCTCGATCCATGTCAGCAAACCGCCCGCGTTGAGCAGGATGAAGTAGACCGCGGCGATCTTGACGATGTCGGCGACGAGCAGTACGGGATCCATCAACCGGCCTCCGTACGTAGCGCCGCCGACGCCGCCGTGGCGGCCCGGAGGGCCGCAAAATCAAGGCCGCCCAGCTCGGGCAGCTCCTCGGCGAGTTGCGCAAAGGCGTCTTCGGCGGTGGCCGGTAGCGCCAGCTTGAGGCCCTTGCCGATCGCGGCGACAATCGCCAGATCATCGGCGGCGGCGGCAGGGCCGCGCAGGGCCGGGTCGAAGGCGGCAATGACGCCCGTACTACTCGTGAACGTGCCGCGCTTCTCGGCCCAGACCCGACCGGCGAACTCGACGTCAACCGCGCGACCAAGGTCATCGGCGTGGGCCGACAAATGGACAACGTGAGTGGGCTTCCGAACATCCACACCAAGCACGCGTGCCGCACCGTTGCCGATGACAAGCAGCGTGTCGATTTCGCCCGCGGCCAGCGCCTTGCGGAGGGCGGGTAGACCGTCGTCGGCGGCCAGGCTCAAGAGGCGACGGGCGCCAGCACGGTTGGGATTTTTGTCAGCTTCAATCAGGAAATCGTCTTCGACCACCTCGCCCGCTGCCGGCAGTCGGTCTTCGCCGAGCGCAACGACCGCGTCGGGCAGCCCGCGAACCAAGCCGCGCAGGGCCAGCAACTCTTCGTTCGACGACCAGCGCGACAACAGCACGCCAGTGCGCCCGCCGGCGAGCAGCGTCGCGGCCCGGGCCGCCGCCACATCGAGTGCAGCGCCGATGCCGTCGACACGGTGGCCATCGCGGCGCCCCTGCTCGGCCACGTTCATCATAAAACGGCCGGCGTCGCACATCCAGAAGCCGTTGGCCTGCATGTTCTTGCGCGGCCGGATGCGGTAGATCTTGTCTTCATCGCGATGGTGGTCCAGCGAGATTGCGCAGCCCCGGCTGCAGCCGGGACACACCGAAGCGGTCTCATCGAGCATCCAGACGCGCTTGCGGAAACGGAAGTCGCGACTGGTCAGCGCCCCGACCGGGCAGATGTCGACGACATTGAGGCTGTACGGGTTGTCGAGCGTACGGCCCGGCGCCAAGGCGATCACGCTGCGGTCGCCGCGCTCGAAGATCCCGAGCTCGTGCGTTTCGCTGACGTCGCGTGTAAAACGCACGCAGCGGCTGCAAAGAATGCACCGCTCGCCGTCGAAGGCCACATGTTCGCCAAAGATCTGCACCTTGGGCTTGTGGACTTTGTCTTCCTTGAAGCGACTGTCGGCCAGGTCGTAATCGTAGTAGTAGTCCTGCAGCTTGCACTCGCCGGCCTGATCGCAGACGGGGCAGTCGATCGGGTGATTGATCAGCAGGAATTCCATCACCGAACGGCGTGCCTCGTCGACGCGAGCACCGCCCGTATTGACGACCATACCTTCGGCAACCGGGGTCTTGCAGGCGACCATGAGCTTGGGCGCCTTTTCGACCTCGACCAGGCAGATGCGGCAGTTGCCGTCGGGCACCAGGCCGGGGTGATAACAGTAATACGGCACGACGATGCCGGCCTCGTGGGCCACCTGAATGATCGTCTTGCCTGCGGCGACGTCGAGCGTCCGTCCGTCGATCGTAACTTTCACGCGTGGCCTCCCCCGGCGAGCGGAACCCCGCTGCGGATGCACTCCTCGAACTCGGCCCGGTACTTGTTGATGTAGCTGCGCACCGGCATGGCCAGCGCGTCCGCCAGCACGCAAATCGTGCGGCCGGTCATGTTGTCAGCCGTATCGAGCAGCATGTCGAGGTCAGAGAATGAGCCCAGGCCCGACTCGATTCGCTCCAGCACCTTGAGCGTCCAACCGGTGCCCTCGCGGCAGGGCGTACACTGGCCGCACGACTCATCGGCATAGAAGTGGGCCAGGACGCGCAGTGCGGTGACCATGCTGGTGTGCTCGTCGAGCACCATCAACCCGCCCGAACCGAGCATCGAGCCATGCTCAATGAGATTTTCGTAGTCGAGATTCGCATCGAGGGCCTCGGCCGCGGTCAACACCGGCACCGATGATCCGCCCGGTATGACGGCCTTGAGGGCACGGCCCTTCCAGACCCCACCGCATTCCTTTTCAAGAAAACTTTTGAGCGGGTAGCCCAGCGGTATTTCGTAGACGCCCGGTTTGTTGATGTGGCCCGAGGCCGAAATCAGCTTGGTGCCAGGGCTCTTTTCGGTGCCGATCGCCTTGTAGGCCGCGCCGCCGTTACGGATAATCCACGGCACGGCGCAGATCGTCTCGACGTTGTTGACGGTGGTCGGCATGCCGAAGATGCCCACCTGGGCCGGAAACGGCGGCTTGATCCGTGGCTGGCCTTTTTTGCCTTCAAGGCTCTCCATCAGCGCTGTCTCTTCACCGCAGATGTAGGCGCCTGCGCCCTTGTGTACGTAAATGCGGCAGGAAAAGCCCGAGCCCTTGATGTTGTCGCCGATCCAGCCGGCCGCTTCGGCCTCATGGATTGCGGCGCGCACCTTGCGCTCGCAATCGTCGAATTCACCGCGAATGTAGATATAGGCTGCATTCGCGTAGAGAGCACGGCAGCCGATGAGGACGCCCTCGATCAGTTGGTGCGGGTTGTGCTCCATCAGGTAGCGGTCCTTGAAGGTGCCCGGCTCCGATTCGTCGGCGTTGACGACGAGATACTTGGGATAGGGCGTCTCTTTGGGGAAGAAGCTCCATTTGAGGCCCGTCGGGAACCCGGCGCCGCCACGACCACGCAAACCCGAGGTCTTGACCTCGTCACGCAGGGCCACGGGATCAGCCTTGAGCGCCTTCTCGAACGCCCTATACCCGTCACGCCCAAGGTAGCTGGACAGCGTCCAGGGCTCGGGGGTACCTTCCCAATCGAGCAGCACGCGCGGCGTACTCATGCCGGCGTCTCTTTCCGAATACGCTCAAGCACAGTATCGACCGCCGCGGCATCGAGGTTCTCGTAATAGGCATCGTCAATCTGCACCATCGGTGCGCCGCCGCAGGCGCCTAGGCATTCGTTGGACTTGAGCGTGAACATGCCGTCGGCTGTCGTCTCCCCCTCGCGGATGCCCAGCTTGGCCTCGAGGTGGGCCTTGAGCTCGGGGAAGCCGCGCAACTGGCAGGGCAGGTTGCGACACATCCAGATGACATGCTTGCCGACAGGCTGCTTGTGGAACAGCACGTAGAAGCTGAGTACCTCATGGACCCAAACGGCAGGAATACCGATGGTTTCGGCCACCTGCTCACCCAGCGCCGTGCTGATCCAACCGTGCTCACGCTGCGCAATCCACAGCGCTGGCAGCACCGCCGCGCGGGCCTCGGGGTAGTTGGCCATCACGGTCCGGATCTCGTCCTTGGCGGCCTCGCTGAGAACTTGCGGCTTGTCGCTGGTATTGCTCATCGGTCGCATTCCCCGCCGATCATGTTGATCTGGCCGAAGGTCGGCACGATGTCGGCGACTTGCCCGCCGAGCACCATCTCGCGCATCGCACCCAAATGGATGAAACTCGGCGGCCGCACGCGGCATTTGTACGGTTTGCCGCCGCCGTCGGAGACGATATAGAAGCCGAGTTCGCCGTTGGGGCTCTCGACCGCGCTGTAAACCTCACCCTTGGGCGGGCGGATACCGTGCATGACAATCTTGAAGTGGTCCATGAGCGCCTCGATGGAGGTGTATACGTCCTCCTTGGGCGGCAGCGACCAGCGCCGATCGTCCGTCAGAATGGGACCATCGGGGATCTGCGCGACAGCCTGCTCGAGGATGCGACCCGACTGGATCATCTCTTCGAGCCGCACGACGTAGCGGTCGTAGTTGTCGCCGTACAGGCCGACCGGCACCTCGAATTCGAAGCGATCGTACACGGAGTACGGCTGGTCGCGACGCAGGTCAAGCGCCACACCGGCCGCCCTGAGTAGGGGGCCTGTGACGCCGAAGCTGATCAGGCGATCGAGCGGAATCGCACCCGTGCCACTCATCCGGTCGATGAAGATACGGTTTTTGGTCAGCAAGCCGTCGACCTCACGCAGCGCCTTGTATGTCTCTTGCAGCAGCCAGTGGATCGACGCATCGAAACCCTGCGGTAGGTCGTGCGCGACGCCGCCGAAGCGCGTAAAACTGGTGGT
>CAZUAB010000116.1:0-7996 GCA_964617795.1 uncultured bacterium
CGGGTCGGTCAGGATCTCCTGATACCCGGTCATCCCGGTATGGAACACGAACTCGCCCACGGTTGTGCCGGGGCGCCCGAACGGGCGACCGGCGAGCGTGGTGCCGTCGGCCAATACGATCTTGCTTTTGCGCATGGAAGGCTTTCCGGTCGTGTAGGGTCGGAATCCTTCAAATTGTACCACGAACCGATCGACTGAGTCGACCGTCCGTCGCTTTAGTACGCGCCGCGACCGAGCAGCGCCGCAGGAATCGTCTTCAGTACGATTACGATATCGAGCAGCAGCGAGCGGTTCTTGATGTAGTAAAAATCGTATTCGAGGTTTTCGTGCAGCGGTAGGTCTTTGCGACCGAGGATCTGCCACAGGCCCGTCAATCCCGGCGGCACTTCGAGGCGTTTCTTTTGCCATTCGTTGTACCCGGCGACAATAAACGGCATCTCGGGGCGCGGCCCGACGATACTCATGTCACCACGAATTACATTGATCACCTGCGGCAGTTCATCAAGGCTAGTCTTACGCAGGAACGTACCAACACGTGTGATACGGGCGTCGGTACCGGCCTTGGGCGCGACCGCATAGACCTCACTGCTTGTCCGCATTGACCTGTATTTCCACATTCGGAAGACACGTCCGCCCTGCCCAATCCGCTCATGGACGAAGAACACCGGCCCCGGATCATCGAGCTTGATCGCCAGCGCGATGAACGGCAAGGTGACCAAAAACACTACGCCCGCCGCCAGGCCTACGGCCAAATCAAAGCCCCGTTTGGCAGTGCGGTAGAACCAAGAATCCTTCGTCCCGACCAGATCGTAGATCGGGACATCGTCGATGAGGTCGATATGGGTGTCGCGGCTAAGAACACCGAACAGATCGGCGACGACGCGCACGCGCACCGGCAGGTCATCGATCTGCATCAGGACGCCCATCAAATGCTCGGAATCGGCTTCCGGAAGCGCCAAAATGACCTCATCGACCTGTTCTTTCTCGATGACATCACGCAGCATGGCAACGGGGCCAAGCAGCGGAGTCCGGCCGATGCGTGCCGCGACGCCGCTGCTGTCACCGTCATCAAGGAATCCGATGACGCGGTAGCCGACCTCGGGGTGATCGTGAACCTTCTGCAAAGCACGAATTCCTGTCGGGCCGGCACCCACAATCAACACGCGTGTACCGAGCAACCCCAGCTTGACGAAGCGGCGTTCAAGAAAGCCGGCAAACGCCCGGGCGGCGGGAATCGTCAGCAGCGCCAAGACGAAATAAAGGAGCACAACGGCACGTGAAATATCGAAACTTTTAAACAAAAACCCCATACTCATGGCGACCAGCAGCGCGCCGCCGCAAACGCGTAGTACCTTGGTCGCTTCTTCGAGGGGGGCGCGGGCGGCCTGGGCCGTATAGCTGCCGACAGACGCAGCCACAAGTACGCCTCCAGCAACAATTGCCGGCAGGCTCAGTACGTAGACTGAGGCAGGATTGAGTGGGCGGTCGCCGAATTCGCTGCGCAGCGCCCACGCCAGAGCCCACGCCACGGCAAAGCCTAGCGCATCCAACGCAATTCGAACGACGGTTAAGGCTCGACGTAGCCGCCGCCGCCGGGTGCGATCGACGGCAACGGGCGATGCGGCGGTGGATTCGGCGGGAGCGGCCATGGGCGATATGGTACCATGCGGCCATGCCGCCTAAACCCGACGCCAAACCGCCGCTCATCTTGGCAGGCATACCGATTCAGCGCCTGACGACACAAGAAGCCATGGATGCGGTGTTGGCAGCGTCCCAGACAGAATTTGCGTCGGTTGCTTGGGTATACGCCAACTGTATCAACATTGCCCGGGACGACCCTGCCTACACGGCGGCGCTGCAGGCGCATCGTTACGTGTTTAATGACGGTGCTGGTATCGAAATGGCCGCAAAACTGGCTGGGGCGCCGGTGCGCGACAACTTGGTCGGCACCGACTGGATTCCCGCCTTCCTAACGGCCTGCACACAGCGCGACGACGCGCCCAAACGTGTTTTCCTACTTGGATCGACCCCTGCGGTCATCGCCGATGCGGTGGCTCTTTTGGCGTCGCGCTGGCCATCACTCGAATGCGTCGGCCATCGGGACGGGTATTTTGACGATCCGGCGCCCGTGTTGCGCCAAATCGCCGCCGGTCGCCCGGAAGTATTGATTGTGGCGATGGGCGTTCCCCGGCAGGAGCTATTCGTACACACCCACCACGAGGCGCTGCGCGCGGCGGGTGTTCGTGTCACGCTGGCGGGCGGCGCCGTCCTTGACTACCTGACCGGGCACGTCGCCCGTGCGCCCCGGATGTGGCGTCGTCTGCGGCTGGAGTGGGTCTGGCGGCTGTTGCGTGAGCCGCGGCGCCTCGCGCGCCGCTACATTTTCGGCACCGCTCGCTACCTGGGGTGGTTGGCCGCCGTCAAACTGTCGGGACGCCTGGGTCGCGGGCTCAGTTGACCGCAGTGCGGGCCACCGGAGCTTCGGATTCGTAGAACGCGCCGACGGCCCGACGCGTCAGTGCCCAGCCCCCGACCGCCAACAAAACGCCGGCAGGGATATCGACGGCGTAGTGCTGCTTGAGAAGCACCGTCGACGCGCTGACCGCCAAAGCCATTGAAATCACAAGGCCGATGATCCAGTTGGGTACACGCTCGCGGTAGGACCAGAACATCGCCGCCACGAGCACACTGTGCCCGACATGCAGGCTGGGGAATACATTGACGCCGCCGTCTGTGCTGTGTAGCCCGCGCAGCAGGTCGCAGCTAAGACCGCTGCAGGTCAATTCCGGGTATTCCATGCGTACCGGTACAAGCAAAAATGCCGTCCACGCCACCCCGGTTACGATCGCAAACGACATGCCCATCTCCACAAGGTCGCGGCGAGTACGAGCCAAAAAAGCCGGCATCACGGCCAGGGCGTAGTAAAGCGAGTACGGAAAGAACGCCTGTGGAACAAGCGGGATGTAGCTGTCGAATGTCGTCCACAGCGCGATTGTCGGCTGCCCACCCCATTCGTAGCGCGCCACATTATATGTTGTCAGCACGAAGTAGCCGATCAGCACCGGAACCGCGATACCGAAGGCGACGCACCAGCGTTCGATACGGAATCGCAGATCGTCGTCGAGATCCGCCCAGACGCACAGCGGCCTTTGTATGAATTGCTTGAACGAGATCATGATTTCCTCGCAGCGCCGCCCACGCGACCCGTTGATTACGATTGGGAAAACGCCATATTAGCGCAAAAAAGGCATCACGGTCAAATTGCCTGACGCGGCGCGTCAGGCGCCCCGTATGCGTAGCGGCAATGGCGGCGTTACACTGACGCACCATGTATCCTCACGAACTTCCTGTCCGCTCGGAGGCCGTCGCCGAAGCCATGGCCGCCATCGAGGGCTGGGCCAGCCTGCGGCGAGGCGGGTTCTTGTTGATCACGGGTCCGGAAGGCAGCGGCAAGTCGTACTTGGCGGAATGGTTGCGGGTTCAATTGGCCGCCGACCGTCGCGCCGCAGTGTGCGATGGCAACACTCCCGATCCCGACCTGGCCGAGTGGGTGTGGTTCGTGCGTGAACGCCCCGCCTCGGCACTTCCTGATGACGCTCAAGAAGCGGTGATCTTGGCACCGGAATACGAGCGCAAGGCCGGTGTACTCACCGAATGGGCGCGCGCGCGCAAGCTGCAATGGGACCCCTCGGCGCTTGAACGGCTGATCGCTCTGCCGACGCGCTCACTGACAAGGCTACGCTCAGTCGCCGAGCGTTGCGCCCGCGAGGCGCTCCTGCCGGAACCGATCCTGCGTGAAACGGATGTGCTGCGCACGCTGGCGCGACTAGGGTGGCTGCCCGCCACGAGCGGGCTGCAAGAAAACTGGTGCCCGGTAGAGGACTCGAACCTCTGACCTTCGGCTCCGGAGGCCGACGCTCTATCCAACTGAGCTAACCGGGCATACGCGCCTGCGGAAACGCAAGCGCCGTTCATCCGAATAGTATACGCACACGCGGCGCAGTGCGCCATCCTGCCATGCCTCAAGCGGCTACTGGTCGCGGGTCCACGTGCCGTTGGAGTTGATGTAGATCTGGAAGTGGTCGAGCGCCTTGGGGATATCGCGCCGGGCCAAGGATTCCTGAATCCGTTGAGGAATCGCGATGCCCGTGTCGACCAGCGTACCGTACTCGGCCACGGTATAGTTGTCACCGGCCGCGTAGAGCTGCCAAAAGCCGAGTTGTTGGGCAAGGTCATTGTCGTGCCCCGGATTGAGCAGCCATTCGATGCGGCTGTATTCCGGAAAATACCAGTGTTGGGTCTGAAAAGACATCGACACAAACAGCACCTTGACGTTGAAATCGATCAACTCACCGAAAGGCGATCGCCACACCGTGTCCGACTTGGTCAGGCGCGGCAGGTAGGTGACTTGGCGCGACGGTTGCGTGATCAATTCGAATACGCGCGGCTTGGGCTGGTTGAACAGCACCACCGCCTTGATCAAGCCTCCATAGCTGCCCTTCGAGGAGTCAGGCTCGCTCAGCAGCACCTTTTTATCGGCCTTCAATTTGCTCTGCAATTCGGGCGACAGCGTCACCAAAAAGGCCATGCCTTCCGGCCTACCGTCGACAATGCCCGCCGTCGATACCGGCGACGCGTAGCGCGTGATTTCGATCGGTTTCGCGGGCCGCTCGTGAGACGCAGCAGCGGCATCAGCTGAGGCCGATGCAGCAGCAAGAAGAAAGGCGGCCGTATGGAGAATCTGTGTTTTGATCTTCATGCGATCTATCCTACC
The DNA here is from genome assembly GCA_964617795.1 of uncultured bacterium. GTDB lineage: Bacteria > J088 > J088 > J088 > J088 > CAZUAB01. Next base: position 4,775 of record CAZUAB010000116.1, read on the forward strand.
GTTCGGCAACACGGTGCGCAAAATGAATGGCACGGTGCGTGCGTGTGCCGGGTCGCGGCCTGCGCTAGAATATGCCGATGGGGTGCCAACTTCCGATCATCCGTCTCTTGGCGGGTCTGCTCCTCGCGGCCACCTTGACCGCCTGCCCGCCCGATACTCCATCCGACGTCGTGGACCTGCCGGTGGTTGCGCCGACCCCGCCGCCCGGCGGTGCAGATCCATCCACCTTTCGCGAACGGGTTTTCTACGAGCTGTGGGTACGGTCGTATCAAGACAGTAACGGCGATGGCATCGGCGATTTGAAAGGCCTCGAACAACGCCTCGATATGCTGGCCAAACTTGGTATCGGTGGTATCTGGCTGATGCCGACCTTCCCCTCGCCGCTACAGGACTCGGGCTACGATGTAGCCAACTACCGGGATGTGCATCCGGACTACGGCAGCGTGGCCGACCTAGAACGGGTCATCGAGGCCGCCCATGATCGTGGCATGCTCGTCTGGCTGGACATGGTCTTCAACCACGTTTCAGACCTGCATCCATGGTTCCAGAACGCGCTAACCAATCCGGCCGCCCCCACCCGCGACTGGTTCGTGTGGAGCCCCGAACCGACGACTCGTTGCGTCGACGTCCCCAACCAATTCACACCCTTTGGCACTGACCGTTGGACGTGGTCGGATGAGATCGGCGCTTGGTATTTCCACCAGTTTTACCCACGACAGCCTGACCTCAATTTTCGCAATCCGGCCGTACAAGAAGAGCTGCTCGACACGTTGCGCTACTGGATGGACCTCGGTGTCGACGGATTCCGCTTCGATGTCCCTGACCGCTTTTTCGAAAACGGCCACCGCTGCGCGATGCAGCCGGAAACGGTCGAGTTTCACGGCCGCATGCGTGAATTGATCAGTGGGCGCGGTCGGCTCGACCGGGGTTTTGTCGGTGAGATCTGGGGTGTACAGGACGAGGTGCGGACCTTCTTCGGCCCTGCGGGCGATCCGGCGATTTTTGCCTTCGAATGGTTGGCTGCTCTTTGGACTGGCGCCGTGGTCGGCGAAAGCGGCACGGTTCTTGCCAAGGCAGCCCGCACCCATCTCGCGGGATTGCCTGCCGAAAGTCGCTGGGGCTTGATTCTCGGCAACCATGACACGCCCCGGATTGGCAGCATTGCTGGCGGCGACGTATCGCGGCTCAAGCTGGCCGCCGCCTTGCAACTTACCTTGCCGGGCATTCCGTTTGTCTGGGCGGGAGAAGAGCTGGGCCTCGAAATGGGCACGTCGTTTTTGGTCGACGGCCGTGATGGGGCGCGAACACCGATGCCTTGGGAAGCCGATGCGCCCGGCCTGGGATTCACAACGGCCGATACGCCTTTCCTCGCTTTTTCTCCGGACAGCGCCGCCAAGGCCCAGGACCGCCAGGCCGCCGACCCCGAAAGCCTTTGGCACTGGTACCGACGACTCATCATGCTGCGCAATGCCGAGCCGGCCCTGCACGGTGCTGAGTACCGCGAACTGGCCGCAGACGGCAATATCTATGTATTCGAGCGTGGGCAAGGGCAAGACCGGCGCATTGTCGCGTTTAATCTTTCGCGTACGGCGTCACGTCGCTGGGTCGGCCCGGCCGTGGAGGCCGACGATCTCCTTGGGGGCGGGCGGCACCGGCTACGTGACCTGCATCTACCACCCGCGAGCGTGCGGATTCTGGCCCCGCGCTGAGCAACAAATATTGCCGGACGCGCGCCGGCGTGCTATTGTCCCAGTGGGAGGCGTCGCTACAAACATGGATCTCGCCAAGCTTAAAATCATTCCGCTCTTCGCCGATCTGAGCGAAATTGAACTGGAGCGCCTCGGCTCGCTGGCCCGCCAAGAAGCGGTCGCCAAGGGCACGAAGATCTTCGCCGAGGGCGAAACCGGCGATGCGCTTTACCTGATTGAATCTGGCAAAGTGCGGATCTCGAAGACCATCCCGGGTATTGGCGAAGAGGCACTTGCTGTCCTCGGACCCGGTAGCGTGTTCGGCGAGATGGCTCTTCTGGATGACGCCCCTCGTAGTGCCGATGCAATTGCCCATGAGGCCTGCGACCTTTTCGTCATTGAGCGTGACCCGTTCGAGACCATGCTGTTTGTCGACAAAGAGCTGGCTTACACGGTACTGAATGGCGTCGTGCGCGTGTTGGCTGCCCGACTTCGCGACACCAACGACAAAATGGCCGCCTTTTTCGCCATGAATAAGTTCGGCTGAACTTACGGTGCATCTGATTGCGGACAAGATCATCGATCCCCCGGAAGCCGTGCGCCTAACCGCGGCCTGGCGTAGCGCAGGCGAGCGGATCGTTTGGACCAACGGCTGTTTTGACCTCCTTCACCGTGGACATGTTCGTTACCTTGAGGCAGCCAAGCAACTCGGCGACCGGCTTGTCGTCGGCCTCAATGACGATCTTTCGGTCGGTCGTCTCAAGGGCCCGACCCGCCCCGTTGTACCACTGGCCAGTCGCCTCGAGGTGGTGGCGGCCTTGGCCAGTGTCGATATCGTCACCTGGTTTGCCGATGACACCCCCTTGGCAATGATTCTGGCGCTGCGCCCCGATGTGATTGCCAAGGGAGGCGATTACCGGCCCGAGCAGGTTGTCGGGGGATCCGAAGCTGCGCAGTGGGGTGGTCGTGTCGAGATTCTGCCCTTTGTTGAAGGCAACTCGACCTCGGACCTGATCGCACGCTCACGGGAAGGCCGCGCGTGATGCGGCTGGGGCCCAAAAAAATCGCGGGCTTTGTCATTGTGGGCCTAGGCATCGGGCTGGGTTCTGTACCGGCTGCAGCAGCAGATGCCGTCACGCGACCCGTCGTGCGGCGCGTCGATCTCACCATCGACGGCCCGGGCTGGACCCGGCCCGGGCTCGCCAAGCGCGGCCTCGATACGCGCGTCGGCGAGGTCTGGGACCGTGCTGTGCTCGACAATGACCTTCGCCGTATGCGCAATTACGAGATCTACCAGTCGGTGACGTCCACGGTCACCGAAAGCGTAGACGGCGTCGATGTCCATATTGACGCCATCGACCGCTGGGCCCTGATCCCGCTATTCCGGCCGCGTATCGGTGGCGGCATCATCAATGTCTGGGGCGGTATTCGCGACCTCAACTTCCTCGGTTACAACCAGGAATTCGCAGCCTATGGCGGCTATTACCGCAGTCCCCGATCACAGAGTTGGCTGGCCGGGGCGTGGTTGATTCAG
>CAZUAB010000117.1:0-7944 GCA_964617795.1 uncultured bacterium
GTCTGCCAGAACAGTTGATCCAAGTCGGGGAGCAAACCACAACATGTCGTCGAGGTCCGCGTGCGTCGCTGCGAGAACAGTTGATCCAAGTCGGGGAGCAAACCACAGCTAGCCCCGACTGGCCCCATCGTTTTCCGTATTCACCTGTCAACGAGCGGATGGGCGAGTACGCACTCGCCCTTCGTGGCCAGTGTACCGCACGGATCGCGGGGTGTCCAGATGTCGCCGATCCTGAACGCCGCGCGGTGGCGATTTACAGCGGATTCTGGGCTTGGCCCACCCGCATCACGTCCACTGTCCGTGGCAAGCGGTCGCGCAGCTCGGGTCGCGCGGCAAGCAGATTTGACGCCCATTCACACTCGATGCGAGTGGTCCATCGCGCCCAATCCAACCCGGCATGTGCAAGACGCAGAAGGGTATCCCGCAGCGGCGCTGGATACAACACGCACGCATCGAGTACGACGACGAACCGCAATCAATACCCCAGACCCAGCTCCTGCGCCTCACGTGTCAGCTCATCCAACGCATCCCGACTCCGCGAATCGCGCACCTGCTTGTAGGCCGTCAAATCCGGGAACGAAATCCGCCGATGCTTGCCGACCATGTGGTATTCCAGCTCGCCGGACTCGAGCAGCTTGATCAAATGCGGTCGCGATACCCCGAGCAGATTCGCGGCCTCCTGCGTGGTCAGCTGGGCATGCGTCGGCACGACAGTAACCGCATTGCCGGCGGCCAGCTCGGTCAGAAGGTCACGCAGCAGAGAAAGTGCGCTGCGCGGAAGGATCAGTTCGTGACCGTCAAGCTGAACCCGGGCCCGCGCTACGCCAGAACGCTCGGCCAACAAGCGGCTCAACTCGCCGGCACTGGCCCTTGCGAGCGCCGACTCTTCGGCATCGGGGAGTACAGTCGCTGCACGAGTCGCGGTCATCTTATCCCCCTTGTCGCGGCGGCCATCGCCACAGCCTCATCATAGCCGGGACAGTCGATAATCGCAATAATCGAAACGAAGCCCCCTACTCCCCCACCCGATCCTCGGCCGCCAGGCCCACCCGGAAGATCTTGCGGGTCAGCAGACTGGACACCCACAACGAACAGCGGTCGAAGGCACCGCCACGGCTGATGCCGAGGCTGGCGGGGAACTCGAGGCCCTCGGCGAAGGCAGGGTCCAGCGTGCCGTCGGGGGCGATGCGGGCGATGCGGCCCATTGTGTTGAGCGCAACGTAGACGGCGCCGCCGGCGGTGATCGTGATGCCGTCCGGCGTTGAGCCGCCCGGCAGAGCGGCAACCTTGCGGACCTTGGCGTCGTCGGGAGTGCCGTCGGCGGCGACCGGCAGCGCCCACAGACCCTCGTCGCTGAAGGTCGAGGCGATATAGAGCGTGCGGCCATCAGGCGCCCAGGCCATGCCGTTGGGCGAATCGACCGCGCGCGTGTAGATCGTCGCCGCACCGGCCGCCGTCACCTCGCTGATGCGATCGGTGAAGTCATCGGCGACCAGCCAACCGCCACGCGGACCGGCTACCACGAAGTTCGGCTGACCAAGGCCGCTGGCGACCGTGGCCGTCACGCCGGAGGACGGTACAAGCGAGTACAGCTGGCCCGTGTTGATGCCGGCCACAAGCAGGCGGTCGGCCTCGGCGTGCAGGCCGAGGGCCGAGGGCAACGCGGCCAATTCGGTGAACACACCCGCGGGCGACACCTCGTAAACGGCTTTGCTGGTGGACACGTACAACCGCCCGGCCGCGTCGAACACCAGGCCCTCGGTGGTGGCCGGCGCATCGCGCGTGACCATCTCGACCTCCCCCGGCGCGGGTGCGCCGTCGCACGGACCGGCCGCGACCGGGTCGGGCTGCGGGTCGGCGCTACAGGCCGAAGCCGCAAGCAGGGCAAGCGGCAGCGCGGAACGGATCAGACGACGCATGGTAGACCTGCCTTATTGGAACGACGGGGCGAGCGCGCCCCCCGCTGCATCATCGTCGCGCAAGTCCGGTGCGAACGCAAGGCCCGGCGCCTGTTGGCTTGCGGCAAATGGACGCCGCCGGGAGGAAGATCACGACTTCCCATGGTACCTTGTACGCTTCCCGGAGGTACCGATTATGACCCACGCCGACATCCGCCACGACTGGACGACCGACGATATCGTCGCCCTGCTCGAACGCCCATTGCTCGACCTCGTACACGACGCGCAGGCCATTCACCGGCGGCACAACCCGGCCAATACCGTCCAACTGGCCACCCTGCTGAGCATCAAAACCGGCGGCTGCCCCGAGGACTGCGGCTACTGCCCACAATCGGCGCACTACAAGACCAACGTCGAAAAAGAAGCGCTGATTGCCGTCGAGGAAGTCATCGAAGCCGCCAAGCGTGCCAAAGAGACCGGGGCCTCGCGACTGTGCATGGGCGCCGCGTGGCGTAGCCCGCGCGAAGGCGAGCAGTTCGAGACCGTACTGGCGATGATTCGCGGCATCAAGAGCGTCGGGATCGAGGCCTGCGTGACGCTGGGCATGCTGACGGACGATCAGGCGCGGCGCTTGGCGGAAGCCGGACTGGATGCCTACAACCACAACATCGACACCAGCCCCGAGTTTTACGGTGAGATCATCTCGACCCGGACCTTCGACGACCGCCTGCGCACCCTCGACCACGTGCGGGAAGCCGGCATCACGCTCTGCACCGGCGGCATCATCGGTATGGGGGAAGGCATCGTCGACCGCGCCCGCATGCTCGAAGTGCTGGCAACCATGAATCCGCACCCCGAAAGCGTGCCGATCAACGCGCTGGTGGCGGTCGAAGGCACGCCGCTTGGCGACCGCGGGCCGGTTGACCCGCTCGAGATGGTACGCATGTGCGCCGTCGCCCGCATCCTGATGCCCAAGGCGCGCGTGCGGCTGTCGGCTGGCCGCGAGCGACTCGGCCGCGAAGCCCAGGTCCTCTGCTTCATGGCCGGCGCCAACTCAATCTTCTATGGCGACAAACTGCTGACCACCAGCAACCCGGCCGTCGAGGCCGACATGAAGCTGCTGGCCGACATCGGCGCCGTACCGTTGGCCGCAGGCCTTGAAGATGCCGATGCACATCGCCGCGCCCGCGAACCGCAGTCCGGCGCCAGCGCCGGCGTGGCCGTACCGGCCTAAGGTCCGGCCGGATGATCGACGCCCTCGATGCCTGGTTGGCCGTAGCCGCCGGTTACGTGTGGGGTCCGATCCTCGTTGGCGCCCTTGTTCTGACTGGCCTCTTTTTGACCTGGCGACTGGGCCTGCCGCAAATCCGCGGCTTTCGACACGCCCTCGATGTCGTGCGCGGCCACTACAATGATCCAGCCGCTGCGGGTGAAATCTCGCACTTTCAGGCGCTGACAGCGGCCTTGTCGGCCACGGTCGGCCTCGGCAACATCGCCGGCGTCGCCATAGCAATCAGTTCGGGCGGTCCGGGGGCGCTGTTTTGGATGTGGATCTGCGGCTTCCTCGGCATGGCCACCAAGGCCGCCGAGTGCGGCTTGGCGACCACCTACCGCCGCATCGACGCCGAAGGGCGGGTCCTTGGCGGCCCCATGCATTACATCGAGCAGGGACTCGGCCCGCGTTGGCGACCGGTGGCCCTGCTGTTTGCCGCCTTCGTGACGATCGGCAGCTTCGGCATTGGCAACATGTTTCAGGCCAACCAGGTTGCGGCGGCGCTGGACGGCGCCTTTGGGGTGCCGGCCGCCGTGACCGGCGTGACGATGGCGGTTTTCGTCGCTGCCGTCATCTTGGGTGGTATCCAGCGGATCGGGCGAGTCGCTGCGGCCCTGGTGCCGGCCATGGTCGCCATCTATATGGGCGGTGCGCTGATCGTGCTCGCTGTTCACGCGGGCGACCTGCCGGGGATTTTCGTTCTCATCTTCGAAGACGCCTTCAGTGGCCGGGCCGTTGCTGGCGGTGCGCTCGGCGAAGTGATCCGTCAGGGCTTTCGGCGCGGCACATTCAGCAACGAGGCTGGCCTCGGCTCTGCCCCAATCGCCCATGCGGCAACACGTTCCGACGAGCCGATCCGCGAAAGCTTTGTCGCGCTCCTCGAACCCTTCATTGACACGCTGGTCATCTGTACGCTGACCGGCCTCGTTATCTTGTCGACCGGCAGCTACGGAACGCTAGGCACGGTGGCGCAGCCAGCGACCGACGGTACCGCGCTGGTTCACCTCGGTGACCGCGCACACCCCCGCGCCGGTGATCAAGTGGTGCTGCAAAATGCGCAGGGCAGCCTGGGTGAGGCACGCATCGAGTCGTTGGCAACGGATGGCCGCAGCGCGACGCTGCGCTGGCCGAGCGAGGCCGCGTGGAGCCCCGAAACCGCCATCCGTCTCAGCGGCGGCGTCGCCGTCACCACCGCCGCGTTTGACTCGGTGCTGCACGGCTTCGGCAGCCTGTTTGTAAGCCTGGCGGTGGCGCTGTTTGCCTTTTCAACCATGCTCTCGTGGAGCTACTACGGCGAGCAAGGGGCACGGTTTTTGGGCGGGGCGCGGGCCGTCGCCCCCTATCGTGCGCTGTTTGTCGGCGTCATCGTCGTTGGATCGCTGTGGGGGCTGACGCCGGTCGTCAACTTCTCGGACATCGCAATCGGCCTCATGGCGGCGCCCAACCTGCTCGCGCTGTGGCTGCTGGCCGGGCGCGTGCGGCGCGACTTCGATGACTACCTCGGCCGCTTGCGTGGCGGCGCAATTCATCGGCGCACCGGACCTTAGTTTTACGGCCGCCACAAACTCTTGACTTCCGCATTCAGTCTGCTAGAATCGCTCATATAGGCAGTGAGCAACGTGCGGACGGATGGGGACGGCGTGAATATCACCGACATCAAGATCTACCACGTACGGGATGCAGAACCCCTGCGGGCCTTTGCCCGGATCGTCATCGACGACTGCTTTTTGATCCGCGACATCAAGATCATCGACGGCAAAAAAGGCCTGTTTGTCGCTATGCCGAGCCGCCGTGACCGCGACGGCAGCTTTCGCGACATCGTTCACCCGATCAATCAGGACACGCGCGCTTGGTTTGAGGACTCCATTTTACAGGCCTACCGCGACGCACCCGAAACCAACGGGCTGGCCACCGCGCACGAGGCCTGAGGTACGCCGGGCCGCTTAGGGCCAGTTGATCAGCAGCCCGTCCCGATTGCGCCAGTGGCCAATCGCCAGCTTGCCAGCCGCAATCTCAAGACGTGTCGTCGCCGGCGGCGGTGGCGCTGCTGGCGACCAGCGGGCGCAGGCGCAATCGGCGGCCCATTCGACCTCGGCTGTAACTGCCTGGCCACCGGGTTGCCAAACCCCCTCGAAGGCGAGCCCTCGTCCGCGAATCGGCGCCTCGTCTGCGGGGCCCACGGCATCGTCGATCAAGCGGAACCCCGCCGTCTGCCAGCGCGTCAGGCCCTCGCTTGGCAGCCAGTATTCAAACGCCGCCGGATGCGAGACGAAGGCCGGGTACATCCGCAGGGCGGGACCCTCATGCGCCGCCGTGACCGCCAAAATCGGCGCCACCTCGATGGCAAAGGCCGGAGAGGGCAGATCGTACGCCTGCAGACCATCTTCGGCCAGCCAGTGCCCGCGAATGCGGAAGCGGTAGCGCCCCGGCGTTGCCGACGTTGCCGGTTCCCACGCGACCTCGCGGCGCACCGGCCAGGCGTCAAGGTCAACGACCTGTCGCCAGCCGTGTTCGGCGTCACTGGCCACGGCCACCCAGCCGGCCGCGGTTTCCATCTCCAACTCGACTTCGGCCCGGTCGACCCACGGATCTCCGCCCGTCCAAGACGCCGCAATCGGCTGCAAGGCGTGCGTCGAGCTAGCAGAAAGGCGGACCCCCGAGGGCGCGGCCGCCTGCGGCTTGGCCGCAAGCCGTGACGGTTCGTCTTCGCGCGGCAGCGGCACAAGGGGGTCGCCATCCCAGATCGGCTCGCGACCAAAGCGGTCGAGTCGGGCCAGCAGTTCGACATTCTGGGCGACCAAGAAATCGCCCAGCCGCCAGCCCCAAATGTTCTGCGCGGCTTCGTAGCCGCCCTGCCACCAGTCTTTTTCGGGCGTCAGGTAAAAGAGGTGGGTCTGGCTGTAACCGAATACGGCCAGCTTATCGTAGCCGGCAGCGGCCGCCGCCGTGTGCATGGCGCTGCCAAGGCTGCTGACGGGCTCGCCGGGAAAGGTGACGAGGCGCCAGTCACCGATGCGAATTGCCGACTGCACCGCCGTCGAAAGCTCGGCGGGCGGCAACTCAACCTGTTCGGGCGGCGACAGCACGGCCTCGACCTCTTCGATGCCCACGCAACCAAGACTGCCGTCCTTGAGCGTCGTCGAGGGGTCACCGGCGTCGGCGGCCGGATCGGCCCCGAATTCACCACAGAAAAAGCCGCCGTAGACGTACGGGCGAAACGCCTCGCCCTGGCCGACTCCAAATTCGTCATCGCGGTAGCCCAGCACCTTGCGGCTGATGTTGCGCCGACGATGCACCGCCCCAAGTACGCCACGATCCGTGGTCTCGATTCCGTCCCAGGCGGCGTCGACGACGCGCCCCATGCGGCGGGCCAGCGCCTCCATGATTGGTCCGCCGTCGCGACCTTGATCGCCGCCGGCGGGCGAAACGTCACCGCCAACACCCTGCACGAGCATGGCCATGGGAACGCCAGTTGCCGCCTCGACGCCGCGCTCAAGAGCTCCGGGGGCATCTTCGCTGAACAGTTGGTGGAAGTAGTGCGTACCGTGAATGCCGACGCGGAACAGCGCGGCCAGCGGCTGACCGGCACCGTCTTCGATCCGCATGATCCAGAGCCGCCCGTCTTTGCTCTTGAACGTCTCGCCGTCACGGTAGACGTTGGGATCGGATTCGTCGGTCCAAAGATTGTCATTGGCCGACCGGCGATCGCGCGTGATTTTGTTCTCCGGGTCAAAGCGCAGGACCTCGATGGCGCCGATCCGGGCCGGTGCGCGGCGATCCCAGGCCTTGGCGACGACGTCGGCGATCGACAGCGCCAACTCACGGACGACGGCGGGTTCGAAGTCATCAAGCCCAAACAACCCCATGCCGTCGGGCAGAGCCCAGAAACGACCGGGCCCGCTGTGCGTATGGGTTGCCGTGAGTACCAGCGCATCGCCAAAGTCGAAGCCCGTGCGGCGAGCGAGTTCAGCGATGGTCAGGCGGCGCAACAGGTCGGTGGGAAAGATCATGGGCAGTTTGACGATGACCACGGCCGCATGGCCGTTTTCGAGCGCAACCGCCTTGACCAACATCCGCTCGTAGCGTCCCCGCGTGGCCCCAAGCGCCCCCGCCCGCGGACCCACCGGGCCAACCCGAAACCCATACCCACCCATGCTGACGCCTTCGGGCGTGAACAGGCTGCCGACCGCCGTACCGGCCTGCCATTCACCGGCAGTCAGAGACGGCTGCGCAATCAGGGGCATCGGCGCCTTGTCGATCGGTGCCGTCGCATCCTTGGTCGAGCAGGCTGCGAGCACGATGCCGGCAATCAGGCCGGCAAACGCTCTTGTCATTGCCATTGCAGACCTCCCGCGTGGTCCGGTATTCTACCCCTGTCGATTGTAGTCCCCACCGCCCCGCTCGGCAACCTCAGGAGATCTAGCTTGCCCGCGTTCCTGCCTAAACTCGGGTCTCTCGCCGTCTTGGCCCGTGTTGCGGCCTTCCTGATTGCAGGTGGGCTGCTCCTGCCATGGTGCGCCGAGGTCCCCGGCTACAAGCTGATGCAAGTCCGCAACATGGAGCGGATGTGGCTGTTTCCGATCGCCGCGGCCATCCTCTTTGTGGCGCCGTTTGTGCTCCGGAACGCCAATCGCGCGGCCGTTACGCTGCTGGTCGGGGCCGTGGTGTCCATCGCCGCCGCGTGGGCCGCGTGGAAGCTCGACCGGGCGCGCGGGCCCGGCGTCTGGGTGACTATGGCCGGCGGCCTGCTCGCGCTGGCCGCCGGTTTTCGGG
>CAZUAB010000118.1:0-7929 GCA_964617795.1 uncultured bacterium
GCGATTTGTTCAGGCGCAAAACCGAATCCGATCGAATATGCGTATGTGACGAACCCAAGGTTGGTGATTCCCAGTCATCCTCGACGAAGCGGATATCGTGCTGTGTCGGATCGATGCCGAGTGCTTGCAGCGAGCCCAAATAGAGATCCTGCACATCGGCGGGGGCCGGTTTGAGCATCACTTGATATTGGTAGTAATGTTGCAGCCGGTTGGGGTTTTGACCGTAGCGCCCATCGGCTGGGCGCCGGCTCGGCTGTACATAGGCGGCACGCCAGGGGCGCGGACCCAGCGAACGCAGAAAGGTCGCCCAGTGGAACGTTCCGGCGCCGACCTCGACGTCGTAAGGTTGCAGCACGGCGCAGCCACGCTGGCCCCAATAGGCGTTGAGCGTGGCGATGACGTCCTGAACGGAGCGGTGCATGGAGGCGGACCTTTCCGGGAGGCCGCGGACGGCCGACCCCGTCATGCTACCCGAAGGCGGCGGGCCTTTCCACGCGGCGGCCGGGGGCGGAATGGACAGCGCGGGCGCATTCGTCTAGAATCGAAACGCGGAGGAGACTCGTATGGCTGACCCGACGATCAAGGACCTGTTGCGAAAACTCAGCGGCAAGAAGGTACAACTGTCTACACGCTGCGGCAGTTTTAAGCAAAGCTCTGGTGTTATTCGCGAGGTTTTCGACGAGTTCATGCTGTTTACGACGCAGGACGAGCGACTGGCCGATCAGCCGGCCGCCCGGCACTGGATTTGGGTCGCCAACGTTGGCGTCCTCACCGAGGACAGCGTGGTCAAGACCGAAGAGGTCGAGGTGTCGCGCTACGGGTTCTGACGGACCCACTCGGCGACGATCTCCGGCACCTTGTCATAGGTCTTTTTGACTTCCTGCAGGACAAATTTTTCGACGGTACCACCGACAATCGGGATGCCGATTTTGACCTCGCCGTCGAGGACCCGGCGGCAGCGCGTGTCGCCGATCGGCTCGAGGCGGAAAAGACCCCCCACCTGAAGCTTGCCGACAAGGACCGGCGGGTCCACCCACCAGCGCAGCTCGTAGCGGTCGAGTTGCTTTTCCTGGTCTTCGATGTAGCCCATGGCGCCGGCGTCTTTGCCACCTGCGCCGATCACCTTACGGATCGCGGCCGGCACCTCGATTTTCGGCATGACGCGGATCCGTCGGTGCATGACGCTGCCCTCGATTCGGCGCTCGAGTTCCTCGTAGCCGCCCAAACCGAGACCGGCGGCCTGAAAGGCCTCGTAGGCAGGATCATGCAGCAGTTCCCAGAAGCGCTCGGCGGCGATCGGCAGTTCGTGAACGATACGCAACGTGGCCATCAGTAGGGCTCCTTTCCCCAATCCGGATCTCATCCTAGCACGCATGTGAGTGACTGCCCACTTGGCTTTTGGCCGGTCCCGCCGCCGCCGCACTATACTCATGGACATGACCCTGCAAAAACCGATCCCTGACGAAGACCGCCTGTTCATGGATGCCGCACTGGCCGAGGCGAGCAAGGCGGCGGCACTTGGCGAGGTCCCCGTGGGCGCCGTCGTCGTTTTCGAAGGCCGGATCGTCGGACGCGGCGGCAACGGCAAAGAGGCGGGCGACCCAACCGCCCACGCCGAGATTCAGGCAATCCGCGAAGCCGCGCGCGTACTAGGCGACTGGCGGCTCGACTCGTGTGTCTTGTACAGCACGCTTGAGCCCTGCCTGATGTGCGCCGGTGCTGTGCTGCAGGCGAGAGTCGGGCGCGTCGTGTATGGGGCGACCGATCCCAAATTCGGCGCGGTCGAATCGCGCATGGCAGCCTTCGCGCCGGCCTGGAACCATCGGCCGTTGGTGCAAGGTGGTGTTGCCGCCGATGAATCCAGAGAACTCCTGCAGTCGTTTTTCAGGGCGCGGCGGGCCGGACTGGACAAATCATCGGCGGGAGAGATAGGCTGAAGGAGATGAAGCAGCCGCTCGGCCCGATCCGACGCATCGCCGTGTACCCACGCACCCCGGCCGATTTGCCGCGCTGGCTTGAGCGCCTGCGCGGTGTGCTCGAACCGGCCGGCATCGAGCTTCTGCCAATCGAGCGCGAACCGGCAGGGGAGTCCGGGGACGCCGGCGCCATCGTAGCCGCTTCCGATCTCGTGCTCGTGCTGGGCGGTGACGGGACGCTGCTTTCGGCCGCCCGCCTTGCCGGTCCGCTCGACAAACCAGTTCTTGGCATCAACATCGGCGGCCTCGGCTTTTTGGCTGAGTATGAGCTGGCCGAATGGGAGCAGGCGCTCGGCGATCTGCTGGCCGGGCGCGTGCGTGTCGAGCGGCGCATGATGATCGCCTGCCGCGAGGGCGGCCACGATTTTGGCTGGGCCCTCAACGATGTCGTCGTGACCAAGGCCGCTCTGGCGCGCATGGTGACCTTGGTTCTGCACGTCGATGACCAACCGGTCGCGCGGATCCGTGCCGACGGCCTGATCGTCTCGACCCCGGTTGGCAGCACGGGGTACAACCTGAGTGCCGGCGGCCCGATCGTCGCCCCATCCGAGGACCTGCTGATCGTCACGCCAATCTGCCCGCACCAGCTCAACATGCGCCCCTTGGTCATGCCCGCATCCTCGCGTCTGCGGATCGAAGTGGTCGACCACGCCGAGGAATCCTATTTGACCCTTGACGGTCAGGTCGGTCGTCCGATCACACAATCCACCTCGATCGAAATCGCCAAAGCGCCGCGCGCGTTGCGACTGATCAGCGGCCCCGACAAACGCTTCTACTCGATCCTCGAACGCAAACTAGGCTGGGGCGCGACGCGTGCTGCTTGAGGTGCGGATCGAAAACCTAGCCGTGATCGACCAGCTCGAAGTCCATTTCGACAGCGGATTTACCGCGGTCACGGGCGAGACGGGCGCCGGCAAGAGCTTACTGATGCAGGCGCTTGGCCTGATCGCCGGTGATCGGGCTTCCACGGAGGCCATCCGCGGCGGCGCCGACCGGGCGCTGATCGAGGCGCGGCTGCGGATCACCGATCCCGTGGCCCGCGCGCGGCTGGCCGACGAGGGCTATGGCGAACCGGACGAGCAAGACGTCGTTGTGCGGCGGATTTTGCAGGCCGACGGTCAACATCGAGTCTATCTCAATGGTCGCCTGGCCACCGCCCAACTGCTGCAGGACGTCGTTGGCACGGCATTGGAAATCCATGCCCAGCATGCCCAGCAGCGGTTGCTGGATCCCGAAGCGCAACTGGTCCTAATCGACGAGTACGCGGGGCTGGAGGCCGCGGCCAGCGCCGTGCGCGAAGCCTGGGGGGCCCGCGAGGCGGCTGCCTCGCGACTGGCCGAATTGGAATCGAGCGCGGGCGATCGTGACCGCGAGCTCGAGTGGCTGCGCTTTCAATTGCGGGAGTTTGAAGACGTTGCGCCGGTTGCGGGCGAACTTGATCGGTTGCAGGCAGAATTGCAGGAGGCCGAAGGGCAGGCGGCACTCGGAGAGGCGGCCGCGGCGGCGCGTGATTTGTTGGTCGACGGAGAAGGATCGGCGCTCGATCGGATGTTCGGAGCTGAGGATCTGCTGCGCCGAGCGTCCCGTGTGGCGCCGCGTTTGGCCCCAATCGCCGACGCCCTGCGCACGGTCGCCGAGACCGTCCGGCAGCAGGGGCAGGCGCTGGCACGGCTTGAGGGCGCAGAGGCCCCGGAAGGCATCGCCGGGCTGCGCGACCGCGTAACCGCGCTAGAGCGCCTTGCCCGCCGGCACGGGGGCGATTTCGCGCATGCTCTGGCACAATGGGACGACATGCGCAGCAAGCTGGACGATTTGGAAGCGCTGGATGAACGCATTGACGGTGCACGGCAGCTCATGGCCGAGGCGGATGCCGCTTGGCGCGCGCTGGCGCAAGAGCTGTCGGAGAAGCGCCATGCGGCGGCCACACGACTTGCCGTGGATGTCGAAACCGGCCTGCACGCCCTCGACATGCCGCGCGCGGTTTTCGCCGTTGGAGGGTGGGGCGAAGGCCGCCCTGGACCACGCGGCATTGATCGGATTGAGTTTCGCCTGGCCGCCAATCCCGGCGATCAGCCGCGTGCCGTGCGCAAAGTCGCCAGCGGCGGCGAGCTGAGCCGGATTCTGCTGGCGATCCAGGGGGCTGTTGGTCAGACCCGTGTTTCGCAGACCGTTGTGTTCGACGAGGTCGATACGGGTATCGGAGGGGAGACGGCCGTCGTCGTCGGCCGCCGCATGCGCGCGCTCGGGGAAACGGCACAGGTTTTCGCGGTTACGCACACGCCACAGGTGGCCGCCAGTGCCCATCGGCAGATCCATCTACGCAAAGATATTGTGGACGGCCGTGCCGCCACGGTTGCGGTTGAGCTCGACAGCGCTGCCCGAGAAGCCGAGATTGCCCGTATGCTCGGCGGACGCGATCGCGGTACGGCTCGCGATCACGCACGCAGCCTGCTGCAGACGGCAGCAGAAACGGAACACTCATGAAGCTTACGGCGGCTGCGCTTACGGACATCGGTCAGGTGCGCCGAAAAAACGAAGACGCTTGGTTGATCGACACCGATATCGGGCTCGCCGCCGTCGCCGACGGTATGGGCGGGCATCAGGCGGGTGAGGTCGCCTCGCAACTGGCCCTCGAAACGCTGCGCGCCTGCTTGGCGACACCGGCGCCGGTGGTGGACGTGGCCGCGCAAGCGGCTGTGGCCGAAGCGAACCGGGTCGTATTCGCCGAGAGTCAAACCCGCGGTGCAGTGCAGGGCATGGGGACGACCGTCGTCTTCATCTGGGCGCCCGATGGCGCCGACGCCTTGATTGCGCACGTCGGGGATAGCCGCGGGTACTTGCTGCGTGAGGGCAGCTTAGAGCAGCTCACACGCGACCACAGTTGGGTGCAGGCCCAGGTCGACGCCGGCTTTTTGGACCCGCGCGAAGCCGCCACGCATCCCATGCGCAACGTGATTACGCGCTCCATCGGCTTCGAACCCGAAATTCAGGCCGATATCCGTCCACTCGACTTGCTGCCCGGCGACTTGTTTTTATTGGCTTCCGATGGATTGACCGGCAAATTGTCACAGGGGGATCTCGCGGTTCGGATGCAGCAAGTCGGCGATGGCGACCTGGATGCGGCCTTGACCGAACTGATCGCGGAAGTCAATCGTCGTGGCGGTGAAGACAATATTACGGCGCTGCTTGTGCGTGTGGACGAGTAAGATGTCGTCCCGTATCTGGTGGTGTCGTTTGCCATCGGCACACTATCTGTGGTTGTATGGAACCGGGTGTCGTGGATGGGCGCACGGCACGGGGTGGTGCTTGACACGGCCCCGGGACCACGACTACCATCAAACACTGAGATGATGCGCTCTACAGACATAGACAACGGACGCGACGTGACGCTCATGTTGGTACCCGGCGGCAATGGCCGGGTGCTTCGCGTGCACCTGTCGCCGCGCCGCCTGCGCCAAGTCCTGCTGGCCGCCGCGGTCACCGTGACGTTGACGACGGTGTCGCTGGCGTTTTCGCTGTATAGCTTGGCGGGCCTACCCGAGAAGTGGACGATGGAGGAGCAGATGCTGACACAGCGCCTGTACCTCAATCAGCTGTCCACGCGTCTCGACGAGGCGGAACGTACACTGGACCGGGTGCGCAGATTGGATCGCAAACTGCGCGTCATCCTGGGCGAAGGCGCCGATCAGGGCGGCCGGACCGTCCTCGGCGTCGGCGGCCCGGGCGCGGGCGATCTCGATCGCTACGATGCACTCCTTGACGATGAAAGCCGCATCGAACTCGCCCGGCTCGACCTCAATACTGATGAAGTCGGTATCGAGGCTGCCAGCCAAGAGGTGCGTTTGCACGACTTGCACGCGCTTTTGCTCGACCAATCGGTGCGCCTCGACAGCACACCGAGCGTCTGGCCCATACGCGGTTGGGTGACCAGCGGTTTTGGCGTGCGCACGAGCCCGTTCACCGGTTCCCGCAAGTTCCACGAGGGCATCGATATCGCGGCGCGGCTCGGCAACCCCGTGTATTCGACCGCCGACGGCATGGTGTTGTTCGCCGGTGTGAAAAGCGGCTACGGCAAGGTTGTATTCGTCGATCACGGCTACGGCGTGTCCACGCGCTACGGCCACCTATCGGGGATCGATGTGACGGCTGGCCAGCGGGTTCAGCGCGGCGAGATTGTCGGACGTGTCGGCAGTACCGGCCGTTCGACCGGCCCGCATCTGCACTACGAGGTGCTCTTGGCCGGCGTGCCGGTCAACCCGTACAGCTACATTCTGCTTGAGGACGAAATCCTCCCCTGACCGCCTGCGACAGCCTGCGGACGAGCCCAGCGCTGCGTCTCGGTCGCAGTTGCGGCGTATGCCTGTGCTATACTGAGCCTTGGAGAAAGGATCCGCTGCAGTGTCGACGACCGCTGTTTTGGTAACGGTTTCGGATGCGGGCCCAGTGACCCGTCAACTCTCGGTCGAAGTGGGCGCTGACCGCGTCCGCGAGGCCCGTGCCGCCGCGCTCGGCGAGGTTCGCCGGCGGGCGCGTATTCCCGGGTTTCGGCCCGGTAAGGCGCCCGAGCACGTCATTCTCAAGACCTACCGGGGCGACATCGAGCAATCGATGCTGCGTGTCCTTGTCGAGGGATCGATCGGCGAGGCTGTCGACCAAGTCGAGGGGCGCGTTCTAGCTGTGCGCGAGGTTCACCCCGAGCCGCTGGCCGACGGCGACCTGCCGTTCCGCTACTCGGCGACCGTTGAGGTGCCGCCGAAGATTGAGGTCAAGGACAAAGACTGGAAGAAGCTCAAGGTTGACCGGCCCGTGCAGGTGGTCGGCGACGACGAGGTCGACCGGGTGTTGTCGGACTTGCAGGGCCGCAATGCCGTGCACCGTCCGGCTGACGAGGGCGAGACGCTGGCCGAGGGCGACGAGGTCGTGCTCAGCTATCGCGCCACGCGCGATGGCGAGGCGGTGCCGGACGGCTCGGCCGACCATCACCGCGCACAGCTCGGCGCGGGCCAACTTCACCCCGCATTTGAACCCGCATTGATTGGCGCCAAGGCCGGTGACACGCCGTCTTTCGACGTGATCTTCGACGAAAGCAATGCGCCGTCTCCCGATCTGGTCGGCGCGACCCTGGCGTTTACGGTCGAGGTACACGAGGTGCACAAGCGCCAAGAGGTAGCGCTCGATGACGCCTTCGCAGCCCAGATGCTCGAAGGCGCGACAATGGCGAGCCTGCGGGAGCGCATTCTCTCCGAATTGCAGGCGGCGGCCACCCAAGAAGCCGAACGCGCGATCGAATCCCAGCTTGCCGATGCACTGCTCGAAAATCAGACCTTTGACGTGCCGGCCGGTGTGGTCGAGCGCCGTCGCGAGCAAATCGCCGAGCAGACCGCGCAGCGACTGATGAGTCAAGGGTACCCCGAGGCCTCGGTGCGCTCGCTGGTGCCCATGCTGTTGTCCGATGCCGACACGCGTGCGGCGCGCGATGTACGCATGTCGTTTTTGCTCGAGGCGATTGCCGACGCCGAGGCCTTGGCGGTGGCCGACGAAGAGGTCGAGGCCGACGTGCGCAAGGCAGCCGAAGAGACAGGGCAGCCTGCCGAGGTGCTGCTACAGCGGGTTCGTGCAGAGGGCCAATTCGAGTCGATTCGCACGGAAATGCGCAATCGCAAAGCGTTCCTGCACATTCGGGCGCACGCCGTCGTGCGTGACGTGACACCCGAAGAGTTTGCCAAGAAGCATCAGAAGGAAGAGCCGACCGAATGACCGGACCCGACCGCGCCGCCACGCCGCCGATCTCCCAGCTCGTGCCAATGGTCGTCGAACGGACCGGCCGGGGCGAACGGGCTTACGACATCTACAGCCGGTTGCTCAAGGAGCGTATCGTCTTTCTCGGCACCGAGATTGACGACATGATCGCGAACCTGGTGGTGGCGCAGCTCTTGCACCTCGAGAGCGAAGA
>CAZUAB010000119.1:0-7870 GCA_964617795.1 uncultured bacterium
CAAACGAGCCCGTCGTCACTGTCGTGTTGCCCGTGCAGAATTGCAGCACCGGATCAGTCAACGAGCCCGAGAACGACAGGATCAGCGTATCTGTACCGGGGGTGTATCCGTCGCTATCGTAGTCGAGGTACTGGCCGGGCATCCATTGCATATAGGTAGTATTGTCGGTCCAGACCACCCACGCTGCGGTCGAGATGGTTGCCGCCGCATCGTACACACCGTTGGCCGTCGTCCACGTGCCGTCTTGCGCAAAGGTTTCCCAGAAGGGTTCGACTCGCGGATAACCAGCCGGGTCCAAGGAGTAATCCAACACGTTGTAGCTCCAGGCGCCATCCTCGTTGAAGTCGAGGTAAGGCTCACTGATATCGCGGAAGTCCTCCCCGAAATCGTAGCGACCGTTGCCGTTGGCATCCGAGAACAGCTCTTCACCCGCGGCCTGTACGAGTATGCTGACCTTGCGGTTGGCGGGGCGCTGGAAGAGTGGCGACCAGTTGTGGTTGGTGCCTACGCCCGCAACGAGAAAGGACACCTGCGATGCTGCCGAATTGTCCCACTTGACCGGCCCGGGTGCCGTACGCAGTTTGACCGTAGCCGCCCCATTGACCGTTTCAGCAACCGAATCAATCAAGCCGGCTTCGGCCGTGAAGTACACGCGGGTACCATCGGGGACCGGGTTGCGGTAGCGGTCGCTCATGTAGACCGAAATACCTTGCTCGAGACCCAAGCTGGAAATACCGGGCACCTTCAATGCCTCCGCTACGACCGACAGCGCGACATGGGTGTCGACCGGTGGACCGGCCTGCACGATGATGTTTTGGCTGTAGGCCACGAAGGTGCTTGCGCCGTACTGGGTCACGGCTCGAACACGCGCGATACCGGATACGGTACCGCTCGTGAGGTTGGTCCGGGCAATCCCACCGACCGTTGTGGCAGAGGTCTGCTGTAGCGTTGTACCGAACGGCGCTTCCAGCGAGAAGGAGACGACCGTGCCGTCGGGAACCGGCAACCCGGATGAGGTGAGTACTTGGAAGCGAACTTTCGACAATTCCGGCACCGACGAGTTGCCGCTGCCCGAGCTGCCTTTGACGCCGATTGTGGCCGGATCGGCCTCGACGAACTGGATCGAACCGGTGGCGGGCGTTACGACCGCAATCAACGTGGTCCCGGATACGCCGCCACTCCAAGCCGCGATACCGGCGAGCCCCGTGATACTGCCTGAATAGAACTCCGTACCTGCTTGACCAAGGCTGTCGGTATCGACACTCGGCGACGTAAACGTACCGTTGCTGCCGAACGTAACCAGGGTAACCGCCGTGCCGGCTTGTACCGGGTTGTTGTTGCCGTCCAGCACCGTCACACTGACAACCGCCGACTGACCTTCTTCGATTGTCGTCGGATCGACGGAAACCAGCACCGTGGCGGGTGAACGGTCGATCAAGGAAATCGACGTGGAACCTACGACGGTTGTACCGGAGGAGTTGAGCGCACGGGCCTCGATGACCGCGGTGCCGCCAGCCGTGCCCGCCTGATAGCTGGCCGCCACGCGGCCCCCTGCCGTCGTGGCGTCCGCCGGGGTTACCGTACCACCGCCGGAGACCACCACGAACTGCACCTCGGTGCCGTCTGGGACAGCCTGCGCACCGGTATCAAATACGAGGCCCGTAAGGGTGGACTGGCTGCTGCCGTCGGCATCCAGGCTTGATGGCGATGCCGTCAGCGAGATCACCGCCGGTGAACGATCGGCCACGGTCAAGGTAACCGTAGTGACGGCTGTGCCCAACCACGCCGATATTTCGACGGCGCCGGCGACCGTTGCTGCACGGTAGGTTGCTGTGAACGATCCGTCGCCCGAAACTGTCGCGCTCTCGGAAATGATCCCCCAGAGCCCCGGATTGCCCCCCGGGCCGCTGTCGACCGAGAAGGTTACCGCCTGGCCAGCTGGGGCGGCAAGGTTCCCCACGCCTACGGCCCAGCCGACAAGCGTAACCGTGTTGTTCAGGCCCAACGCAACGCGGGTCGGATTGGCAGACATCAACAAGGTGCCGCCAAAATCAGAATCCGTACCGACCCCCGTGGGATCAGTGACGACTGTGTCATCAATCGTGACCACAACCGACCGCGACGAGGTGCCGAGCCAGGCGGTGATCGTCACCGCGCCGGCGCTTTCGGCCGCACGGTAGGTCGCGCTAAACGAGCCGTTGGCGGCCACGGATGCCTGCGTATCGACGATCCCCCACAGGCCAGGGTCCATACCGGGGCCGTTGTCGATTGAGAACGTAACAGCCAAGCCAGCATCCGGTGGTACGTTGCCGTCGGCGATAGCCCAACCAGAGAGGGTCAGCGTGTTGGCCGCACCAGAGCGTACGGTATCCGGCGTGGCCGCCAGCAGCAAGGTGCCACTGAAATTGGCGTCCGTGCCAACTCCCGTGGGATCAGCGACGACTGTGTCATCAATCGTGACCACGATCGTCTTCGTCGCGCTGCCAAGCCAAGCGGTGATCGTCACCGCGCCGGCGCTTTCGGCCGCACGGTAGGTCGCGCTAAACGAGCCGTTGGAAGCCACGGATGCCTGCGTATCGACGATGCCCCATTGGCCGGGATCGATTCCGGGACCGCTGTCGATCGAGAACGTCACGGCCAAGCCCGCATCCGGTGGTACGTTGCCGGGTGCAACAGCCCAACCGCTGAGCTCAATCGTGTTTTCGGCTCCCGAGCGTACCGTGCTCGGAGTTGCATTGAGCAGCAAGGAGCCGGTGAAATCGGCATCCGTACCCACCCCGGTGGGATCAACGACGAGCGTGTCATCCACTGTAATAACGACACTCGTGGCTGCGCTACCGAGCCACACCGTAACGGTGACAGCGCCGGCCATGACCGCGGCGCGATAGCTAGCGTTAAAGGAGCCGTTCGCCGCAATGGATGCTTGCGAATCAATGATGCCCCACAACCCCGGATCGACGCCGGGGCCGTTGTCGATTGAGAACGTGACGGCCTGCCCAGCCTGCGGCGCCACGTTGCCGACATCAACGGCCCAACCGCTGAGCGTCACAACGTTACTGAGTCCCGGCGCGATGGTCGAGGGCGAAGCCGTGACAAGCAAAGTACCGGCGAAATCAGAGTCGCTGCCAACCCCACTCATTCCGCCCGACGGCGCCCCTACGAGATCGACGACGACGGCCTGCGTCACGCTGCCGAGCCAGGCCCGAATCGTCACAGACCCTGCAAGAGGAGCCGCACGATAGGTCGCGCTGAAGGCGCCATCTGCCGCCACCGCCGCGGTGGAATCGAGAATACCCCACAGGCCGGGATCCATACCGGGGCCATTTTCGACAGAGAAGGTCACCGTTTGTCCAGCCTGCGGCGCCACGTTGCCGACATCGACGGCCCAGCCGCTGATGGCAATGGTGTTTGCAAGCCCGGGCGCGGTTGTTGACGGTGTCGCCGAAAGCACCAGTGTGCCCGCAAAATCGGAATCCGTGCCAACACCGCTGGGTACCGGCACAACCGTATCGTCGATGGTTACGATTACCGTTTGTGAGGCCGTGCCCAACCAAGCCTGAATCGTCGCCGCGCCCGTGAGGGTGCTTGCACGGTACGTCGCCGTAAATGCGCCGTCGGACGCCACGTCCGCTTCGGCATCGACCAGACCCCATTGGGCCGGATCGATACCGGGGCCACCGACGACCGAAAAGGTCACAGACAAGCCGGAGGCCGGCGGAATATTGCCGATATCGACAGCCCACCCCGAGATGGTCACCGTGTTGCCGAGCCCAGAACGCGTGGCGGCGGGTGATGCGGCCAACAGCAGGGATCCGTAGAATTCGGCATCGGTGCCTACTCCACTGGAGCCGTCGCCGGTCACCGCTCCGTCGACGTCGATCGAGACCGTCGCTGTGGCCGTACCGAGCCATGCCTTGACAATGACAGTCCCGGTGAGCGTCGCAGCCCGGTAGGTGGCCGTAAAGCTGCCGATGTTGTCGACAGCCGCCTGTGCACCAACGAGGCCCCATTGGCCGGCGTCCGGTCCGGGACCGCTATCGATCGAGAAGGTGACAGCCAGCGGGCCCTCAGGGGCCACGTTGCCAGCCCCGATCACCCAACCGGACAGGTTCACTGTGTTCGAAAGGCCCGTGCCGACCCGCGCCGGCGTGGCCGCGATCAGGAGCGTGCCGGTGAAGTTGGCATCCGTGCCCACGCCCGTGGTATCCGTACCGCCGGTTCCACCGTTACCACCGTTACCACCATTACCGCCGTTACCGCCCGTGCCACCGGTTGCTGGGTCGACGAATTCCACGGTACGCGTCCGGGTGCGCCCGACGGCGGCAACTTGAATTGTCGCCAAGCCGATCGTCGGCGAGGACACCGAGGCCGAGGCGGCACCACCGGTGAACGTTGTCTCCAGTGTGGTTGTCCCGCCAACGAAGCTGCCCAGATCCGTCGTAAAGGTCACTGCGGTCCCGTCGGCAATCGACGTTCCGTCGAGTTCCGATTCGGCTGTCAGGACAATCGACGACAAGCCATCGGCCGGCGCGGTTTCCGCACTTGCCGATAAGGACAGCGACGGCGTCGCCGGTGCAGGCTCAAGAATCGAGCTGCCGATTGGCGGCGGCGTCGTTGTGTCGTCCGAGCAGGCCGCAAGGGCCATGGATGCCCCGACCGCCAGCGAAAACACGCGGAACGAAAAACGGATGGGAGACTGATGGTGCATGCGTCCTCCTGAGAATAGACGGTCGGCCCGATCGGCATTATAGCCGTGCCGTCTTGTCATGGCAAGGGCCGCACCGCCTGTTTGACCATTGCGGCGAAAAGACGCAGCATGTCGCGATGCCTGTGAATCCGTCAAACCCGACTACGACCGCGGTGACCCGCAAATCTCCGGTCACGTTCCAGTTGCTTGCCAGCGACGGAGCGGCCCGCCTCGGAGTGCTCCAGACGCCGCGTGGTGCGATCCGCACGCCAGCGTTTGCCCCAGTGGCCACCCGTGGCGCACTAAAGGGCGTCACGACGGCCGACTTGCCGACGGATGGCTTCGACCTCTTGCTCGCCAACACCTATCATCTGCTGGTGCGTCCGGGTGCGGAGACCGTGGCGGCGCTTGGCGGCATTCAGAAAATGCTTGCCTGGGACGGTCCCGTACTTACCGACAGCGGGGGGTTTCAGGTCTTCAGCCTTGCCGGTCTGCGCAAACTTGACCGTGAAGGTGTGACGTTTCAGAACCACATGGATGGTGCACCCATGCGCCTGACCCCGGCCTCGGTGGTCGAGGCGCAAGAACAAATGGGCAGCGATATTGCGATGGTCCTCGATGTCTGCCCTCCCCTGCCCGCACCCGCGGAGGACATTCGCCGGGCCGTCGACTGGACGAGCCGCTGGGCGGAACAATCGCTGGCTGCGCGCGGGCAACAGACCATGGCGTTGTTTGCGATCGTGCAAGGCGGCCTTGATGCGGACCTCCGTCGCCGCAGCGCGCGTGAACTTACCGCCCTAGGCTTTGACGGCTACGCGATTGGGGGTCTCTCCGTCGGTGAGTCGGCTGAGGACATGTATCGCACGCTGGATGTCACCGTGCCCGAATTGCCGGCCGATCGCATCCGTTACCTGATGGGCGTCGGGCGCCCCGACAATATCGTCGAAGCTGTTACACGCGGCATTGACTTGTTCGACTGCGTACTGCCGACCCGCAATGCCCGCAATGGCCAATTGCTGACGTGGTCAGGCATTCTCAGTATTCAACGCAGCGAATGGACCAATGCCGACGAGCCGATCGACGCTCGTTGCCCCTGCGCTGCTTGCCGAACGGCCTCCCGTGGCCTGCTTCGACATCTATACAAGACCCGGGAATTGAACTACTTCCGCCTCGCGACCGTGCACAACCTGACATTTATGTCCCAATTGATGGCAGAAATCCGCTACGCAATCGCCGATAGCCGCTTCGATGACCTGCGGCAGCGGATTCTGCAAGCCTACGCTCCCGGAAGGACCGCTCGATGACCAGCAAACGCCCCCAGGCCGCACCGTCGGCGGCGGATCTGCCGTTCGAGGAGGCGCAGACGCGCCTTGATGCACTCGTTGCTCAACTCGAAAGTAGCGAACTCCCTCTCGAAAAATCACTCGCACTCTATGAGGAAGGCGTGGCCCTAGTCCGCCGGCTACGTGAGCTGCTAGATGCTGCGGAGCGCCGAGTCGTCCAGATTGTTGGCGATCGTGAATTGCCGCTGGTCGATCCCGAATGATCCGGCTCTTTACCGACGGCGCCTCACGAGGCAACCCTGGGCCGGCGGCGGCCGGGTGGCACGCCGAACACGAAGACGGCACGCCGATCTGCGAGGGCCATCGCCGCTTGAACGATTGCACCAACAATGAAGCCGAATATCGCGCCGTCCTGCTCGGACTTGAAGATCTCTTGGCGCGGGGGCTGGCGGGAGAATCGCTTGAGCTTTGCGGCGACAGTCAATTGATCCTGCGGCAACTCGCGGGCCGCTACCGTGTCAAGGCGGAGGAACTGCGGCCTTTTTGGCAGCAGGCGCAGGCGATGCTCAAGCAGTTCAGCACCGTGCGCTTTGTCGAACTCCCCCGTGAACGCAATGCGCGCGCCGATGCCTTGGCCAATGCTGCGTATGGCGATACCCCAGCGGTAGCGCCGGGACGCAACGAGTCATTGCGCACCGTGGCAAAACGGCTGGTCACCGCCGTGGAGTCGGGAAACAGGGCCGAGGCGATGCGGGCCCTCGCCGAGCTCGAAAGTTTCGTCGAGGCCGTCCCCGGGCGCTCAGGACCGCACGAACACGTTTCGTAAACGCCCAATTACGGACGGACCCTCATAAATCAATGCGCTGTAGATCTCGATCGCATCGGCCCCTGCGGCCAGTGCCGCTTGCGCCCGTTCCCGGCGATCAATCCCTCCGGCAGCAATCAAAAACCGCCCTTCCGGCAGTGCGGCGCGAACGACACGTAGCCGCTCTTCGAGGCCGGCCCACAGGGGCTCTCCGGATAGTCCGCCAGCACCGAGTGCGGTGACCCGCGCCTCCGGCGTGTGCAGCGCATTGCGCCGCACGGTTGTATTGCCGAACACGATGCCATCAAGCGCCGCGCTCGGCAGCCAGGCCAACATAGCCTCCCAGGCCGCAGGCTCAAGGTCGGGGTGCAATTTGAGTAGGAGCGGCGGCACGGGGCGCTGCCAAAACCTTGCGGCAACCACCCGCGCCTCGTACAGACGAGCGAGTACACCATCAAGCAGTGCGGGCTCAAGCAACGCGCGTAAGCCTGGTGTATTTGGGCTTGACAGATTTACGACGAAAAAGTCTGCGGCCGGCGTCAACAGGGCAATAGCCTCTCGCAGCTCCCCCTCAAGCGCCACGGCCGGGGTCCGCTTGCCCTTCCCGATATTGATACCTGTAACGATATCGGGGCGGTGACGCAGCGCGCCTTCCGCTTCGTGAACCCCGGGATTGTTGAAGCCCATCCGGTTGAGAATGGCCCGGTCCAGCGGCAAGCGAAACAAGCGCGGTCGCGGATTTCCACCTTGCGGATACCGCGTCAGCGTACCAGCTTCGACGAAGTCAAAACCCAAGCCGGCAGCTACGGGTAAATCACGGGGATGTTTGACGAAGCCTGCTGCCAACCCGACGCCCTTGGGCACGCGAGGGGCAACGTCGGGGGAAGGGACACGCCGCACGCGGCGAAAGCCCAAGCGCAAAAGGCCTACTGAGAACCGATGAACGAACTCGGCCGGCAGCAAAAAGAGGAGCCACCGCGCGATGGCGTAGATACGGCCCACCGGACCGCCCTCAGCGGACGCGAACGTAGGCCGACGGTGTTGTTGGCGCAGAGGAATGCGGCGCGGAGCCAATCTCTCCGGGCAAATCACTTC
>CAZUAB010000120.1:0-7730 GCA_964617795.1 uncultured bacterium
CATCGGGGTCGATGCCGCGATCGCGCAGCCGCTGCCGAATGATGCGCCGAATCCCCTCGTCGCGTATCTGGCCCAGTTGCGAGAACGTCAGCCGGTCCAGCCCGACCCGTCCCACCACCTCGCCCGGTCCCTGCCCGGGGCCGTAGAAGGTCTCTTCATGAAGGCCGCCGGCAAGCTTGCGGTGTACTCGGTGCGACACGACGATATCGGCCACGGCCCGCTCGACATCGGCGCGGAAATCGGCCCACGGCGGCGGTACCTGATCGGGGTCTTGGCTGCGCTTGAAGGCCGAGGCAAAGGATCTGATCGTCTTGGAGTCGGTCAGGGCGACCACCAGCGCATCGACGGCGTGGTGCCGGTGATCATCGCGTGATTTTGAAATGCCCCAGTGATGCCGCAACCGCGCCGTCATGCCGCCGCGCGTACATGTAACGGCTTGATTCTCGAAGCGTTGATCGACGGGATAGAGCAGGCGCAGGTAGCCCGCCGCGATCTTCGTGGCATAGCGCGTATCGCTCAACTGCCGCTCAATGAACCCTTCCAGCGCGACCGCCTCGTGCGTAAAACGTTCACGCTTGTAGGCCTCCATCTTGGAGGCCTCGACAACCGCCATCATCTTCTCGTAGGCCGGCGTGCCCTTGCCCAGCCATTGCACCGGCGTCCGCTGGCCCTTCTCGCGGTTGGCATCGGCAAAGCAGACAACCTTGTTGTTCATCGAGTCATCGAGCGTCAGCGAATAGGGGAGGATATGGTCGACCTCGATTTGCGACGACAGCAGTTGGTTAAACGAAATCGGCCGACCCGTGTAGGCGCAGATCTCACGTTGTTCCTGCCACAGCCGAACCTTGGCGATATCCTCGCGGCTCGGCTGCGCGTAGCCGTGCTCGCGAATCCGCTCGCGGATCGCCTCGTTTTCTCGCTCGCGTTCGCGCATCTTGCGGGTCTGGTCGGCACGGATGCGCGACGACCCTTGCATGTCGCGGGTCAGCTCCAGTCGAATTTCATCGGGCAGACCCCAGCGCGCGATAATGGCATTGACCACCTTGCGCAACTCGGTCAATGTACGCATGACAATCGGGTTACGCAGGTTGGCGAACATGGCGGCCGAAACAGGGTCGTAGATATTGCCTGGGGCGGGCAATGCGGCGACCTGCGAATGCGTGGTTTGCTTCTCTGGATACAGCAATTTGATCGCGTCGAACTCCGCAGTGCCCTCGTCCATCAGCGTGAGCAGGCGCAAAATAGCTTTTTTTGAATACGCGAAGTAGCCGTCGGGCATTGGCGCCTTGAGCAGCTTTTTGGCCTTGTCCTCGCTGAGTTGCCATTCGCCGACGGCGGCATCGAAAAGCGCGTCATCGTCATCCACCTCGATCATGGCCGCCCGGATATCCTGCCGATCTTCTTCGGCCAGCTCATCCCAGCGTTTGCCGAAGGCCGTCGACAGCGCCACTTCAAGCGGGTGTCCCTCCAGATACTCCCGTTCTCCTAGCTCAAGGTTGAACGAATCACCCGCCGGAAGATCGAACTTGCGGCGGATTTGCTCGAAGGTGAGCTTCTTCTTGCGGTGAAGCTGGGTGACAATCCACTCCCGCATACCCTCGGGCAGATCTTCGTCGCCGCCATCGGCCAACTGGAGCCGCAGATTCGCCACCTCTTTGAGAATGCGAAACTCCTGCCCGTGCCAGTCGCTCCGGGGGCAGCGCGCCTCTTCGGGCTCCAGCGGGCAGGCGCCCATCAGTTTGCGCGCGCGTTCGGGAGACAACAAAAAACTGCGTTGAAAGAGCAGAATGCCGTTGCGTACGGTCTCGCGTAGCTCGTCGGACGCCAGTGCCGGGTGGTGCGGCCGCTGCGCAGCCCAGATGGCGTCGAACTCCGCCTCGATCATGCGGCGGTGCGTGTAGCGGCCCCGCACGCGAAACTCTCCGGCTTCGAGTGCCAGCCGCTCGACGCGCCCTTTTGCGGTGTCAAGCATGGCAGTTTTGCGGGCTTGGCGGTCAAGGTATTCACCGAGCGTGCGCGAACCGTCTTCCTGCATCGCCTGCTCAACCGCGTGAATCCCGTCATAGACAACGCCGTCTTCGCTGCTACCCGTTTTGCGGTTGGAGCGAAAACCGCGCCGCTGGTTGAGATGCATCAAGGCACGTCCCAACTCGAAGGGCGCCAGCGCGCGATTTAGTGCCTCGGCGCGGCAGCGGTAGGGGTCCATGGCCATCACCTCGGCGAATTCCGCGTCGCCGGCTGGCAGCAGACCCGCCGCAGTCAGCGCCGTGCGCATGCGGCGGCGGCGATCGATGCGACGGGTTCGTGTGCGCCGTGCGCCGCGTGCCTGCCGCCGTTTGAGGTTGCGTGATACCTCGCCGCCGGTCTTGTCCCGTTCGATGCCCTCGGGGAACACGCGCGAGCCCATGGCGAGAATCTCGCCGCTGCCCTCGCCGCGGCGAATCAACGCCCAGCCGATGGAGCCGGTGCCAAGGTCGAGGCCGAGGATGGTCTTTTCGCTGGTCATGTGATATCTCCTTTGCGGTTGTCTGTGGCCTTGACAGGGCTCAGACGTAATGCTATTCTACAAGTCCGATCCAAGTCGGGTACTGAGCTTATCACAACAAGGCTTAGTGCTGTAGGCAACGCCCCGCTTCGGCGGGGCGACCTTTTTTCACCCCCCAGTTCGTCTGCTTATACGTTTCCCAATGCCGCCGCCGCCACCCGTGGACTGTGCGCTGCAGGCGCTTCTGCGCCCCGTGGCGCCCTGCCGCACGGTCGCTCCCTCACATCCACGCTATCGTATCCGCTGGACAGACGTTGTCCACCCACCGCTATTGGAAACTCTGCCCAATTGGAAAACCCGGCACCGATGGCTACGTCACCACCCGCCAGCCGCGCTTGCGGGCGAGGCGGCGCAGTTTGCCGTCGGGGTTGACGGCCACGGGGACCTCGGCGACCTCCAGCATCGGCCGGTCCGAGTAGCTGTCGCTGTAGAACCACGACCGGTGCAGCGGCCGTCCCAGCGACTGCGCCACACGTTGCGCGTGGACGATCTTGCCGGCGCCGACGCAGGGGGCTTCGCTGAGGCGGCCGGTGAATAGGCCCTCGTGGATATCCGGGTTCGTCGCCGCGACCCCGTCGAGGTCGAGGTCGGCGGCGATGCGCCGAGCCAGGTAAGGCAGACCGCCGGTCAGCAGCCAGATCGGGCGGTCGGCGGCGCGGTGCAGGTCGAGTTCGGCCAGCATGGCCCGGCGGTAGCGGTAGCGGGCGGCCTGCTGAAAGTACGCCTCGGCCTCCTCCTCGACGATCGCCTCGGGGACGCCGGCCAGGTCCGAGATGCCAGCGGCCACCAGGCCTTCGGGGTCGAGCCAGTTCATGCGATAGCCCGTGTACATCCACAGGCCCTTGACCAGCGCGCGGCGGCGGGCCACGCCCCGGGCCACCAGGCGCGCCAGCGAACTGCTGACCGAATCGTCGATCAAAAGGCAGCGGTCGAGATCGACGAACACCGTGGCGTCGTCGGGGCGGCTATCCTGAAGGGAGGGAGACTCCATACGTGCAGTGTAGCGCACAATCCGTCACCGCCGCGCCCCGTCCTGTGCAGGGGGGGCTGTATGTGCACGTGCCGTTTTGCCGCACCGTCTGCCCCTACTGCGACTTCGCGGTGGTCGCCGATCGACGGCCGGCAGCGCACGACGAATGGTTGGGCGCCGTGCAGACGTCGATGGCCGCCGAGCCCGAGCCCTTTGCCGCGGCCACCGTATATTTGGGCGGCGGCACGCCGGCACGGCTCGGCGACGAACGAATCGCCGGCCTGCTGGCGTCGGTGCGCGGCCGCTTCGGCGGCGAGTGGCGGGAGGTGACCCTTGAAGCCAACCCCGAAGACCTGAGCACCGAGCGGCTGGCCCGCTGGCGGGCTGCCGGTGTCGATCGGCTCAGCATCGGTGTGCAGCGGCTGGCGCCGGCGCGCCTCAAGACATTGGGCCGGGCGCGGTCGGCGCCGCATCTGGCCCGCCTGCCCGAACTGCTGGCCGAATGGCGGGCCACCGGTGGGCGCAGCAGCATTGATTTGATGTACGGACTGCCAGGCGAAGACTCGCGGGCCTTTCGCGACGAACTCAGCACCGTGCTCGATTGGCCCGTCGATCACCTGAGCGCCTACGCGCTGACCGTCGAGCCGCGCACACCCTGGGCGCGGGCCACGGCCCGTGGGCGGCTGCTGCCCGCCGACGAGGACGTGACGGCGGCCTGTCATGCAGTGCTGGTTGACGAAGTGGCCGCGCGCGGCTGGGACGCCTATGAGGTGTCGAACTTTGCCGCACCGGGAGCGCGGGCTGTGCACAATGCCGCCTATTGGCAGGGGCGGCCGTGGCTCGGCTTTGGTCCCGATGCGGCCTCGTCACTGCCGGCCGGCGGCGGCACGCTGCGCTTTCGCCGCGCCCGCGCGTGGGCCGATTGGCTGGCGGCGCCGGCAGCGCGGCGCGAGGTCGAGGTTGTCGATGCAGTCGCAGCGATTGCCGAACGGCTGGTACTCGGTCTGCGCTCCTTCGTCGGTGTACCGGCGGCCTGGCTGGCGCCGTGGCAAGCGGCTGAACCGACGCTTGTGGGGCGGTTGCTCGCTGACGGCGACCTTGCCCCCGGTGAAGAGCCGGGTACCTTGGCGCTGCGGCCGGGGCCCCGTTTGCTGGCGGACGAGCTGGCTCTGCGCTGGTGGACGGCGCTCGACGCGGCGGGCTTTGCCGGGTAAAGGGCGAGGACTTCGTCGCACGAAATCGAGGTGCCTGCTAGAATGAAATCTGGCACTCGGATACCCTGAGTGCCAACGCCGTCCCCGGAGGGACCCCATGGAGCCGGTCGAGATCAGCGAACGCCATCGCCGCATCCTCGAAGCGATCATCGAACTCTATGTGAGCGCTGCGGTGCCCGTAGGTTCGCGGACCGTCAGCCGCTTTGTGGATTTGGGTCTTAGCCCGGCGACCATTCGCAATGCGATGGCCGATCTCGAAGAAGAAGGCATGCTCGAGCAGCCGCATCTGAGCGCCGGCCGCGTGCCGACCGCCGAGGCCTTTCGCTACTGGATCCGTCATGTCATACGGCCGACCACACCGAGCGCCGAAGCGCACCGTCTGCTGTCCGCAGCCATTGCCGGCAGCGATGAGCCGCGGGCGCGGGTGGGTCGGTTGAGCGAGGCGCTGTCTGCGCTCACCTCGGGCGCCGCCGTGGCGCTGCCGCCGCGTTTTGAACGGGGGCGGTTGGCGCGCGCCGAGTTCGTGCCGCTCGGTGGTGGACGGTTTCTGATGCTGTGGGTCACCACGGCCGGCACCGTCTGGCATCGTATTTTGGCGTTCGATGGTGCGTCAGCCGAATCGATTGAGCAGTTCGAACGCATCCTCAACGAAGATTACCGTGGCCATGTGTTCGACGACGTGCGGGCGCGGATTCGTAAGGACCTGCTACGAATGAAAGACCGTTTCGACGCGCTCGTATCCGAACTTCTACGCGAAGAAGCGCCGGATGAAGAGGTGATTCTTGAGGGGGTGGGGCGCGTCTCGGGGCAGCCGGAGTTCGGCGAGGTCACGGCACTGCGTTCACTCTATGAGGCCTTCGAGCGGCGTAGTGTGCTGGCCGGCTTGCTCGAGCGCGTCGCGCACTCGGGTGGGTTGCAGGTTCTGCTTGGCGAGGAGGCCGGTCTTGGTGGACTCCTCGGCATCGGCGTCGTTGCTGCGCCTTACGGGGAGCCGAGCGGATCACCTGCGCTGGGCTCGATTGGTGTATTGGGCCCCTCACGGATGGCCTATCCCGAAATCCTTGGGCTCGTCGAAGCCGCCGCGGCTATGTTGGGGCGCAGCTTCGCCTCCGACTCAATCGACAACAAGTAACCGCTTTAGCTAAGAAGGACGCTGAACCCATGCATAAGACCGATCAAGACGACGAACGAGATTTGGCGCCTGGTGTACACGAGCTCGAAATCGACGGCGACCTCAATCCCGAGGATGTCTACCGTGAAGTGAGCGAGCCGCCGGCGGAGGCAGGTGATGCCGCCCGTGATGGCGCCGCTTCGGCAGCCGGTGACGATTACAAGGACCGCTACCTACGCGCCGTGGCCGATCTGGATAACTATCGTAAGCGCCAAGCGCGCCTACAGATCGACATGCGGCGCTACGGGCACGAGCACGTGGTCCGCGAGTTTCTGCCGGTGCTCGACAACCTGGAGCGAGCCCTTGATGCGGCCCAAAAAGCCGGACCCGATTTGACATCCCATGCGCAAGGCCTGCAGATGATCACCCAGCAGCTTGTGGCGGCGCTCGCCAAGGTGGGTGTCGCGCCGGTCGTCGCCATCGATCGGCCCTTTGATCCGGCCCTGCATGAGGCGATTTCCGAAATGGCGTCCGACGCCCATGCGCCCAACACCGTAGTGCACGAGCTTGAGCGCGGCTATCTGTTGTGGGACCGTCTGCTGCGGCCGTCGCGCGTCGTTGTCAGCCGCCTTCCCGAGGGTGCTCCGGCGCCCGCGGACGCAGCCAACGAGGGCGGGGTCGACGCCTGAAAGTCGGCGACCCGGTACCGCTACTGCGCGCGCTTGTTGCGGCACGCAGCGTGTCGAGCCGTGACCCGTCACGGGATCAGGACCCGACGGCGGTGCTCACCGTGATCGAGGCGGCGTCGGCTGCGCTCGGTGGCCGCGTGCAGCGCGTGGCCAACCCGCATCGGCCGCACAACCCTTTCGTCATCGCCGATTTCGGCCCGGTCGGCTCCCCGGTGGCCTGTGTGGCAGGCCACCTCGACACGGTGCCGGCCGGTGACGGTTGGACGGGTGATCCTTGGGCATTGCGCATCGAACCCGATCGTCTGATCGGCTTGGGCGTCTCTGACATGAAGGGTTTTTTCGCCGCCGTGTTGGCCGCGCTCGAGGCCGGCCACGATGACTGGCACGGTGCCCTGCGCCTTGTGGCCACGACGGACGAAGAATCCGGCATGGAAGGTATCCGCAGCGCCGCCGACGCGGGGCTATTGCCGGCTGTACCGACGATACTGGGGGAGCCGACCGACGGCGAGATCGGCGTTGCGCATAAGGGGATATTTGGCATTGAAGCCGTGTTTCGTGGGCGCGATGGTCACGCCAGCCTGGCGCCCGAGTCGGGCGTGGCAGCGCGCGCACTGACCCATTTTTTGGCGGCCGTCGAGGCTTGGCGGCTGGCGCTTCGTGCACGCGATCCGGACGTGCGCTTCAGCCCGCCGCATGCGACCTGCAATGTTGGTGTGATTCGCGCCGGCGACGCCATGAACCGTATCGCCACGCCGTGTGCCGTGCAAATTGAGATTCGTCGCTTGCCCGAGCAGTCGGCTTCCGCTTTGGCCGGCGAATTGGCGGCCATGGCGCATGCGGCGGCCGCCGCCACCGGTACCGAGGCCGAAGCGCGGCTGTTGTTCGATTTGCCGGCCTTTGCCTGCGCTCACGCACGGCAAGGCGGAACAAAGGGCCGCTTTTTGCCCTACGGCACCGAGGCCGCCTGGTTTCCCGATGGTGGACGCGACGTCCTCATTTGGGGGCCGGGCGCGTTGGCCGAGGCGCACACCGCCGACGAGACGCTTTCCCGTAGCGTACTCAGCCGTTATACTGATGAGATTCGGGCCTGGATGACGGCCCGTTGCCGGGAGCATGCATGAAGTTTGCCGCCAGCTTTCTTGAGGCCGCGCCTTATCTGGTCAAGGCCCGCGGTGCGCACTTCGTCCTCTGGGCTGATCGT
>CAZUAB010000121.1:0-7632 GCA_964617795.1 uncultured bacterium
ATCGTGACGCCCAGCTCACCAAGGAACTGCCGCCAGCGTGCCCGCACCGCCACGTTGCCTTGCAGCAGATCGTCGACGCGGTCTTTACCGATAAACCCGCTTGGCGTGGTCGTTGTCGGTACGGGATAGTCGTAGTCGTAGAAACGGTGCGTCAAATCGACACCGCCCACCAAATGTACCGGACCGAGGTCGGGGGAACGCGCGAACATACGGAAGCGCATGCCTTCGTTGTCCCAGGCGTTTACATTGCCCCAGGCCTCGCTGCGCAGGAGGCCGACCGCACCGCGTAGATCGCCGCTGTCCAACCACGTCCAGCCGGCGCCGACATCAATCGCAAAGGCGAGGTTGGAACGGACGACCGACGTCTCGACGGCTCCGATCATCACCGAACGATCGGCCTCAGTAAAGTTGACGGCCGACACCGTACCGCCGGCAAACAGGCGGGCCTCGCGGCCGAGCATCCACGTAACCGAGGGTGTGGCGTTGATGCTCCGTGAATAGAGCCGCAGATCGGTGGCCGTTGGGTTGGTGCCCTCAGAGGCGAACAGCGGTCCGAGCAGTGTCCAAGAAACGCGGATCGGCAGCGATCCCGAAACCTTGCCCTGCTGCCAGGCGTAACGGACATAGGGCGTGTGCGCGCCAACGTCGAAGCGTTGCAGCGTCTCACGATGGGTGCGATGGTAGCTTTGGTAACCCTGATAGCCAAAGGCCACCTGACCATGGTCGCCAGCCGGCAAGCGGTATTCGCCGCCCACGGAGAGCGTCCAGCGATTGCCGATGCGGTCGGAGATCTCCTGAGGGGTGAAGGCATTGCGGGCAACCGCCTCATCGGTCTGCGTAAGCACGACATTGGTATCGACCTGATGGCCGAGCATCATCCGTACATGCCACGGCTTGCTGCTCTCGGTACCCGCAAGCAGGGCCTTGGCCCCGGCCTTTGTCCTCGGGTCACCCTCGGCGAGCAAGACGGCTTCGGCCGCCGCGGCGGCCTCGTCTTTGCGGTCCAGCTTATTCAGCAGGCGTGCCCGTGCAAGATGGGCATACGCTGCCACGGTCGGGTCGGAGGCAGCGACGGCATAGGCCTCCAATGCGGCTTCGTGCTCGCCCTGCCCGCTTTGCAGATGTCCGTAGAGCAGCCAAGCAAAGCCATCGACCGTTTCGTCGGCCAACACAGGCTGCAATGCCGCCGAGGCCTCCTCGGTACGGCCCAACTGCTGCAAGGCTGCCGCGTATTCCACGGGCGCCGAACGCCCGTTCGCCGCGGCCGCCTCAAGCTCACCGAGTGCCGAGCGGGGATCCCCGGCCGCCAGTAGCAGGCGGCCCAAATGATAACGCGCAGAAGCATCACTCTCGTCTGCGGCAACGGCCAGACGGGCCGCGGCGACGGCCGCTGGCAGATCATTGTCGGCCTCGGCATCCAGCGCGCGCAAAAGGAGACGCTGGCTCTGATCATCAGCCGTGGCAGCCGGTGCATGGAGCAGAAAAGTCCCAGAAAATAGAACGAGCAAGATCCGTCGGGGGTGCATTATAATCCTCTTCACAGCTATCGGAACATTCTAGCAGAGGGGCCAAGATCCGCCGTGACGAGCATCACATATCCGGGGTGCCGACCCGACGGCAATCGGTACCTTTGGCGCGCAGTTCGGCGCCCCGATTCTCGATCTCGTGGAGTACGCGCATCACGTTGCCCCCAAGCAGTTTACGCAAGTCGGGCGCCGACCAGCCACGGTCGGCCAGATGCTGCGTAAGCCCCGGTAGATCGGTGACGTCGCGCATACCCAGCGGCGTCCAGATAAACCCATCGAAATCGCTGCCGAGCGCCACATGGTCAATACCGGCAAAGTCCCGAACCGCCTCGATGTGCTCGGCGACGTCATCGAGGTTGGCCCAGCGCTCCTCGCGCAACCAGAGGCCGGCATAGATCACCCCAATGACAGCGCCGTTTTCGGCCAGCGCCCGAATCTGACGCTCATCGAGGTTGCGGAACGTGGCGCGGCGGCTGGCAATACCGGTGTGCGAGACGATGACCGGCGCCTGCGTAACCTTGAGGACTTGGTCCAACGCGACCGGGTGCGTATGCGCGACGTCAATCGCCCAACCACGCAGGTTGAGTTCGCAGATCAGCCGCGGCCCCTCGGGGCCAAGGCCAGCATTCTCGGGCGCCTTGTCGGCACTCGATGCGGCGAAGGCATTGGAATGGAAATGGGCCATGCCCAGCGAGCGCACACCCCGCGCGTGCCAGCGGTCAAGTTGCTCGACGTCAAGGTGGGGGCCGAGCTCGTGGGCGCCCTCCAGCGCAAAGCGAATTGCGAGCGCGCCCTCGGAGGCGGCTCGGCCGAAGTCGGCGATTTCGTGGGCGACCCGGATTCGACCAGGGTAGCGGGCCAAAATTTCCTGCTCGATATAGTCGAGTTGGCGATCGACCGCGGCCACTGGATCGGACTCGAACGGTGATACGACGATGCCGAACAGCGCAGCGTCCAGGCCGCCCTCGGCCGCCCGTGGCAAATCAACATGCAGCATCCACGGCATAAAGCCGAGCGGCGCCCGGTGGCGTTTGCCGAAGTCGTAGCGGAAGGCGCGTGTCACCATTGGCGTGTCGATGTGCAGGTCGAACACAAACGCCTCTTGATGGAAGGCCCGTATTTCGGGCGAGGCCGGGGCACGCCGGCAGGCCGCGAGCGGCAGGAGCGTGACCAAGACCGCAAATGCAGCCAACATACGTTTCATGGTGTCCTCCGTGCGTGGATACGCGTTTGGATATCAGCAACAAGGTCACCGAGCATGAGCGGAAAATCAGCGACATGCAGACCTAGCGCGTTGTCCGCCACAACGGCGCCCGTCCCCGCAGGATCGCCGCGCGCATCTTCCGTCGGCCCCGTCACGAGGCCGATCGCCAGATGACTGTCGCGGCACGTTGCGGTATAGCGCCGGGGAAAGACCTGATCTCGCGGTGTTGTCGCCCAGCCAGTTTGCAGATTCTGGATCGGGCCCCAAAACCATGATTCCGCGATTACACGGGTCGCCGCGGTGTCTTCGACCGGCGATTCGTCGGCCGGCACCAACGCCGTTTCCCCCGCCTGCAAC
Source organism: uncultured bacterium (assembly GCA_964617795.1). Taxonomy (GTDB): domain Bacteria; phylum J088; class J088; order J088; family J088; genus CAZUAB01. The sequence goes on from CAZUAB010000121.1 coordinate 3,088, forward strand.
GTGCTGCGCGCCGGATTGACGCAGGCCAGTTCGTGCACATCGGGGTCGAACACGTCGTGCAGCCAACCCTCGGCGGCCAGGGCGCGGTCACCTGCGGCGCCACCGGCCCCCACTGACCGCGCATAGCCTTCGGGATAGCTACGGTAGTGAATGACGCAGCCCTGCTGTTCAGGCTCGCTGCAAAGCGGCAACGAGGCAAAGCTGCCGCCGACCATCTCGCCGCGGGGCACAAAGACATTGAAGCCGATCGGCAGCGCCGCGACAAGGCGCTGGCGAAGCACAGCGGTGCCGTCGATGCCCGACAGACCGATCAGCGGCCGGTCGCCGTCGAACCAACGATGCAGCAGGTAGCCGATCATCTGTGCGCCCTGCGAGTGCCCGATCAAGACGAGCGGACGGCCTTCGTTCCAATGCACCATGTAGTATTCGAAGGCTGCGGCTACATCGACGAAAGCGAGCCGGAAGGCCGCCAGCGCCTCGGGTGACTTGCCCTCGAGATAGGTGCCGAGCCGCGCCTGCCGATAGAGTGGCGCAAAGACCCTGCAGACCTCGCCAAACGGAGCTGCCTGGCCGCGAATCACCGCGCGCGGCAGTGTGTCGATGGCCAAATCGAGCTGATTGCCGGCGCCGCCTGACCAGTCCACCGTTGGGTATACGTAGAAGCAGTCGACGCCAGGATCGGCCACAGCAGTCCAGGCTCGCCGCAGGAGCGTGCCGTCGGTGGTGACGACGGCCATGCCGTCCGGCTCATCGCACAAATCACCGGACGCACCCGTGCAGACCCAGTGCGCGGGCTTCGCATAATCCGTCGGGACAATCGCCAGTTCCGCCGCGAGGGACGCGGCCGTGCTGGGGGGGTCGGGCGCCTCGGGGCTAGGCGCCGCACACGCGGCGGCCGACAAGGTCAAGGCCGCCGTAAGATACGCGGCAGCCCGCGGCGGCGGCCGCCTCGTCATCGCAGCACCACCCGGCGCCGCCGCAGCGCGGGCGCCGCCACAAGCACAAGTGCCAAAGCCAGCGACACATCGAGTTGCGAGGACGGCCCAACTCCGCAGCCGCGCGGCCGATGCAAACGGGGGCCGGGCTGATGGCGCACCGGCAGCTCAAGGTTGGCGTTGTTGTGGCTGGTGCGGTGGTACTCGGGCCACAACACAGCATTGCCACCGTCGGCCCGCGATGCGGGCGCGGCCGTACGCCAAGCCCACAGCCAGCCCTCGCGCGTACCGACCACCACCTCGAGGCGCCCGTCGCCATCGAGATCGCCAATCGCCGGTGTTGCGATCACCCAGCCAAGGCTGGTTTTGGGAAAACCGTCGGCTGGCCGGCCGGTGATGTCCCAGGCATGGACCCGGTAGAGGCCGCTACCGCCCAAGATCTCGGGACGTCCATCACCATCGACGTCAGCCACCGAAGGATTGCCGAAGAACTGCCAATCATCGACGCGCACCGGCATGCCCTCAAACATCCGTCCACTCTTGCCGCTCCAAGCGGCCATCAAGTGATCCGCCGGGATGCGCTGACCATCGGCCAACCCGGCGCCGATGAAGTAGCCGCGGCCGCCGAGGCCGATCACGGGATCCGGTATGCCGTCGCCGTCGAGATCCGCCGCCGACGGGTGTACGATCGGGACCAGGCCGGGAAAATCCATGCTTGCGGAATCGGCGCCCCAAGGTCCCAGTGTCAATCTCCGTACGGTGCGGCCTGTATGGTCAAGGATTTCAGGCATGCCGGTAAGCGGCGCCGTAAGCACCTCGAGGCCGGGCTTGCCGTCCCAGTCGCCCAGCACAACGCTATTGGGATACCCGCGCCCGATATAGGGCAGCACGTCCGGCAGAATTGCCGCCAGCCGCATCGGCCATCCCGGCATAAAGGGGCCGCCGGGCGCCGCCATGCCATCGGCGCGTACTGCGTACAGGCGTACGGACGCGACCGGAAAATCATCGTCCTGATAAAAGAACTCGCTGGAGCCCAATACGATCTCGGGCTCGCCGTTGCCGTCAAGGTCACCGACGCTGGGCGTCGAGACAAGGCGCTCGCGCCGGCCACCAACGGGATCGGAGATGGGAACCGGGAACCCGGGTCGCACACGGCCCGCATCGTCCCATACATACAGCGCCCCGTCCATGCCCGCCGCAACGATGGACAGACGACCTTGGCCATCAAGATCGGCCAGTACCGGTGAGGCAAAAAAACCATCCTCAAGCGGCGAATCCGGGCTCGAAAAGCGGGCCAAGTCGCGGTCGATTGTGACCGGGAACCCGCTGCGCAGACGCCCGGCATCATCCCAAACCGCAACATGCCCCTCGAGGTCGGCGACTACGATCTCAAAACGTCCGTCACCGTCTAGGTCGCCAATGGCGGGTGTGCCCAGCGGCGCAGAACGACCACGGTCGCCCGTGGCATCGACCGCCGGGCCATGGTAGCGGGCGGGCAGCGGCACCGGGAAGCCGGACCGCGGCTGCCCACGGTGGTCGAGCACGTGCAGCAGGCCCGCCGACGAGGCCTGTACGATCCAGAGCCGACCATCGCCGTCAAAGTCAACCAGCTTGGGGCTGGTATCGAGCGAACCGGCAAAACGAAGAGGGAATCCCGGCAAGGCAGCCGGATCGCTGCGCAGGTGAAACACCTTGCGCCCCTCGCCGATACGACCCTCGGCATCTGTAACGCGCAGGCGCAGCGTAACCGCGTATTCATAGACGCCGTCGCGTACGCCACCGACGGGGTCGATCGGCAACTCCTCATAGGCGACGGCAAGGTCAATCGCTTGACCGCCAGCGGGCACTGCGCCGCGTCGCAACACGCGGTACATGCCGTCCTGCACGTCGCCGCCAGGCGCCACCTCCAGCGTCCACGTTCCCGACGCCGAACGCCGTGCAGCCGCCTCCAAGCGAACGGCAAGCCGGCCGCCAGCCGCAGGGTCGACGATCTCGAACCAACCCGGTGCTACGATTTCGGCCGTCGGCGGTACGTTGCCGTCAAACACGGTCTTGACCGCCTTGTAGGCATTGACGCGGCCGTAGCCCGTCCACAAATCCCAGCCCGGGTGCGTCGTATAGCGCGTGTGGTTGGTCGGACTGTCGGCGTAGGCAATGTCGTCGACGGTCATCTTGAGCAACTGCGCCACCTCGGCGGCGTCGAGGGGCGGGCTCAGACCCGCATCGAGCCCGGCCGAATAGACGAGGCCGGCGACCCCGCTGGTGCGCCCCACGGCCCCCGACGAGCAGGAGCCAGCGGCAGCCGACAGCTCAAGACGAATGCCGCCATTGGTGCAGTTCGAAAAATTGAGGAACGTCGTCGAGCCCTCGATCCCGTTCACCCCGTCAAAAGCCACGGCGTGGGTGTAGACCATCCGCTCGCCCGAACCCGGCCAGTTCTGGTGCAGGCTCATCTCGTCGGCCGCCGAGGCGATCACGACGGCACCCGCCTGCCAGGCCAGTTCAACCGCGTCCTGCGCACGTTTGTTCATGTTGAGCGTCCCGAGCGCCTCCTGCACCACCGACGCGCCCGAAGCCAACGCAAAGAGTACGCCGTCGGCAAATGAATGCACATCGGTGATGAATGAGTCGCCGACCCGCACCGGGATATGGCGGCAGCCCGGGCAAACCCCGATATTCGATTCTCCGTTGTTGCCCTCGGCCGCTGAATCCTTGGCCTCGCCGGTGCCGTGACCGTAGCGCGTGTCGTCGTAGGGATTGTTGTCGTTCCAGAACACGTCCCAGCCCGAGATGTCGTCGACGTAGCCGTTGCCGTCGTCGTCGATCCCGTCCGAAAACAGGGCGATCAGGTCGCTCGGATCCACCAGGTGGTCGGCGGCATCGACACCGGCCGTGCGGTCGATGCGGGCATCGCACAGGTAATCTTCAAGGTTGAAGACCCCGTCGCCATTGGCGTCGCCATTCGCAGCAGGGGTCACCGCACCCGGCCAGTTCGTACAATCGGTGTCCATGCCGGCGAAGATCACCGCGCCATCGACCGGTGCTGCCCGATCGACGCGCGGCCGGTGCTCGCCGTCCAATTCGGCCGCATTCAGGTAGGCCGTGTACAACAGATCCCGCTCATCCCACTTGATGCCCGAGTCGAGCACGGCAATCCGCACCTCGTCGCGCCCCTTGGTCAGCGTCCAAGCTCGATCGGCCCAGTTGCCCGCCCCAAGTGCCCGCTCCTCATCACGAATCGTCTCGGCGGTTTCGGGGGGAATCGTCGAGATGAGCTCCCAATCGCCATTCAAATCGTCGGGATCGCCCTCCCAGACCGGAGGCACAGCCGCCAGCGCCGCCGAGCCCGCAATCAGGCCAGCCAGCAGCCCAACCCTGCGCAACTTGGCCCAGCCGACAAACCTCATCGCAAATCCTTCCCCATCGCCCATGAGTCTAGCAGGCCGCAGCCCAACAATAAAGGTGCCGGGTTATCCAATTATCCATTTTGCCCCAGGCACCCATCGCAACCTCCAGCGCCCCTGCCCCCTGCCCCAAGGAGCCACGCAGCCCGGCGCTCAGCGCGCCGGGCTGCGGCTCCGCCCCCGCCACGCTGGTCGGGGCGGTCAAA
>CAZUAB010000122.1:0-7595 GCA_964617795.1 uncultured bacterium
TCAGTTGGTAGAGCATCAGCTTCCCAAGCTGAGGGTCGCGGGTTCGAATCCCGTGTCCCGCTCCATTTTTGTCACTTGGTTGGCGCCTGCGGGTCTGCGTTGGGCCGGTGGAGAGGTGCGCGACAGTGAAGTCAACACTTAAGAACGCGGCGACGGTGCCTTTGGCGGCCTTGCGGCGTACGGCTGCGCGGCGCGCGTTGAAGCCCTTGGTGTCCGCCGATTTGCCGCAGCTTCGGCAGGTGGGGGCCGCGTTGAAGGATACCTTGGGTGGCGGTCCCGACGCGGCAGACCGTGCGCGCATTGTGGCGATCGAGGCGCGGCGGGCCGAGTTGGCGTCGTCGAAGGCGCGGATTGACGTCTTGGACTACGGCGCGGGGCGGCCTGGCGACAACCGCAGTGATGAGGAAATGCGGGCTGGCGTGCTGACGACGGCGGCCGTTGCCGATGTCTGCGCGGCCAGCAAGCCGGCGTTCTGGGCTGTGCTGCTATATCACCTCGTGCGCCGTTTGCAGCCGTCGTCGGCGCTGGAGCTGGGCACCTGCGTGGGCATTTCGGCCGCCTATCAGGGGGTGGCCATGGCTCGCAACGGTCAGGGCCGTTTGCGGACACTCGAGGGGGCGCCGTCGATTGCCGCGCTTGCGCAGCAGACGTTTGATGCGGTGGGCCTTGACAATGTCGAGGTCGTCGTTGGGCCCTTCCACGAGACGCTGTCCGCTGCGCTGGCGGCTGCGGCGCCGCTGGATTTCTTTTTCAACGACGGCCACCACGATCACGACGCGGTGCTACGCTATTTTGACGAGGCACTGCCGTATCTGGCCGACGGCGCCGTCGTTGTCTTCGACGACATTTCTTGGTCGCCCGGCATGCGCCGTGCCTGGACGGCAATCGAGGCACACCCTCGCGTCCATGCTTCCATCGACCTGCGCGCCATGGGCATCACAATCATCGGCAGCGCTCCGTCGCCGATCCGGCGCAACCTGCGCATTCCGCTCTGAGCGCGTCGGGGGAGTAGCCCCGCGGTAGCGCTGGTCGGTTGCCCTCGGGCCTCCGTGTCGTATTCTTGCGCATATCCACTGCCCTGGCTTGCGCCTATAGCACATGGCGTGGCCTTGACGTGCGTGGAAATATAAGTCTGATGTGTTCAGACGGTTGGGCCGGTCGGCGGGGCATTGTCCATGTATTCGGGCGTTACGCTCGTTTCTTAGCGCGGCGGTCCTGTGGTACAAAAGTCAAATTCACGAAAATATGTGGTCATCGGGCTGGTCGCGCTGTCGTGCGCCGTGGCGCGAGGTCTACGGCAGCGGCCCCGGCCCCGATCCCGTTTGTCGCCAAGAGATTGCCTCGGGCGCATGGGCCTCGACCTGCGGCACGGGGTCGGGTGACACGTGGACGCCGGGATTGGCCTGGCCGCAGTCGTGTTTTGACGGCACCGACGGCTATCGTCACCAATTGGCGCAAGTGATGGGCTATCCGCAAAACTACGCCGAGATTCCGGCGGTCTTGGTGTCGGCCGTCCCTGGCCCCCCTGCAAACTGGTCATGGGCCGCCGGGGGCGTCGAGGGCACGGCGGTCAATACGGCAGCGGTGTCGCTGTCGTGGACGTGGCAGCCGGCATTCTTTGAGCCAGATGAACTGGCCGTCGAACTGCTGGCCCCTTGCGCCTCGGGCAAATGCGTTGTCCGGCGATTTGAGCCCACGTCTGCGGGCAACCAGGCCACGTGGTCCGTCGCGGCATGGGCCTTGGAGCTAGGCCACGGCCAATACACGGCTCGCCTGGTCCTCAACGGCTCGTACGGCGGGCATCGGGTGGAGAGCGAGGAGGCGGGGGTGTATGACTCGGTGGCCGTGGACGTGCTTCGCGATACCGGAAGCGGTAGTCTCGAGGTCGTGGAGCAGGGCATCAACCAGTTTGTGCTCAAGTGGCCGTCGGAGGGCCTGACGGCCACGGATTATTATCGACCGCGGGCGACGGTGGATGAGACCCCTCGCACCTGGACGATGACGCTGCAGCGCGACAACTGGCAAGCCACCTCAGGCGGCAAGTGCGCGGCGGGCACGAAGGTCGTCAAAAGACGCTCATTTCGCTTGGTCGCGTTTGAGGGGGGGATGTCCAGTATGTCCACGGCCTTTATCGCCCAAGACAGCCGGCAGGCGGCGGCTGTCAGCGAGGCCAACCGGGGTCTCAAATGCCAGCCATCGGTGGTATGACAGACGATTCGTCGATGAGTATCATATGCGCATGAAGCAAAAAACCCGGCGTATTTCGAGTTTGCCCTGTTCGTTGCTCCTCATCGCAGCCCTCGTGGCGACCACCACCGGATGCGACGACACAGAACCCCAGCCACCGCTATTCCGCCCGCACATTCAGGCCGTTGCGGCGGCGGATGGCATCGGCGCCTTCGTGGATGGCAACGGACGCGAGGTGCTGCTGCGCGGCGTCAACCTCAATTCATTTGCCGAGTACTGGGCCTTTGACCCGGCGCTGCCCACGGTGCGGCCGTTCAGCGAGGCCGACGCGGATGCAATGGCTTTGGCCGGCTTCAACCTGGTGCGTTTTCTGTTGACCTGGTCACTGGTCGAGCCGGCGCCGGGTGAGATCGACGAAGCCTATTTGGCCAAGGTTAAGGTGGCCATGCGGGCCCTTTGGGCGCGGGGCATTTACGTGCTCGTCGACATGCACCAAGACGGTTGGGGCCCGCACATTGCGGCGCGGCCCGACGAGGTCTGCGCCGAAGGTGAGATACCGGCGGGCGGTTGGGATGGAGCGCCCGAATGGGCGACGCTCGTATCCGATACGACGCCGCGCTGCCTGGCCGATATCGGCGGTCACTACCTGCGTGAGTTCAACCCGGCTGCCCGCGAGGCGTGGAGGCACTTTCTCGTTCACGACACCGCCGGGCCAGGCGGCGTGCCGCTGCAGGACCGCTTTGCCGCCATGTGGGGACGCGTCGCCGCGGCGATGGCCGATGTCGAGGGCGTCATGGGCTACAATATTCTCAATGAGCCCAACACGTTCTCCCAAGAAGAAACGGACGGCCTGCGGCGTCTGTACATCAAGACGCTGGCGGCCATCCGTGCCGCCGAGGCCGAGGCCGGCATCGCGCCGCGCGTGTTCGCGTTCGAGCCTTCGGCCGCTTGGGCCAATTTGCCGGCTGGCGGCGTCGTCGAACCGTTCACCGACGACCCGCAGATCGCCTATGCACCGCACGTCTACCAGGGCTCGATTGGCCTGATGCCGCTCGACGGCGGACAACTGCGGCGGCTCGAAAACGAAGTGCGAGGCTACGGCGGCATACCGGTCATTGTCGGAGAATGGGGTGATTGGCCGGCCGACCTCGTTGACCCCGATGGCTACTTCCTGCGCATGATCGGATTGCAGGACGAATACCGTTGGTCGATGGCCCACTGGCAATGGTCTTCGGGTTGCGGCGACCCGCACCGCTACGTCGCGGCCTGGTTTGACGCACAGGACGGGAATCCTTGGACCTACGAGAGTCGCGGTTGCGGCGATTATGAGCCAATCTCGTCGTACTTCGAAACCTACGCGCCGATTGTACGGCCGGCACTGCATTTTGCGCCGGGGCGCATTGGCAGGGTGGCCTGGGATCCGCAGACGCGGCAGTTCTCGGCGTCGGGTGCGAACGCTGCGGCCGGTAACGAGCTGGAGCTGTTTCTGCCCGCCGCGTTCGCCGATCTCAAGGTACGGGTAACCGGGCTCGCGGCGCCGGTCGAAGAGGTGCGTTACGAGGGGCGCCATCTGCGGGCCCAGGCGCAGGGAGGCGCGTGGGCCATCGTCGCCGCACCCTGAGGGCTCAGGGGGGGCGGCTCTCCAACTCTTCCCAGCGGGCATAGGCGACATTGCGATCGGCCTCGAGTCGGCGCAGGCGCTCGCTGGCGGCGCTGATCGCGGACGCATCGCGAGTTGCGTAGAACGATGGGTCGCCGAGTTGCGACTGCACCGCAGCCAGGTCCGCTTCCAGGGCCTCGATGCGCGCCGGTAACGACTCAAGCTCGCGGGCTTCCTTCCAAGTCCGTTTGCGTGGGCCGGCGGATGCAGGGGGCGTCGATGCCTCCGCTCGTGCGCGTGATGGTGTTGACGGCGCCGAGGTGCGCACGGCGGGGCGTTGACGTAGGTAGTCCGACCAGCCGCCGTCATACTCTACGACACGGCCCTCGTACTCGATCGCCAGAATCGAGGTCGCCACGTGGTCGAGAAAATCGCGATCGTGGCTCACCACCAGCAGTGTGCCGCTGTAGTCCGCCAGCAGCTCCTCAAGCAGCTCAAGAGTCTCGACGTCGAGGTCGTTGGTCGGTTCATCCATGACCAGAACGTTGGTCGGCTGGCGAAACAGTCGTGCCAGCAGCAACCGGTGACGCTCGCCACCGCTCAGCACCGACACCGGACTGCGCGCACGGTCCGCCGTGAATAGAAAATCTTTGAGATAGCCAATCACATGGCGCGGCCCGTCGCGGGTCTCGATCATGTCGTTGCCCTCGGCCACGTTGCTCATCACCGTACCGGTCTCGTCAAGCTGTGCACGGTGTTGGTCGAAAAACGTCACCTCCAGATTTTTGCCCGTGCGCACAAAGCCTTCGCTGGGCGCCAATTGACCGAGCAGCAGCCGAATCAACGTTGTTTTGCCACAGCCGTTGGGTCCGACGATGCCGACACGATCACCGCGCACGATCGTGACAGTGACGTCGCGGAGGATCGGCGCCTCACCGGGCCAAGCAAAGGCGGCATCTTTGGCGCGAAACACCTCCCGGCTCGAAGCGTCAGCCTCGCGGATCTGCAACTCGGCCCGGCCCGGACCACTGCGCCGCTGACGTCGCTCTTCACGCAGATCGTGCAGCCGGCGCACCCGGCCCTCATTGCGGGTGCGGCGCGCCTTGATGCCCTGACGGATCCACGCCTCTTCCTCGGCGAGGTGCTTGTCGAATGCGGCGTCAGCTTTGCGCTCGGCCGCATCGGCGGCCTCACGGCGGCGCAAAAACGTCTCATAATTTCCCGGCCAGCTCGTCAGGCGTCCGCGATCGATCAGGACAATGCGCGTGGCCAAACGGCGCAGAAAGGCGCGGTCGTGCGTAACCAGCACGACGGCCCCCGGCCAGCCGTGCAGGAAGCGCTCCAGCCACTCGATGGCGGCGATGTCGAGGTGGTTGGTCGGCTCGTCGAGCAGCAGCAGGTCGGGGTCGGCTGCCAGTGCGCGGCCCAACAGCACGCGCCGTTTCCAGCCACCCGAGAGCGTTGTGACGTCGGCGTCGCGCGGCAGTTCCAGTAGCCCCATGACACGTTCGATGCGGGCGTGGGCCTGCCAACCCAGCTCGGCAACTTCGGCATGGTCACCGGTCGGCCCGCCAGCACTGCGGGTTTGCCAGTAGGCGGCCAGGTCATGCGGGTCGAGGCCGCCGGCGACGACTTCGAGGATGCTACCTGCCAAGTCGTCCGGAACCTCTTGCGCCAGCCGTCGCACCCGCGCACCCGGCTGCAGGCGGCGGCTGCCGGCGTCCGGCGCGAGCTCACCGGCGGCGATGCGCAGCAACGTTGATTTGCCGCAGCCGTTGCGACCGACCAGCACCACACGTTCGCCAGGCTCCACATGCAGGTCGACCTGATCCAGAAGCGGCGGGTGGCCAAAACCGACGACGATATTCTCGAGCGACAAAAGAGGCATCCAGACATTGTAACGCGGCGCCCCACTGTCGTCGCAGGCCGCTTAGTCCAGCACGCCTGCGCCTTTCAAAAAGGCGGCGGGCAGGCCGAGCTGCCGCGCCGCGCTGCGGGATACGACCGTCCAGCCAGGCGGCGGTGTCGCTGGTGGCGTTGTCAGCCGATAGCGGACCGGCCGAACCTCCCAGATGCGGTGCGTGAATTCATGGCGGAATGGCGTCCCGACGGCCTCCAGCAGTGCGGGGCCAAGGACTGGAGCCAAGCGCCTAGGCGGTGCCTTGTTGCCAGGATGTGGCAGCACAGGTGGGGCGGGCCGCTCGCCAAGCAGCCCGCGCGGGCGTCGCTCCAGCCACAGCCGCGCGTCACTGACCAGCCAAAGGTGCATAAGCTGCTCGACTGGCCGTGGGGTGCGCCGCCGCGCCTCGGGCGTCACGGTCGGATCGGGCCAAGTTGCGGCCGTGCAGCAGGCGGCCAATGGGCAGGCTGCACAGTCGGCACGACGCGGCTTGCAGACGGTCGCGCCCAGCTCCATCAGCGCCTGTACCATTTGCGAGGGTGAGCCAGCCGCACTGATCGCCGCGGCCCAAGGCGCGGCTTGGCGCACGGCGGCGTCGGGCGTGATCTGAACGCCATGAACACGAGCCCAGACGCGCGCTACGTTGCCATCGACGGCAGCGAACGGCAGGCCAAAAGCGATGGCCGCGACCGCACCCGTTGTATACGGGCCAAAACCAGGCAGCGCGCGCAATGCCGCGGGATCGGCGGGTACCGTCCCGTTGTGCTGTTCGGCAAGGGCCCGCGCGGCATCGCGTAGGTGCTGAGCCCGACGGTAGTAGCCGAGGCCGGCCCACAGGCGGTGGAGGGCCGCGTCATTGAGTGCCGCGCAGGCCGCGGGCGTTGGGATCTGCGCCATGATCGCTTCAAACTGTGGAGCGATGGTCTCGACGCGGGTTTGTTGCAGCAAAAACTCCGCAACGACGACCCGCCACGGTGAGGGCGAAACACGCCAAGGCAGTGGGCGGGCGGCACCGTCGAACCAGGCGGCAAGTGCGGCGGCAATCGACGAGGCGTCGGTGTTCAGCCGACCTCCCAGGTGACGCCGCTGCGCATGAGGCTACGCAGATCGCCGGGGCCTTTTTTGGCGACCATCGCAGCTTCGTGCTCCAGGAGCGACCGTTCCCAAATCGGTTTCTGGCTCTGATAGAGGAGGCCGATCGGCAGCGGCCGCACGAGTTGCGCCAGTGCCCATGCCTGCTGCAGATTGCCGCTTTGATGTACGGCAACCCGTGCCGGATCGACCGCCGCGCGGTCCACCACCATGAAGCCGTCGTTTTCGAAGACCAGCGCCTTGTCGCCGCCCTGTCCGAACACAAGCGGCTGGCCGTCTTCGCAGACGATCAAGTGGTCGGCCTTGGTCTTGGGCGCGTAGAGATCTTCGTGCACACCGTCGTTGAAGACGATGCAGTTCTGCATGATCTCAAGGAACGAGCCACCCGCGTGCTCGGGGGCGGCCTTGATCATGGCGGTCATGTGCTTGAGATCGCGGTCGACGGTGCGCCCGTACCACGTGGTGCCGCAGCCGAGCGCGAAGGTCATCGGGTTGACCGGCGTGTCGGGGGAACCAAAGGGCGTGCTCTTGCTGATCGTGCCGAGTCGGCTGGTCGGCGAGGCCTGGCCCTTGGTCAGGCCGTAGATCTCGTTGTTGAACAGCAGGTAATTGAGATCGATGTTGCGCCGCAATGCGTGGATCAGATGGTTGCCGCCGATCGACAGCCCATCACCGTCGCCGGTGACGACCCAGATCAAAAGATCCGGGTTGGCCATCCGCAGCCCCGTGGCAATGGCCGGAGCACGTCCGTGGATGGTGTGAAAACCGTAGGTCTCCATGTAGTACGGAAAGCGGCTCGAACAGCCGATACCGCTG
>CAZUAB010000123.1:0-5547 GCA_964617795.1 uncultured bacterium
AAAGCGCCTGAAGGGTATACATGGCGGTGCCGTCACCGACTAGCGCAATCACCGGCCGATCCCGCCCGGCGATTGCTGCACCGACGGCCGCCGGCAGTCCCTGCCCAATCGCCCCGCCGGTCAGAGCAAGGAGATCGTGCCGGGGCGCACCGGCTGTAAAGGTCGGCAGCTTCATGCCCGAAGTCTGCGCTTCATCGCTGATGATCGCGCGCTCGGGCAGTAGCGCCCCAATCGCTTGGCAGACCTTGGCTGCGTTCAGCTTGCCGCTTGGCAAGCTGGGTCGCTCGGGCTTCTGCAGCTTGGGTGCGGTATCGTTGGCACCGACGGCCTCGACTAGTTTTTCGAGGCTGGCCACGGCATCCTGCTGCGGCGCAGCCAAGTGGTGCGGTGTGCAACCATCGGGTACGAGGTAGCTTTTCTTGCCGGGATAGGCGAAAAAGCTGACCGGCTCCTTGGCGTCGACCAAAATCAGGTGTTCAAAGCCGTCCAACTGGACCGTTGCCATCTCGGCCAGGTAGGCGATGCGTTCGACATGCGGCAGGCCGGCGCCCCGCTCGAATCGCGCCGGAAAAACCTCACAGAGCAGCTTGGCTCCCGTCTTCTCGGCGATACGTGACGCCGCAACGAGCCCACGCTCTCGGAGTACGCGCCCGCCGAGCAAAATCGCCACCTTCTTGCCAGCCTTGAGGACCTCAGCAATGCCGCGTACGACTTCGTCGGTGGCCGGTTCTGGCGTAGCCGGCGGCGGCGGCGGCAGAGCGGTCGCGCCCTCGCTCCACGAGACATCGGCGGGCAATATCAGCGTCGCAACCTGCGCGGGCGGCCCCATGGCCACACGAAGCGCCTCAACGGCGTCGGCAGCAAGCTGGTCGACACTCGGGCAGGTACGGACCCAGGTCGACACGTTGCGCGCTACCGTCTCGATATCGGACTGCAACTGGGCATCATACTTGGTGTGATAGGTTGCGTGGTCACCAACGATGTTGATCATCGGTGTACGGGCCTTGCGGGCATTGTGCAGGTTGGCGAGCCCGTTGCTGAGTCCGCTGCCGAGGTGCAATAGCGTCGCTGCCGGCTTGCCGGCGATTCGAGCGTAGCCGTCGGCGGCGCCGGTGACCACGCCCTCAAACAGGCACAGCACCGCACGCATCGGCGATTCGTCGAGTGCCGCAACGAAATGCATTTCGGAGGTCCCGGGGTTGGAAAAACAAATGTCCACGCCCGCGTTGGTGAGCGTATCGATCAGTGCTTTGGCGCCGGTGGTCATGACGGGTTGGCCTCCGTGTCGAAGTTCAATGGCCAATGTAGCAGAAATCGGCTCCATCGACGACCCGCGCGGCCGCCTTGCCCCGGGTGGTCGCTTCATGGCACGATTTCGTCATGAATATATTCAAAAATCGCTCTCGCCTGCTCTCCGCTGTTCTCGTGTTTGCACTGGCGGCCTGCGACGCTGGCTCGCCGCCGGCCCCGACGACCTACGCACGCTGCCTGCCCGATTCACTCGGCGCCTCGTTCGCAGCGCTCAAGGCCGACGGCACGGAGCCGGTCCGCTGGCAGCAGATCGAAGGTGCGGCTGGTCTTCCCCACCTTGGCACCGACGTCGGCGGGGTCTTTGATGTCGAGGATGGCGACTGGCTCATGGCCAATGACCGTATTCGCGCCGTGCTGCGCAGACCCGGCCGCAAATGGGCGCTCAACAGCTTTGGCGGCACTCTTGTCGCCGCCGATGTCCAGCGTCAAGACGGCATCTGGCACGACTATCTGGGTGAAATCGGCTCTTTGTTCGGACTGGCATGGGCCCTTGACGTGCAGGAATTCGATCTTGTACGCGACGGCACGGACGGGGTGCTGGTCGTGGGCGCCTATGGGTCGCTGGAGTTGGCCGACTGGCTCAACCTTGAAGGCACGCTGGGGACGCTGACAGCCAGCCTGACCGGTGGCGATCCGCGGCTCGGCCTCAATGTTCCCTGGCCGATCGACGGCAGCATCGTGCTTGATGCCGCCCAGTATTTCGTACTGCGAAGCGGTGCGTCGCGCATCGAGATGCATACGGCCATTTGCAATCCAGCGAACCGCGTGCAGTATACGGCACTGATCGACTTGATCGAGGGCGGCGGCAATGTCCATCGCTTCAATACTGCCCGGCCCGCCGAGGGTGAACTCGGCCTGCTCGGTGACTTCAATCTCGGCTCGCTCGACACCCAGGTGCAGACGCTGGGTTTCCGTGGTGAGTCGGCCGGTTATGCCGTCACGCCGCTTGCGGCGGCCGCCAGCATGCTCTATTCGCATATCGGCATCGTCGTCCACGGCACCATGGACGCATTCGATTTTCTGACAGCCGCGCTGTTCGGGTTTGACCACGCCGCGCCCCCGCCGGGGTTCTTGCGTCTGGCCCCCGGTGAAAGCATCCACGTTGCCCGCGACATCCACGTCTACGCTGATTTCAACAGCCTGCGGGACGACTTGAATGCGACGGCCGATACACAGGCCACAGGGGCCATTTCGGGGACGATCCGTGTCGGCGCTGCACCGTTTGCCGGGGGCCGCATCGCGCTGCTCGACACGGCGGGCCGCCTGGAGACGATCCTTGTCGCCAACACCGAAGGCCACTATGTCGGCGCGGCGCGTCCCGGTACCTACCAGATCCATGCTGACCCGCGCGGCGGCAAGGCACCGGCGGCGCAGACCGTAACGCTGCGGGCCGGTGACGCGGTGCAGGTGGACCTTGACCTTGAACCGCCGGCCGAATTGCGTTTTGAGTTGAGCGGCCTCGACCCACGCCTCGGCAGCGAGCCTGTGACGATGCCCGCCAAGGTGTCGCTTGTCTGCGTCGGCAGCTGCCCCCAAGCGCCGTCGAGCATCTTCAACGACGTGCTATTCGACCACTGGCCGGAGGACTTGCAAATGCAGGCCATCGTCGATCACGAGGGACTCGTCAGCGTGATGGCCAAGCGCGGGGAGCTGCGCCGCGAATCTCTGCGCGTACCAGCGGGTAACTACGAACTCGTGATCACGCGCGGGCCGGCTTTTTCGCGCTTCGTCACGCCCGTCACGCTGACGCCCGGCGAAACACGAACGATCGTCGCCGCGATCGACCGTGTGGTTGACGAACCAGGCTGGATCGGCGCCGATACGCACGTCCACTCGGTGCGCAGCTTCGATTCTCCGGTACCGCAGAACGACCGCGTACTTACCTTTGCCGCCGAGGGGGTCGAGATGCTCGTTTCGACCGAACACGACCAAGTGGCGGACCTGATGCCGGTGATTGCCGCCCTGGAGATCGGTGATTTCGTGACGAGCGTTGCCGGCACCGAGCTGACGTTCTTCGATTTGGGGCATTTCAATGCCTTCCCACTGCGCACCGGCCCAGAGCTGCCCCGTGGCGGCGCCTACGACCCCTTCGAGGGTGTTGGCGGTCGCTTGCGCCCCCCCGCAACGATGTTCGCCGACCTGCGGGCAAGCGGTGCGATCGAGCGGCCGGTGGTGCAGATCAACCACGCGCGGACGCCGATCATGGGCTACTTTGGCGCGATCCGACTCGATACGGCGGACCTCACGCCAGCAGCCGATCCGCGCAACTTCCGGATGGACCCAGCAGCCGTCGATGCCGCCGGCGGGCTGTTTAGCGAGGATTTCGATGCCTTCGAGGTCTACAACGGATACAGCGATGTGCCGGTCGGCCTGAATGATCTTTTTGCACTGCTCAATCTCGGTCGCCGCAAGGTAGGCGTGGCCGTTTCGGACACACACAATTGGTACAGCTCGTCGGCCGGTAATCCCCGCAGTTTGATCCAGGTCGGAGACGGCCGCGACACCGCATCCGCGATCACTCCCGAGCGCATGGCCCGCGCCCTGCAGGCGGGCCGGGTGATTGGCTCGAACGGCCCGCACGTCGAACTCCGCCTGCAAGGCGAAGACGGCACGGCGGCCGGACTGGGGGACACGCTCATGGCATCCGGACCGGTGACGGTTGCGGTGCGGGCGGTGATGCCGGATTGGATCACCATCGACACACTCGAGGTGTTCACAAACACACCGGATGTGGCCGGGCACGCCGGCGCCGCCGTGCGCGACTTCCCAGCGGCCCAGTTCTCGCGCCGCGTCACCGATGGCGACTTCGTCCATGCCGGCGGCGCCAAAACGGTCGTCTGGACCTTCTCGGTCGAGCCGGCCCGTGACGCCTGGTTCGTCGCCATCGCCCGCGACGAGATCGGCTACGGTGACGACCATGACCTGTTCCCGATGATCCTCTCGCGCGACGAGCCCCCATTCGCCTTCACCAACGCGGTGTTCGTCGATATTGACGGCAACGGCACGTTCGACGCGCCTGGCCCCCAAGGCGTCATCCATGGCGCCCCCGCCCGCCTGGGGGCCGCGCCCCTACCCGCCGACGCCGCCGGCCGCCGGATGTTCACGCGCAACATGCTGGAAGCTCTGCGGGCCAGCCACCGGCACTGAAGAGGGTATCCATGCCGGAACAGAAGCCCAAGGCCAACGCCTCAGCCCTGATCGACGCACGTATTGCTGAACTCGCAGACTGGCGTGGAGCCACACTCGCCGAGGTCCGTCGCCTGATTCACGAAGCCTGCCCCAAGGTCGTCGAGGAATGGAAGTGGCGCGTACCCGTCTGGTCATGCGGCGGCATCCTCTGCACGGGCGAGACCTACAAGGCGGCCGTCAAACTCACGTTCGCCAAAGGCGCCCGCCTACCTGACCCAACGGGCCTCTTCAACGCCAGCCTCGGCGGCAACGTCCGCCGCGCCCTCGACCTGCGCGACGGCGATGCGCTCAATGAGCCGGCGTTTAAGTCGCTGATCTTGGCAGCGGTGGCAGAGAACCGGGGCGGTTGAGCACCGGGCGGCCACCGAAGGTCCGCTTATTGGGTGGAATTGGGTGTGTAAATGGGGTCATGGTCCACGCCGACCCCTTCCCCATTACGCCCACAGTATCCTGTCCTTGATCGCCCGGATCGACAAGTTCAAGGGGACTTGGCGCGCGCTGGGCACGTTGGCGCCCGAGTGGCTGTCGGGGCCACTACAAGACGCGGCCGATTCACGTCGTCGCCCTTGACGCCGCCGGACGGCAAATCGGCGCCGTTTTCGAGACCGCCAGCCCGTTCGATACCCCGTGCCGGATGGCCGAGCTGGTGGCCTGGCTGCGGACGGCGCGCCTGACGGGCGGCCGTGGCTGGTCTCCTTCCCCCGCTCTCTGGCCGAACAGATCCGGCGCCTCGGGCTGACACTCGACCGCGATCGCTTGGTGCCGGCCCGCCTGCCCGAGCTGTCCGTGGCGATCGTCGAGCTCGCCCGCGCCCATGGCCGCGTGACCATGGCCGACGCCGTCCGCGCGACGGGCGCCAACCACAACACCCTCAAACTCCACCTCCGCCGCCTGGTCGCCGACGGAGCGATCGTCCAGCACGGCAAGGGCCGCGGGGCTTGGTACGGGTTGGTGTGAGGGGCGGCGTCATCAGAGACCCGTACACGCTTGCCGGATGTACGCCGCCGTGGGGCAATCGAGCCCCCACCAGGCACACCACCACTAGGC
>CAZUAB010000123.1:5557-7586 GCA_964617795.1 uncultured bacterium
ACGACCTTGCCAAGGACACCGGTGTGGAGGCGACGCCGGACCGCCGCTATCTTGTGCCGCAAGCGTCCATGTATGTCTGTGAGTCACTAATTTGACACACTCGGCGAATGATGTTACCTTAAGTCTGACCGCCGAGATGGCGGCGCTCTTTGACACCGTGCCCGGAAACGCTCTATGCCCGATCGCAATCGGGCGTGCGACCTACCGCAAGGTAGGACACTTAGGGTCCTGACATCGTCAGGGCCGCGGATTCTGAATCCGCTTTCCGTCGGGCGCCCATCGTCGTGCCAGCGAGACGTCGGCCCTGCGGTCGACATCACGGGTGCCAGTGCATTCGTGATGTACGCAGCGCCACATCGCTACGACAATGGGCACCCCGCCCGCCAAGGGGCACTTTATCGGGACAGGTTGGCCAGTTCCCGCCTCCACCAGAGCGTCCCCACGGGGCACAGGGGCGTCCGACAGCAATTCAGCTGTCCGTCTCTGGGGAAGGAGGGTACGGAAATGCGTAAGTACGCAAAGTCGAAGAGCATTCGCGCGATCATTGCTCGCATCCGCGAAAGCGCGAATAGTGGGAAGCTGAGCCAGAAGCAGAAGGATGCAGCTGAACAGGCCGTAAAGGCGCTGACTCACGCGATTGACGTAGGCGACAAGACTGCCGCAATGAAGGCTGTCAACTCGCTCTGCCGAGTCTTCGTCGAGGAGTAATCGCCGGCAAGTCGCAGAAAATTCGAGCTTCAGATCTGTCCCATTTTTCCATTCGCATATACTCGTCAACACCGGGGAGCCATCTATGAATTACGGACGAGCCATCAAGATCGTCCGAAGTGCTCGCGACCTGACCCAACAAGGGCTGGGCGCGGCCATCGGCAAGAACGCCAGCTTCATCTCGCGACTGGAGAGCGGCGCCCGCAAACCCAGCACCGAGACGCTTGAAGCTATTGCGACTGCACTACATACCCCGCTGTACCTCCTCATTCTACTGGCATCCGACGAGCCCAATCTTAAAGGAATTTCATCGCCAGCCGCCCAACAATTGGGGCTAGACTTGCTGACGATTTTGTCGATTTCCGAATTGGAACAGGGCGCACAATAGTGAAAGGCCCACCTAGGGATTTCCTGGCCAACCCCATCCTCAGCAGGGGAGATCTGGCGGCGACCCTCGACGTGCCTCTGGAAATTCTGGATTCTCTCGCTAACTCAGCGGGCAACCACTACAAGCCATTCAAGAAGCTGAAACCCAACGGTACCCATCGAGTCATCGACAACCCTCGGAAAGAAATCAAAGCTGTTCAGTCCCGCATATTGCGGCGGATCTTGGAGTTGGTACCAAACACCGCCGGGATGGGCGGCGGTTTACGTGGAGTTTCGACGGCAGACGTTGCCTCCAAACACAAGAACCAGCCGGTGGTGGTTAGTCTCGACCTCCGGAACTGCTTCGGCACCATCACCCATAAGCACGTCCATGACCTGTTCAAGAATCGACTGCACTTCGGGCGAGACGTGGCGAGCCCGCTGACGCGACTGACGACCTACCACGGCCACCTGCCCCAAGGCGCCCCAACCAGCCCCAAACTTTGCGCGCTCGTCCTCGACCCGATGTTCTTCGAGCTACGCCATCTCGCCGAGGAGTTCGGCCTGGAAGTTACCATGTGGGTGGATGACATCACTTTCTCTGGCAGACAGGCCCGTGCGGCCATTCAGCCTGCCATCAAAATCATCAGCAGCTACGGCCTGTCCGTCCGGAACAAGAAGGTGCAAGTCACTCCGCGGCATCGCGGAGGGCAACTAGTCCTTGGGATAAACGTGAATCACGGCTGCCATGTACCGCGGGCCTATGTTGAATCCGTCCGGTCGGACTTGCTGCGCCTCAAGAGTGCCGGCGATCCAAGGCTGGCCAGTTCGATTGAGGGACGGATCTTGTACATCGAAACAATTGAGGGTTGGAATTCCGCACGGGTTCGATCGCTCCACCGCCTTGCAGACAAGTGCTGTACGGCTCCATAAAGTTTGACTGCCGTATAACCCC
>CAZUAB010000124.1:0-7505 GCA_964617795.1 uncultured bacterium
CCATACAGAGCTATCTGCATGCTTGGACGCTGGAGACCGAACGGCTGGCTCGCCTTGGGCATTCACAATGGTCGTGGCGCAACCGTATGCATCGCGGCAATGGAATGACGCTTAGCTACTTGGCGTTCTTCGCGTGGGCGGCAAGCTGGCAGGGGGCCCTGATTTGGATCGCGACCGCCATCTACGGCAAAGGCTACCTGGAATTCGTCAACTACGTCGAGCACTACGGGTTGGTGAGGGTGCCCGGCGCGCCGGTTGAGCCGCGCCATTCTTGGAACTGCAACAAGCGCGTCTCAAGCTACCTTCTCTACAATCTAACCCGTCATTCGCACCACCACGCTCAGGGCGAGATGCCGTTCTGGCGCCTCAAGGCCTACCCCGATACGCCCATGCTACCGGCGGGCTACTTGACGATGATCGTGATTGCTGCGGTCCCGCCACTGTTCAACCGGATCATGATTCCGCGCGTGCAGGATTGGGACCGGCGCTTTGCCGCGCCGTCAGAGCGCGAACATATCGAAGAGGCCAACCGTCTGAGCGGCCATCCGTGGTTTGCTGAGGGCTTGCCGCAGGCCGATGCGGGCCTGACGGGCGCGGCCTGAATCCATGCTGCGTCTCTTTGGCCGCCGCAGTGTGGCGCCAGCATCCGTTCGGGTTGAGCCTGCCGGTTTGGAGTTCCCTGCGGCTCCTCGTCAGACCATTCTGGGTTCTGCGCTGGAAGCTGGCGTGCCCTTTCCGCACAGCTGCCGTGCCGGCGGCTGTGGCACGTGCCGCTGTCGGCTGGTCGAGGGTGAGGTCAAGGAGCTGACGGACAAGAGCTACATCTTGAGAGGCGACGAAATTGCTGACGGCTGGATTCTGGCTTGCCAGAGTGTACCGCGCAGCGACGTCGTCCTTAATGTGCCGAATCTACGCGCCGATGATGCGGTGCTGCCGGTGGTCGAGACGACGGCCGAGATTCGGTCACTCCAACGACTGACGCACGACATCATGGAACTGGTTCTGGCGCCGGAGGTTCCGCTGGTCTGGCTCGCCGGTCAATACGCCGACCTCGAGGCACCGTCCGTCAAAGGGCCGCGCAGCTACTCGTTCGCCACGGCGCCGGCGCTGGCTGCACCCGGGGAGTTGCGCTTTCATGTGCGCCGAGTTGGGGGTGGCGCGTTCACTACGTGGTTGCACGAGACGGCCACCGTTGGCGACCGGCTCAAGTTGAGCGGCCCCTTCGGCGACTTCCGGCTCCGGACGACGACTGCGCCAATCGTGGCGGTCGCGGGCGGTTCGGGGCTGGCGCCCATCAAGGCGATGCTTGAGCAGGCGCGCTACGACCAGGTGGCCCGTGACGTCACCTTGTTCTTTGGCGCTCGCACGCAGGCCGACCTATATGGGATGGCCGAGCTGGGCA
This sequence comes from uncultured bacterium, assembly GCA_964617795.1. Classification (GTDB taxonomy): domain Bacteria; phylum J088; class J088; order J088; family J088; genus CAZUAB01. The sequence goes on from CAZUAB010000124.1 coordinate 1,403, forward strand.
ATCTGGCGCGCCGTTGGCTGTCTCGGATGCGGGTTGTTCCGGTACTCAGCAACGAACCGGCAGGCAGCGATTGGACCGGGCGGCGGGGCTTGGTTACCGAGGCCTTGGCCGATTTGCCCGATCTCGACGTGCACGAGGCGTACATGTGCGGTCCGCCGCCGATGATCGACGCCGCCGAGGCGCTGCTTGCTGCCGCAGGGGTTCCGGCAACACGCATTCACCACGACAAGTTCCTTGATCGCAGTCACCGTGTCCAGGGCTGAGCCGAGGGCGCCATCGGCTGCCCGGCAATCAACCCGTCGCAGCGCCGGACGGCGCCGTGATCGTGACGGCGGGGCTACCCGTGAGGACATTCTGCAGGCGGCGTTCGCGCTGTTTGCCCGTCACGGCTACGACGGGGTTTCGGTCGGTGCCGTCGCCGAAGCCGCCGATATCACCAAGGCGGCGCTGTACTGGCACTTCGCCAGCAAGGATGCGCTCTATGTCGAGTGTTTGATCGCCCTGCAGGCACTCTATCGACGCCATGTGTTCGCTCCGGCCGATGCAGAGGCCGATCCGGGCCAACGTCCCGTCGCCCTTTTTGAAGGGATCGCACGTTTGCTGGCCGACCCTCGTATTCGCGACGGTGTGGCAGGTTACTGGCTCAAGCCGAGTACGACCGATCTGCCGCTGGCTGGCCAAACGCAGATGATCTTCGAAGAGGATGCAGGGAGTCGTGTTGTCGGGATTCTTGAAGACGCTGTCGGCGCGGGTACCCTACGCAATGTGGGCGACACTGGCCTGCTTGCCCGTGCTGTCGTCGGGATTGTCGTCGCGGCCGTGTTGCCGTTGCAGTCCCACACGCCGCCGCAGACGGCCGATCTGCTTGCTGCACTCGCCAGGATCTTCTTTCTGGCCTATGCCCCGCCCGACCGTGCCGACGACATGGTCGTCGCCGCGGCAACACGGATTCGCCGGGTCTTGGCGCCGCTCTCCGCTCAGTCGCAGATCGAATACGAGGCGCGGTCGATCACTGTCCCGGCATAATCGACCGCCTCGATCCAGAGCCGGCAGCCGCGGATTCCACCTCGCACGTAATGGTACGTACGGTAGGCGGCTTCCTGGTGGGCGGCTTCGCCGAAATTGTAAAGGCTGCGCCCGCCCGCACCGGTGGTGATTTGCGCGATGCCGCCCTCGGCCACGGGAGTCGGCTCGCCCTCGCGCAGGGCGGCGAAGCGTTCGTAGAAGTGCTCGTGGCCGTTGAAGATGACCTGTACGCCGTACTCCTCAAGGATCGGCAGGAGCTGTTGGCGCACCTGATAATTCGGTTCCCGTTTGGGGTTTCCGGTGTACGCAGGCTGATGGAAGACCGCGATTTTCCAAGGCTTGTCGGTGGCGGCCAGATCGGCGGCCAGCCAGTCGGCCATATCGTCGGTACGCGAGCGGCTGATCTGCCAGAGGCTGAACTCGCTATCGAGAACGACGACGTGCAACGGCCCCCAATCGTAGCTGTAGTAACGCTCCTGGTCGGCCGGGGTTAAGGCTTGTCGGGGCAACACAAAGTTGTCGAGATAGGGCTGCGCCATATCGGTGCCGTAGTCGTGGTTGCCAGCCGACGGCCAGACGGCGAACGGTCCTCCCCACAGGTCCGTGTAGATCTGGAAGGCGTTCTCCTCAAATTGGTCGTGCGTGCCTTCGGGGTAGACGTTGTCGCCAGTTGTGATGAACAAGTCGACAGGTGCCGTTGCCGCGTAGGCGGCCATGCGGTCGCGAACGGCGGTCTGCCACGTCGAGCCACCGCCATAGTCGCCGATGACCAGAAAATCGACGGGGGCGTCGACCGTCGGGGGCGCCAGCCGCACACTGCGTCCGCTGAGCGCGACTTCGTCGCCGAGCCGGATACGCCAGCAGGGTTCGCTACCGGGCTCGACCCCCTCGACCATAGCCGTGACGAGCTTGATCTCACGGGCCGTCTCGTCACGCCCAAGTGGGATGGTGACCTCGAGTTTCCCGCTCGCGGTCTTGTCGAAGGCGCCGTTTTGTCCGAATTCGAGCGTGCCGAGCGAAGGCGCCGTAGCCGCGACGCCCCAAACAATGACCGCACGCGCGCTGCTGACCGACTGGATGTACGGCCGCCGAGCGAGCATCCACACGGTATCACCGCTCGGTTCGATGGCATCGCCGCAGACAACCACAGGCCGGTTCCACGCCTCCCAAGCTGTCGGGTCGATGGGCGGCCCCTCGGCAGCGGAGGGGGTCACGTCGGTGGTGTCGAGGCATCCGGCAAGCGCGAGCGCGCAGAAGACGATGAGCGAACGACGCATGGGAACCTCCCGGTGCAAGGGTTCACACGGGTCGGGGGCGCCCGACCCGGTTACATCTTGCCACAACCCGGGTGCGGATTGCGTCAGGGGCGCGTGGGGGCCGTCGCGTGCGCGGCCGCCCGTGCAGCTCGCATGCCGAAGACGACGGCCGGTCCGATCGTGCCGCCGGCGCCCGGGTAGATGTCGCCGAGCGGGTTGGCGGCTGCGTTTCCGGCAGCCCAAAGGCCCCGAATCGGAGTCCCATCGCTGCGCAAGACGGCGCCGTTGCAATCGGTGCGCAGTCCGCCTTTTGAACCGAGGTCTCCGGGGTAGAGCGGTACGGCCCAGAACGGCGGCCGGAGTGGGCGCAGGCACGGATTCGGCCCCGCCGCCGGGTCCGCGTAATAGCGGTCGTAGGCGCTTTCGCCGCGGCCAAAATCTGGATCTTTGCCACCCAGGGCGGCTGCGGAGAATGCGCGCATCGTCGCCGCCAGCCCCGCTGGGTCGACGCCGATCTGTGCGGCCAGCGACTCCGGCGAGTCCGCCCGTTTCAGCCATTGGCGCCGGAGCCTGGCGGGCGCAAGCGCCATGGGCTGAACGCGGCCAGGCATGAGCGGCCCCAGCGGATAGCGTTGCCGGTGCCAACGATCGACGATCAGCCACGCCGGGGCGTGCCCACCGGCACGCATGGCGCGGACAAAGTCCTCGTAGGGCGCGGATTCGTTGACGAAACGTCGCCCGTCGCTGCCGACCACAATTGCGCCCGGCAGTGCTCGCTCGAGGACTACGGCTCTGGCATAATCCTCCCCCGGCACGCGGAAGATGGGCATCCACCAGGCCGCTTCGAGAAGGTCGGTGTCGGCCCCCAACGGGGCTGTAATATCGAGCGCATCGCCCGTATCCTCGGGCACCGATGCGCCCCAGTCGGCGGAGGTTGGATCTCCGTGTAGGCGGCGCTTGCGGGCATCGTCACGCGAATAGCCGCCGCAGGCCAGCAACACACCGGACCGCGCGCGGATCTCTGCGGTGCGGCCGTCCACTTCGATTCGCACACCGACAACGCGCTCGGCGCTGTGGATCAGCTCGCGGACACGGGCGCCCGTACGGATCGTGATGCCCGCGCCATGCAAGCCCTGCCATAGTCCTGCGGCGAGGGCGTTGCCCAGTGCCAAACGACTGTCTCGGCCACCGCGCCAGCGCCAAGGGGTGAGCAGCCAGCGTGCAAAGCTCAGCCCGGCCCGCAGGATACCTGCCCAGCCCGTTGCTACGAGTCCGTGGGCTTCGCGGGCGGTCAGCGAAACGCGGTTGAGCATCAGTGTCAGCGACTGCGGACGCCGCAGTCGCGAAAAACGGCGGCCGAGGGTGCGCCCATCGAAGGCCTCGGGTTCAACGGTGCGCCCGCCGGGCTTGCCGCCGCGGCGCTCGGGGTAGTAGTCCGCATAGCGCGTGCAGGCGGCCATGCGAAGCGGCGTCGTCCGCTCCAGAAATGCAACAACCTCAGCGGCCGTCTCTACGTAGGCGGCCAACACGTCCTCGTGAACACGGCCGGCGGTGAGCTCGCGCAGGTAAGTCAAGGCCTCATCGGCGCTGTCGTCGATGCCGGCCTCGATCATTCGCGGGTTGGCCGGCAGCCACAGGGCCCCACCCGACAGAGCGGTGGTGCCGCCGATGACGTCGGCGCGTTCAAGGACCATTACCCGCAGGCCAGCTTCGTGGGCCGCCAGCGCACCGGCCATGCCGGCAGCGCCGCTGCCGACGACAATGAGGTCGACTTCCTCCACGGCTGCGCTCATGCGGACGCCTGTGCCACGACTAGGCGCGCCAGCGCCGGGGGAAGGTACCCTTCGGCGGCAAACCAGTGCATCTGATCGCGAACCGTCTCGGACAGCGGGCGGACCGTAAATCCGAGCTCGCGGTGGGCCTTGGTGTGGACGAGCTTGGCGGCGCCAAAAACGATATCGAGCGACTCGTTTGTCAGGTTGGGGGTGGTGCCGCTGAGCCGGTACCACAACGGCGTCACCATTGCCGCAGCCCTTGCCAGCCCGACAGGCAACTGGATCTGCCGAACGTGCTTTCCGACTGCTTTCCCCGCGAGGTCGCCCATTTCGCGCAGGGGCAGGTAGTCCCCGTTGAGGATATAGTGCTCGCCGCGTCGGCCCTTTTGCATGGCCGTCGCGATACCGGTAGCCAGGTCGCGCACATCGACGAAGTCGTAACCACCACCGACGTGGGCGACGATGCCGCGGCGCACGGCATCGATCAGGTAGCGACCCTGGGCAGAAGGCAGCCAGTCGAAGGGGCCGAGAACGCCCGAGGGGCATACAACAACAGCATCGAGGTCTTCGCGAGCGGCCTGCAGCACAACTTGGGCGCCTGCGGCCTTTGACTTGCCGTACCCACCGAGAGCCCGGGCCGGGTCGAGCGGCACAGATTCGTCGAGGACGGTCGTGGCGTCGTCGGGCTCGGCGATCGCGTGTGTCGAGGCCAAGTGAACGAGACGGCGGACGCCCTTGCTGCGACATGCGGCCACGACATTGGTTGGACCATCGATGTTGATGGCCTTGAGGCGCGCGTCGTCGCCCGCCAACGAAATGTAGCCGGCGGCGTGGAAGACCCCCTCGGCCCCGTCGAATGCCGCCTCGAGTGAGGCAAGATCACGGACATCGCCACGAACCACCTCAACGCCCAGCCCGTCGATCGAGCGCGTCGGCTCATTCGGCAGCAGCAGCGCACGTAGCGGTCGGTCGGGTTCACGTGTGCGCAGCGTACGCAGCAGAACATTGCCGACGCGACCGGCGGCTCCGGTAATCACGAACATGAGGCACCTCCCTGAGCACCGGCCTCGGCCGGTGTTTGACCGGATAGTAAAATATTCGACGCATCATGTTTACCATTTGGTCAAATCGCTGTCAAGGGACGGGACTGTGCAGCTCCCGGTGCGGAGTGTTCGCTTTGTTAGCTTTTGCGGAAGAGGTCTTTGAGCAGCTTGTCGGCGGCGGCGCGATCGAGCCCACCGCCGCTGGATACAGCCTTGGCACCGGCAAAGCGGAACCAATCGCAGCGATTGGCGAGCGCCTTGTCGCGTACCGGCTCGACATTGGGCTCGACGCAGTCATACTGCCTCCCCGGTGCGTAGTGTGCACATTGGACGCAGGCGTGCAGGGCGACGCCGCAGTGGGGGCATTCGTCACGAAACGCGATTCGTTCTTGATCGACGGCGCCGCCGCAATGGCGGCAGTCGCCGCGAACCGTCATCCGGCCTGTCCGGGCTTGCCGTCGAGCGCCGCTTTCACGGCAGATTCGAGGTGGGACTTCTCGGCCGCTGTCCCGGCGTTCAGCATTACGATCCGGCCGTCAAGCGACGCACCTTCTTCGACGACGAGCGCGCCGGTCTGCACGTCGCCCTCGACCCTTGCGGTTGCCAGTAGCTTGAGCCGCCGTTCGACGACCAGTGTCCCGCGGACGTTGCCGCTGACGATGGCCTCGCCAACGCGGATCGTACCTTCGATTTCGCCCGTTTCGCCGACGTAGAGCGTGTCGCTGGAGACGATCTCGCCGCCAAAGCGGCCGTCGATACGCACCGCACCCTTGTAGGTCAGCTTGCCCTCAAACGACGAGCCCTGATCAAGGAAGGCATTGAGGGCCGCGGCGCCCCCGGTCGGTGCATCATTGCGTTTCATCGAAATCTCTCCGTTTGTCGGTCATGCCATCGTATCAGGCTGCCGGAAAACGTCCAGCAGCGAAAAAGAACAATCAGGCCCCCCTAAAACTGGCCGGCCGCTTCGCCCGCAGGGCGGCCAGCCCTTCTCGCATATCGTGGG
>CAZUAB010000125.1:0-7475 GCA_964617795.1 uncultured bacterium
GGTTTCAGCGCGTTGCCGACGGTTTCGCAGCACAGACGGTGCCGGTCCTCGTCGATGCCGAGCCGATGCTCACGGGCGACACGATCACGGATGCGCGCGTTCGTCTGAATCCACAGTTCAATGAGCCTTATGTTTCCATGGAGTTCGACGCGATCGGCGCCAAGGCCTTCGAGGAGATCACCTCGAAATACGTGGGACGCCGTTTCGCCATTGTGCTGGATGATACGGTGTACAGTGCGCCGGTGATTCGAGAGCGGATTGCCGGTGGGCGGGCGAGCATCGAAGGCGGGTTTACGATCGACGAAGCCCGGGACTTGGCGATCGTGCTGCGGGCGGGCGCTTTGCCCGCACCGGCAATCATCCTTGAAGAACGTTCAGTGGGTCCGAGCCTCGGACAGGATTCAATCCGAGAAGGCGTCTTGGCGATTGCCATCGGCGGCATGCTCGTCATCTTCTTTATGATCATCTATTACAAGGTCGGCGGCCTCGTTGCGGATATTGCGCTCTTGGCCAACATGATCTACCTGCTGGGCCTGCTCAGCCTGTTCGGCTCGACCTTGACCCTACCCGGCCTGGCCGGTATCGTCCTAACAATCGGTATGGCAGTTGACGGCAATGTGATCATCTTCGAGCGTATTCGCGAGGAGTTGCGGGCGGGACGCGGCGTGCGTACCGCGGTCGATGCCGGCTTCGCCAAGGCGCTGTCAGCGATTCTTGACGCCAATGTGACCACGCTGATCGCTGGTGTGGTTCTCTTTCAGTTTGGTACAGGGCCGGTGCGCGGTTTTGCCGTGACGTTGACCGCCGGTATCCTGACGACGCTCATCAGTGTCCTTTTCGTGTCTCGTACCCTGATCGACCTCTACGTGCAGCGCCGCGGTGTTACGCGGCTGCCCATTTGACCTGAGGAGTAGCACGTCGTGCAGATCATCCCGGCCACTACCAATATCGATTTTGTCGGCAAGCGAAAAATCGGCTACACCATCAGCGTGGTGCTGATCCTGACCGCGTTGCTGTCTGTTTTTGCCCTGCGCGGCATTCGCTGGGGCATCGATTTCACGGGGGGTATCGAAGTTCAGGCGCGGTTCGGCACGGATATCAGCATCAGTGAAGTTCGCGAGGCCGTCGCATCCATCGACAACGGTGTTTCTGTGCAGAGCCTTGGCGGTGTGGGTGATCGTGAATTCCTTGTTCGGCTGCCTTCGCGCAGCACCGATGCCGAGAGCAATGCCGCAGCCGAACTTGTGCGGGATACCTTGGTCGAGACGTTGGCCGCCGGCCAACCCGATATTCGCCGCATCGAGGTGGTGGGTCCGCAAGTGGGAGGGGAGCTACGACGTCAAGGGCTGATGGCTGTTTTGGCCGCGTTGATCGGCATTCTGATCTACGTGGCGATTCGTTTTGAGCTGCGCTATGCGGTCGGCGCGATCGTGGCGACGGTCCACGATCTCATCGTTGTCGTAGGGTTGTTTAGCTTGGCCGGCCTTGAGTTCAGCTTGCCGACCATCGCCGCGCTGCTGACAATCATTGGCTATAGCCTCAACGACACGATCATCGTCTATGACCGGATTCGCGAGACTCGCGGCAAGGGCGGCAAGGGCGGCAAGCGCCTTGCCGAGCAAATCAATCGTGCGCTCAACGACACGCTCAGCCGCACGATTCTGACGAGCGGCACGACAATGATCACGGTCCTCTGCCTTCTGCTGTTTACGCAGACCGGCACGGTGATCCATGATTTTGCATTTGCCCTTTTCGCGGGGATCCTTGTCGGCACGTTTAGCAGCCTTTACATTGCGGCGCCGCTGCTGCTTGTGGAGCTCCGGCGCCGGGCGTGAGCCGCGAGCCCGTAAGCCCTACTTGGCGCCTACGCGAACACTTGGCGCCGGGGGATGTGGCTGCGGTCGCCAAGGGGTACAGTCTTCCTGAGTCAATCGCCGAAGTCGCTGTCCACCGGGCGCGGCTGGCGGGGTTGCCAGACGACGCATTTATCGATGGTCGTCTGAGCGATCTTCCCGCGCCGCATGATCTGCCCGGAATGCGCGAGGCTCTTGCCGTGCTGCTACCTGCCATCGAGAGCGGTCGGCGGGTCGCAGTTTTCGGTGACTACGACGTTGACGGCGTGACCGGCACGACGATTCTCGTTCGTTTTCTGCGTGAAGTCGGCCTTCGTGATGCGTTCGGTGTGGTGCCCAACCGGAGCGATGGCTACGGCCTGACTGCCGCTGCCGTTGAACGCTTGCGGGCGCGCGGGGCAGAGGTCCTTATCACCGTCGACAATGGAATTGCCGCGCCGGAGGCCGTTGCCGCAGCTCGTGCGGCCGGGTTGCAGGTGGTCGTCACCGACCACCACAGCTTCGACGCCCAAGCACTGCCGCAGGTCCCTTGCGTCCACCCCGGACTGGGCGAGTCCGGCCCTTGGGCTTGGGCCTGCGGTGCCGGGGTGGCTTTTGCGTTGGCCATTGCGCTCCGCGCTGCCTTGCGTGAGCGCGGCTGGTTTGCCGATCGCCCGGAGCCGCGCCTCGTCGACTTGGGCGTGTTGGCGGCACTGGGGACGGTTGCCGACATGGTGCCGCTGATCGGGGCCAACCGCACGTTGGTGCGTGACGGGATTGCCCGGTTGGCGCGAACACCATGGCCCGGCCTGCAGGCGCTTCTCGACATCGCCAAGGTGAAACATTTCGACGAAGAGACTTTCAGCTTTGCCTTGGCGCCGCGGCTCAACGCCGCCGGTCGTGTTGCCGATGCAGGCTATGCACTTGAGTTGTTGCTTACCGATGATGCCGACGTGGCCAAGCGTTTGGCCGGCTTGCTCGAGCGCTGCAACATCGAGCGCAAACGTATCGAAAAAGGCATCCTCGACGACGTCGAGCGCCAATTGGCCGGTGACCCCGGATTCGCCGAGCGTGCGCTGATTTTTGCTGTCAGCCCCAAATGGCCGCATGGAGTTTTGGGTATTGTGGCGGCCAAGTTGATGCGGCTCCATCACCGGCCGGCCTTGCTTATGCAGATTGAAGGCGAGGCGGCCAAAGGTAGCGGCCGGAGTATCCCGGAAGTCGACCTGTTGGCCGCACTCGAGGAAGGCCGACACCTGACAACTGCAATGGGCGGTCACCGGGCATCCGCAGGCATGACGGTGCCGTTGGCGTCTTTGGGAGCGTTTCGTTCGACCGTCGAGGCAGCGTTGCGTGCGGCCGGGGGGCCTGCCGCTTGGGAGCCGACACTTGACCTCGACGGCTTGATGCCGCTAGGTGGGTTGACCGCCCAATGGATGGAGGCGCTGGACCGCCTGCGCCCCTTCGGGATGGGGAATCCGCGACCGCTGTTTGTCAGCGACGCGGTGCAGCCCAACGGCATGCGCACCTTTGCGCGTCGGCACCTTCGCTTTCAAGTCAGCGCCGGCGGGAGCCCGGTGGATGCCGTGATGTTCGACGGCGCACGGCGTCCGCGCGTGCCCGGCCCCCTGCGTTTGGCCTACGTACCTCGGCGCGATGCGTGGAGCCGGCGGCCGGATTCCTTGGCCCTTCACATCGAGGATGTGCAAGCCGCCGCCGGAGTCTGAGTGAACATGGACCTCTTGTGTCCACGAAGACGCCGATGGTGATGATGTTTGCGGGCGTCGGCGATTTGCTGAATTTCCGCTCATCCGTATAATGAAACCGTTCAATCAGTCTTCACCGTTCCCGTCATCCCTCGCCCGGAGGAGAGCGTTCTGCAATGAAGCGCCTTGCCTTCACAGTCCTGCCTGTTTTGCTGTTGGCTCTGGCGACCTTCGCGGTCGTTGGTGGTACCCGCAGTGAGGCGGCCAAAGACTACAAAGCAGCCTATGCGCCCGAGCAGCCGATCCAGTTCAGCCACAAGATCCATGCCGGCGACAACAAGATCGACTGCCAATTCTGCCACAGCTACGCACGGCGCACACCGCATTCCGGCGTGCCGCCGGTCGCCACGTGCATGACCTGCCACAAGATCGTGCAGGGCACCATACAGCCGGCTGAAGTCGACAAAGTGCGTGCGGCCTGGGAGGCCGGAACCCCCATCGAGTGGATCAAGGTCCACGACCTGCCCGACTTTGTCTATTTCAGCCACCGCGTGCATGTGAAGGCCGGAGAAGACCTCGCCAAGATCGGTGACAAGGGATTCAATTGCCAGTCTTGCCACGGCCCGGTTGAACAAATGGACGTCGCGGTTCTCCGCGACATGGATCCCGCACTCGATGAAGTCCCACTTACGATGGGGTGGTGCCTGACCTGCCACAAGCAAAAGGTCGACGATGCCGCCCTGCTCAAGAACCTCAAGCAGCAAGCGTATGCTCAAGCTGTCAGCTGGGAAACCCTCATCGGCGAGGTCAAGGCCACGTCCGAAGATGTCCGTCTGATGGACCTGCATTTGCGCGACTGCTGGACCTGTCACAAGTAACGGGGGATGACGATGAGCTCTGGTTTGAATCGCCGCTCCTTCTTTAAGGTCATTGGTGTCGGCACGGCCGCCACCGCGGCCGCTTGCGCTCCGCGCGTGCCCGAGAAGATTATTCCGCACGTCGTGCCGCCGGACAATCAGATTCCCGGGCAGTCGGTGTGGTACGCCAGTACTTGCAACGAATGCGCCGCGGGCTGCGGTACGTTGATTCGCAACCGCGAGGGTCGGGCGATCAAGCTCGAAGGCAACCCGACCCATCCGGTCAATCGTGGCGGTCTTTGCGCACGCGGACACAGCGCCTTGCAGGCAAACTATCACCCCGATCGCTACCGTCGTCCGCTGCTCAAGGGCGTGGACTCTGACTGGGAGGCCGGACTAACGGCAGCGGCGGCCGCGCTCGGTAGAGGCGGCGTGGCTGTGCTGACCGGTGATATTCCCGCCGGTACCCTCGCCGATGTTTTTGACGGTTTTGTGCGTGCAACCGGTGCCCGCCGGATCGTCTGGGAGCCCCTGGCTGACGATAGCCTCTCGGCCGCCAGCGCCGTTGTATTCGGTACTGCGATGGCGCCACATTTCGATCTGGCCGCGGCCGATCATATCCTGTCGTTCGGCGCCGACTTCCTCGAAACGTGGGGACGCCCAACCGGCCAGCAACGTGGATTTTCGGAAGCGCGCAACGTGGATGCCGGGCGCATGGCGCATACGGTCGTCGTTGAACCGCGACTGAGCCTGACCGCAGCCAATGCCGACGAATGGGTTGCTGCTCGTCCGGGCAGTGAAGTATTTCTTGCCGCAGCCCTGTTGCGCGCCGTGCTGGACACCGGTGCAGCGGGCCTTGGCGGTGCGGATCTCGATCAGGCGCGCGCTTGGATCGGCGACGTTGATGCAACTCGCGCAGCGGCCGTCACGGGCATCGATCAGGCGCGCATCGACGCGCTTGCCGTCGCGCTCGTCAAGGCCAAGGCGCCCGTCGTGGTCGCCGGTGGTGCGGCCAACCGGCACTCCAACGCGACGGCCCTGCAGGTCGGCGCACTTCTGCTGAACCGGGCGCTGGGCGCAATCGGTAAAACGGTCAGCTTGGGGTCCGGAGCCGAGCCGCGCGCTTCGGTGGGGGCGTCAGGCTTGGCGGGCTTGCTCGAATCCATTCGTTCGGGCGACATTCGCAATCTGCTTGTTTATGGTGTCGATCCCGTGTTTACCGCGCCCGCGGCGTGGGATGTCACTACAACACTGGCCAAACTTGAGTCACTCATCATTCTTGACGCGATGCCCAACGAGACAAGTGCGTTGGCGTCAGTTGTGCTGCCCGACCACGGCCCGCTTGAGGGTTGGGGCGACCATCTGGCCGTTGGCGGTGTGGCTTCGATTCGCCAGCCCGGGATGAATCCTCTGTGGGATACCCGGCACGCGGGTGACACGTTGCTGGCCTTGCAGTCGGCGCTTGGTACTCCAGCGCCGCATGCCGACTTTGCCACGGCCCTAAAAGCGCGTTGGCAGCGTCTGCAGACTGAGGTCGGCGCTACCGGGCCATTCGAAGATTTCTGGCAGGCTGCCTTGGCCGCCGGCGGTGTCTTCCGCAGTGAGGCGGCCGCCCCCGCCGTTCGCATGGGTGACCTCGCCAAGGCGCCGATCGCCGAGCCAGTGCGCACCGGTGACGGTGATCTGCAATTGGTTGCATATCCGCATATCTTCCGCTACGACGGCCGTTTTGCCAATCGTCCGTGGATGCAGGAAATTGCTGATCCAATGATCCAGACCTCTTGGTCCAATTGGGCCGAGTTGCATCCGGTCACTGCGCGTAGGCTCGGTATCGGGCAGGGTGATCGGATCGAAGTCAAGACGGCGTCCGGCGCCATCGAAGTCTATGCGTACATCACCAGCGGTGTTTTGCCGGAAGTGGTTGCCGTTCCGCTGGGCCAAGGGCACGAATCGCTAGGCACTTTCGGAGCCGTTAAGCAGGCCGACTGGCCCTACTCGGGCGATGTCGGCAGTGAAGGTCTCGGCCTCAGTGGAAACCCGTTCCGTCTCTTGGCGGCGACACTTGACGCATCCAGCGGCGCTTGGGCACTCGGTGGAAACAGCGTCAAGGTCCGGCGTGTTGCGGCGGCCGAACGGAAGGTTGTTTCGAACATCGACCTCAATCTGGTGACACTGGACGGTTCGCGCCGCGACCTTGGCCGCGGCATTGGGCAGGTCATCGCGTTCAACGAAATCCGGATGCTCAACAGCGGTGAGAAAGAGCTCGAGCCGCCGGTTCATCACGGTACAATCATCAAGGACCCCAACGGATTTTATCCGCCGCACGACCACCTATTCCACCAGTGGGGCATGGTCGTCGATCTCAACGCATGTACAGGCTGTGCTGGGTGCGTTGTGGCCTGCGCGAGTGAAAACAACGTGCCGATGATCGGCAAGCAGCAGGTGTCGGTCGGCCGCGAGATGTCGTGGATCCGCATTGAGCGCTATTTCGAGGGCGATGATGCCGCCGAAGGCGTCAAGTTTGTGCCGATGATGTGCCAGCAATGCCAGAATGCACCGTGCGAGCCGGTATGCCCTGCCGTGGCGACCTACCACACCATCGAAGGCCTCAACGGGATGGTGTACAATCGCTGCATCGGTACCCGTTACTGCGGGAACGCCTGCGTGTACAAGGTTCGCCGCTTCAACTACTGGGGCTACGACGACCCCGCCAATCCGTACCATGCCTGGCCGGAGCCGATGAGCTTGATGCTCAATCCCGACGTGTCGGTACGCTCCGGCGGTGTGATGGAGAAATGTACGTTCTGCGTGCAGCGCATTCGTGCGGTCGCCGAGCCGGCCCGTATGGAAGGGCGCCCTGTGGCCGATGGTGAAGTACTGCCGGCCTGCGCGCAAAGTTGTCCCTCGCAGGCCATTGTTTTCGGGGATCTTAAAGACCCCGAGAGTGCGGTCAGCCGGCTCGTCGCTGGCAGCAAGCGAGGCTACAAGGTGCTCGACCTGCTCAACACACAGCCCGCAGTTACGTATCTCAAGAAGGTCCGCTGGACCGGCGAAAACGCCTGATCCGCCACGTGCAAGTG
>CAZUAB010000126.1:0-7449 GCA_964617795.1 uncultured bacterium
CCGGGGCGGGGGCCCCCTGGGGGCCGGGGGGGGGGGCGATGGGGGCTTGACGGGTGGGTGGTTGGGGCGCTAGGCTGGGTTACATGAAACAATTGTTCGTGTTTTGGCGCCTCGCTCTTTCTGTTTTTGTGGGGCTACCGGCCTTGGCCGCCGCCGATCCGCTGGCGCCGCCGCGGCTGGGTGACTTGGGGCTTCCGGCCGCAGGCCTCGCTAGGTTGGTCGGCGATGGGCAGCTTGTGCTCCTGCACCCGGCGCGTGCAGCAACGATCGACGGTAAGGCCCGCGAGGTGCGGTTTGCCAGCGCCGCTGTGCGAATCGCGGCGCCGGTTACGGCGGTCGCGGCGGCGATCCGTGACTTTGCGCGCTATCCCGAGTTCATGCCGCAGACCGAGCAGGTGACGGTAACCAAGTCGCCGGACGGCGCCGATCGCGTGGCCTTTTACCTGCGCTTCGAGTTGCCGGTCGGCGGCATCCGGCTCGACTACACGCTTGACCACCGTGCGACAACCGACGGCGGCATCGAGTGGACACTTGTCGAGGGCGACATGGCGGCCAATGCCGGCCGCTGGGAGTTTTTTGCCGTGGGTCCGCGCGAGACCGTGGCCGTCTATACGCTCTGGTCGGATTTGCGCTCGACGAGCTTTATTTTGCGCCAAATCCTTGATGCGCAGCCGGACTTGGATTTGGCGATCCCTGTCAGTTCGGCCTGGACGGTGGCCGAGTCGGTCAAATGGCGGGTCGAGGGACGGGCGCCAACGCCGCCGGCCGATATCAGGGGGCTTCGCCGCGACCCTGTGATCCCCCTCTACTCGCGCGGCGATCTACCCGAAGACATCCTGCGCTCGCTGGCGGCGCGCGGTACGGTATTGTTCATCCACCCGACGCAGTGGCTGGCGACCGCTGCGGGGCCACTCGATCTCGTCTTTGTGACGGCAGTGCGCCCGGTTGCGGCGCCGCTGCCCGAGGCGCGGCGCTTGGCACGCAGCTTCGACCGTTACCCTGAGTTCTTCGAGCAGGTGCGGAGCGCCAAGGTCACGCCGACGCCCAAGGGCCTGACGGTCGACTGGCACTTGGGCATCGGCTTCGGCATTTTGGCGATTCCGCTCAAATACCGCTTGGAATACGTCGACCTGGGCCCGGCAACAACGCCCTTCCGTCGCGTGTCCGGAGACCTCGACTACGTTTGGGGCGCCTGGGAATGGCTGGCCGACGGGGCGGACCGCACACTCACTATCTACACGACCGGCAGCCAACTCGGCGACAAGGCTCCCGCCATACTCAAGCTGGGCAACCTGATCCCCAACCGCCAAGTCGTCGTCGGCGTCTCGTCGGCGGCGCTGATTGTCGAAAAGCAGGCGGCCTGGATCGCGCGGCAGTAGCAGGCGGTGCCGGGTTTTCCAATAGCGGGAGTTTCCATTTGGGGCTGTTGCGTCTGGGTGGCGTTCGTCAGGGCTCCCTGACGATTCGCGGCCGCACGCCGCAGGGCCGCCCGAAGTGCGCTCCCACTTCGTTGCTGCCGGAATTTCGCGAATCGACGAAGCTGTGCGCCTTGGCGGACCAGTAGAGGCCGCCTCCAGCGTCGCCCGGTCGGCTGCAAATGCCGATGCGACAAGGTCCGTGCTGTCGTGGAAGTCGCCTAGATCTTGGCCCGCCCGAACGGTTGCCGGATGATCGAGGATCGGCACGGCCCCGGCGAGGGCGCTGTCTTCGCTACGATTGGCCGCCAGCTTGCGGTTCAGTCTTCCTCGAGTGCGGTCAGCGGCATAGCCGGTCGGCCACTTCCCACGCGCGGCCTAGGCGTTTGCGCAATTGCGCAACCACCTAGGCCGCGTTTGCCATGTCGATCCGCAGGTCGGGCGACGACAACCAGAAGCATTGCGCGTAGAACTTGCGAAAGGCCCGGCGAGTCTCGCGGATGGCAACCATTCGCCGCGCCTCGTCGAAGCTCGGCGTGCGCCGCCCGGCCTTGCCGCCGCGGCGCTCGATCACGGCCATGTATTGGCGAATGACGGGGCCCCTGATCTCCCCATGACCGGCTTGTGATCGCCGGGCAAGAGGGGGCATCCGTAGATTTGGCTATGGACCACCTGGTCTCCCGTGTGCCGGGCGGAGCTCAAGAACTCAGTCCTCGCCCCTACCAGCCCAGCGCCTTTGTCCCTTGGTACACGAGTAGCGCCAAAATCCACGCGACCCCGTAGGTTGTGCCGAGGGCGAAGATCGGCCAGCGCCAGCCGCCGGTTTCGCGCTTCATGACGGCGACGGTGGACATGCACTGCAGAGCGAAAACGTACCAAATCAGGAGGGCAAGGGCGGTCGGCAGGTCCCAGGCTGGGTCGCGTTGTAGCGCCTCGCGCAGGGGTACCGACTCCTCAGAGGCCTCGCCGACTTGGTAGATCGTACCCAGCGTGGCAACCATCACCTCGCGGGCCGTGAAGCTGGCAATCAGTGAAATGCCGATCTTCCAGTCGAAGCCGAGGGGGGCAATGACCGGCTCGATCAAGCGGCCGATCGTGCCGCCGGCGCTGTGTTCGATACGCCACGCAGCGACATCGTTGTTGCTGGCCCCTGCGGCGAGCAGGCGGGTCTCCTCGGCGGGAAAGCGCGGGTAGGACATCAAAAACCAGAGCACGATGCTCATGCCGAAAATGATCGTACCGGCACGGCGTAAAAAAATCTTTGATCGATCGAACATCGCCAGTGCCACATTGCGCCAGTCGGGCATGCGATAGAGCGGCAGTTCAAGGATCATTGGGATCGGGATCCCGCGCTCGATCACGGCCGAAATCATGCGGGCCATTGTGAGGCCGCCGATTACCCCGCCAGCGTAGAGACCGAACAGGACGAGGCCCGGCATGTTGAAGCCGAGCAGACTGCGTTCGGGTACGAAGGCGCCGATGATCAGTGTATAGACGGGCAGGCGGGCACTACAGGTCATCAGTGGGGCGACAAGGATCGTTACCAGGCGGATCCGGGGATGCTCGATCGTGCGTGCGGCCATGATGCCGGGCACGGCGCAGGCGAAGCTCGACAACAGCGGAATAAAGCTCCGCCCACTCAGACCGGCGGCCCGCATCGGGCGATCGATCATGAAGGCGACACGGGCCAAGTAGCCGGATTCCTCAAGGATCGCGATCCAGAAAAACAGAATGAGAATCTGGGGCAGAAAAACGATGACGTTGCCGGCGCCATAGAAGCCGGCATCCACGAGGATTTCGCGCAGCATCGTATCGCCCAGCAAGCCGCCAAGTGCAGCGGCTCCCCAGGCAAGGCCGTCCTCGATTAGGCCGATGAACGGTTCGCTCCAGGCGTACACCGATTGGAAGATGAGAAACATCGTGCCCAAAAACAGGGCGAGTCCCCAGACTGGATGCACGAGTACGTCGTCGATGCGGCGGCTGAGGTCACGCTTGGCCGCGCGGCCCGCCCGGTGTACATGGGCGCCGATCCAGCGCTCGGCCGTTTCGGCGATGGCATCTTGCTCGGCCAGCCAGGGGTCTGGCGCATCTGTCGACAGGTCAGGCAAGGTGGGTGCAGCGGCGGCCACCTCGGCCCAGCGCGCCGGATGGCGCCGGCGGATGCTCTGCATGAAATGAATGGCGCCGGATGCCTCGGTTCGCCGCAAGCCGGTCAGTGCGGTCCGGGCGCGCGCGACCGTGGCGGCCAGCGCGTCCAAGCCCTCGCCACGCCGGGCCGAGACCGAAACGACAGGCAGCCCGAGCGTCGCTGCAAGCCCGTCGGCATCCACCGTGACGCCCTCAGGAGCGGCGAGATCGGCCATGTTCAGGGCGACGACCGCCGGGATGCCCAACGCCATGACTTCGCCGACAAGGTGCAGGCCGCGCTCGATCATTGTCACGTCCAGGACGAGAATCGCCGCATCGGGACGGGGCGTATCGGTACGCAGGCCGAGCAGCGTCCCGGCGGCTATCCATTCTTCGAGCCCGTCGCCCGCCAGCTCATAAAGCCCCGGCAGGTCGACCAGGCGAATCGGGGCGCCGCCGACCGGTATCCAGTCGCCGACGCGTCGCTCAACCGTGACGCCGGCGTAGTTGCCGACTTTTTGCCGGCTGCCGGTCAGGCGGTTGAAAAGGGTGGTTTTGCCGGCGTTGGGCTGGCCGACAAGGGCGACGGTGAAGGCGCCCTGCGGCGCATCGGCGTCGACCATGGCGCAGTCAGGTTCGTGGGGCGATCAGAATCGCCGCAGCGTCCTCGCAGCGCAGGGCCAAGTGGACGTGGCGCACCTCGACTTCGATCGGGCAGCCCCAAGGTGCACGTCGGATGACCTTGATCCGCAGCCCTGGGCGGACGCCAAGCGCTTGCAGACGAGCCCGCAGGGCAGGGTTGCCGCCGAGGCTGGCGATCACGGCCTGCTCGCCGGGGAGCAGATCGGTGCAGTGGCAGGCCGGCGCGGCGGTGTCGGCGACGAAATCGACGGTGGCGGTGGCGGCGAGGCTCAAAGGGCAGTTCCTGACGGCGGCGATGCGCCTAGTTTGCCATGCTGCGGACAAGCTACGGATGAGAATGTTTCTCAGTTTCAGATACAGTGTACGGCAGGCCGGTGCTGCTTGCAAATCGCGCCCGCGGGGTGGACTCGGGCATGATATTGGGGTCGCGCGACGTTTGGCGCGGCGGGCCGCCTTGTTTGCCCACGAGAAAGGAAGACCCGTTGAACGCCGAGACGTTCGAGAATCCACTGCTTGCCCTGTCGTTCGAGGCGCCGTTCGAACGGCTGCGGCCCGAGCATGTCGAGCCAGCGATCCAGGCCCATTTGAAGGCGGCCGAGGCTGCGCTCGAAGCGGTTGTTGCCGATCCGGCAGTGCCGACGTGGGATACTCTTTTCGGCGCTTTGGAACGGGCGACCGAGCCGCTCGACTGGGCCATGGAGATCGTTTCGCACCTCGAATCCGTTGCCACCACGCCCGCCCTGCGCGAGGCGTACAATGCAGTGCTGCCCGAGGTTAGCCGTTTTCACTCACGCCTAACGCTTCATCCCGACCTGTTCCGGCGGCTCGAAGATTACGCGGCAACCGATGAGGCGCGGTCACTCGATCCGGTGCGGGCGCGTCTCTTGCAAAAGACGCTCGACGATTTTCGCCGTGAGGGGGCGGCGCTGGCACCCAAGCCCAAGGTGCGGCTCGAAGCCATCAACGAGCGCTTGTCCGAGGTGACGACAACGTTTGCTCAGCATGTGCTCGATGCGACAACGGCGTTTTCTCTGACTGTCAATGATGCCGCGCAACTCAGTGGCCTGCCCGAAAGCGCCGTGGCTGCGGCCCGCCACGCGGCCGAGCAGAAGGGTGCGGACGGTTGGCGGTTTACGCTGCACGCGCCGAGCCTCACGGCTGTGCTCACCTACGCTGACGATGCCGAGCTGCGCCGCCAGATGTATCTTGCGCATACCACGCGGGCGGCAGGCGGTGAATACGACAACAGCAAGCTGATCGCCGAGATTCTGGCGCTGCGCGCTGAAAAGGCGCAGCTGCTAGGGTTCGGCAATTTTGCCGACTATGTGCTTGCCGATCGCATGGCGCGCAACGGGGCGACAGCCCGCCGCTTCGTGGCCGATCTCGAGGTCCGCACGCGACCCCATTACGAGCGCGAGAACGCTGACCTTCTGGCCTACGTGCGCAGCCAAGGCGGACCCAGCCGGCTGGAGCCGTGGGACTGGGGCTATTGGGCCGAAAGGCAGCGGCTGGCCTTGCACGATTTCGATGATGAGGCACTGCGGCCCTGGTTTCCGCTGGATCGCGTATTTTCGGGGATGTTTGAGATCGCAGAAACCTTATTCGGCATTGAGATTGTCGAAGTTGCCCAGGGTGCGCCCGATCGCCCGTCAACATGGCATCCGGACGTTCGCGTATTTCGCATCGTCGGTCCGGACGGCCAAGGCGGGCGTGCGCACGTTGCATCGTTCTACGCTGACCTGTTCCCGCGCGACGACAAGCGGGGAGGCGCCTGGATGGGGCACTTCATGGTCGGTGGGCCCCGCCGTGACGGCTTTGCGCCGCATTTGGGCGTGATTTGCGGCAACATGACGCCACCGCTCGGTACTCGCCCGGCCCTGCTGACGCACGACGAGGTGCAGACCGTTTTCCATGAATTCGGCCACCTGCTGCATTTGGCGTTGTCGCGGGTACCCGAGAAATCGCTGGCCGGCACGCACGTGGCCTGGGACTTCGTCGAACTCCCCTCGCAAATCATGGAGAACTGGTGCTGGGATCGCACCTCGCTCGACAAATTCGCGCGGCACGTCGAGGACGGTTCGCCGATTCCCGACGCGCTGTTTGACCGCATGATCGGCGCTCGCAATTTCCGCAGTGCCAACGCGATGATGCGGCAGCTCGGTTTCGCGACGCTCGACCTCGCCCTGCACGTTGATTTTGATCCAACTCGCGACGGTGAGGCCGTGGCCTACGCGCGCGGCATTCAGCAGCGATTCACGCCGGCGCCCCTACGCGACGACTACGCCATGATCTGCGGCTTTACGCACTTGTTCGCCGGTCCGATCGCCTACGCTGCAGGCTATTACTCCTACAAATGGGCCGAGGTGCTCGACGCCGACGCCTTCACCCGGTTCGAGCGGGAGGGCATTCTCGACCGAGCCGTCGGTGTGGCTTTCCGTGAGGCCATTTTGGCCCGTGGTGACAGCGCTGACCCGGCCGATTTGTACCGTGAATTCATGGGCCGAGATCCTGATCCGGAGGCCCTCCTGATTCGCAGCGGCCTGTCTGCATGAAGTCGTGCGTGTTCTGCGAGCGGGTGGCGCGACGCGAGTTCTTTCTTGAAGGACCGCTGGCCGTTGCCTTTCCGGACCGCTACCCGCTGTCGCCTGGGCACACCCTGATCGTGCCCAAGGCGCACACCGCCGATTATTTTGAGCTGGCCGAGGCTGTGCAGGCCGATTTGTGGCGCCTTGTCGGCGAGGTCAAAGGCCGCCTTGATGAGGAGTTCTCGCCGGCCGGCTACAACGTCGGCATCAACATTGGTGCGGCAGCGGGGCAAACCGTCTTTCACGTACACGTGCATCTGGTGCCGCGCTACGACGGCGATGTACCCGACCCGCGCGGCGGCATCCGGTATGTCCTGCCTGAGCGAGCCCGCTACTGGGACGGCGCGTGAACGAGGCGGTGGGGGTTGATGTATAATGTACCTCGAAATGGAACGGGATGGGGCATGATGTGAGTACTGTCGACTTGCTGGAGTCGATGCGGCAGCGCGTAGCTTCCGCGACACCGGCCGAGCAAAAATCGCTGTTGGGACAGTACTTTACCCCGGCGCCGATTGCGCGGTACATGGCAGCGAAATTTCGGCGGAGCCCCTCAGATGCGGGCCGCCTGCTGGATGCGGGAGCCGGTCTGGGCGCACTTACTTTGGCGTTTCTGGAGCATCACCGGCCACCGCGCGGCTTTGCGGTTGAGGCGTTCGAAATCGACCCGGTTGTCCAGTCAA
>CAZUAB010000127.1:0-7342 GCA_964617795.1 uncultured bacterium
GGCGCGGCCGCGGTTGGCTGATTTGTATGCAAAACGCCGAGACGTGCATCGTGTCCCGGTTGCCCTTGGCGACGATCGGATTCTCGAACTTAGCGCTGGCGCGCACAGCGAACTGATCAAGCAAGTCATTGAGGTATTTTCCCCGACGTTCTTGCGATCTCCGCAACTCCTGTATGTCGGGGATACAGGTGCGAAATGGGTTCATGCCGACTTGGAGGCATTCCGCCGTTTAGGGGCGAGCGTCGATCCTCACGGGAAAATGCCTGATCTCGTCATTTTCGACGGCGAACGCAACTGGTTGGTTCTTGTCGAAGCCGTCACATCACATGGCCCGGTGACCGCTCTCCGGCAGCGCGACCTTGCGACGCTGTTCGCAGGAGTCGGTGTGGGGGTCGTCTATGTCTCGGCGTTCCCTGATCGTGCGACGATGACCCGTCATTGGGCAGACATCGCATGGGACTCCGAGATCTGGCTCGCATCCGACCCAGCCCACCTGATCCACCTGAACGGCGACCGATTTCTCGGGCCGCGTACTTGAGCCGCGCATGACCCCCGTTTCACCGTCCGCCGCCCTCGTCGTTGCCGGTGCGGCCGCCATGGTCATGTCGCTGGCGCTGGCCTGGTGCCTGGCGGTTGTTCGCTATCTGCGCCTACCGCTGCTCGTGCGCCTGTTTCCCGGCAGCGGCGATCTGCGTCGCGCCCACATCGATTACCTGATGATGGCGGGCCTACTTTGGGGCATCGCCGCGCTTGCTGTGCCGCTCGACGTCGTGCTGCCGGGGTGGCTGCAGGCCTGCCTCGTCGTTGGGTCGTTCAGCAACCCGGCGGGCTTCGTCGTGCGCGCTGTGCGACCGGGGGTATCCGCGACGCCGACGGCGCCGTTTGGCATGGTGATGGGGCTCAGCTTTGTGGTCACGACGACTGGCTATGGCGGCGCGGCTTGGTTGCTTGCGCGGGCCGCGCTCGGCTGAGCAGTCAGTGCGTCAGGTGCGATTCGGTGTCCGTTGCCGCCGAGTTTCCTGGGTCTTCGCCGGCGTTGGCCGGCCAGGCGACCGGGTCGAGGCTGTAAAACGACGACAACGCCGCGTATAGACGCGGATGTTCGCGCCGCAGCCGGACGGGACGGCAGAAAAAGGCTTCGCTGCCGACCGCAAACAGCTCGACCGCATCGGTGGCCGCATAGTCGTCGAGTGCCGCGCTACGGCTTCGCCGACGCGGTCGGCGGAGTGCCGCCAGTGTTTCATCGAGGGTATTGGCGAAGGCCTCCGCAGCGCCGGGATCGGGTAGGCCCGGGCTGCCGGAGCTGAGCGCGAATTCATCGTCGAGCTGGTGGGCGAACTCGTGCAACACGACATGGAAGCCGTCCATGGGTCGAGCTTCGTCTTCGAGCACATCGGGCCAGGAAAGGATGATCATGCCCGCTTGCCAACTTTCGCCGACACGGGTCTCCTCCTCCTCGATGACGGCCCCGCCGTCGAGTTCAGTGACACGACGACCCTCAAAAACGTCGGCCACAAGTAAGATCGACTTGAGGGCCGGATAATAACTCGGTGCCTCGCGGCCGGTCAACAATAGCGCTGCATGTCCTGCGACGATCAACCCCATGCGATCCTCCCATGCGAGGCCGTCGCCGGTTACGAAGTGCTTTTCTTCGAGTAGCACCCGCGTGTGGCCTTCGACCCGCGAGCGCAGCCCGGCCGGCACGCGCCGCAATAGCGGGGAGCCGTCGAACATCGCCTGCCGTGCTGCGGCCGAAAGACCCTGCGCCCGCCAGACTGCCCGTTGCGACTCACGGCGGCGTGGGCGCAGAACGAGCGCGTACCAAGCGCCACCGAGCGCCGCCAGTACAACAAGGACGAGGACGACGTCGCCGTGCATCGAATACTCAGGCGATGTCCACGACGACGGGGCAGTGGTCGCTGCCCTGCACATCCGACAAAATGCGGGCGCCTGCCAGTCTGGCTGCCAGGTCGGAGGATGCGCCAAAGTAGTCGATCCGCCACCCGACATTGCGGGCACGGGCGCCGGCCCGGTAGCTCCACCACGAGTAGTGCCCAGGTCCCGGCTCGAAATGGCGGAACGTGTCGATGAATCCGGCAGCCAGCAGGCGCTCGAAGCCCTCGCGTTCCTCAATCGTGTAGCCCGGACTACGTTCGTTCTCTTTGGGCCGGGCGATGTCGATCGGCTGATGTGCGACGTTGAGATCGCCGCCCCAAAGGACTGAACCGCGGGCGGCCAGCCCGCTGACGTATTCACGGAAGCCGGGATCCCATTCGTGTTGTCGATAGCCCAGCCGTCGCAGCCCATCGCCGCTGTTTGGGGTAGAGACATTAACGACGGTCAGTCCACCGTGGCGCGTTGTGACCACGCGGCCTTCGCCGTCGAGTTCCGGGACGCCCAATTCCGTACGGGCGTCGTCGAAGGGCATCTTTGATAGTGTCAAGGTGCCGGAGTAGCCAGGCCGTTCGGCCGGGTTCCAGACGGCGTGCATGCCAGCCAACTCGGGTGGCAACTCGACCTGCTCGGGCCGCGCTTTGATCTCCTGCAGTAGCAACAGATCGGGCTGCTCATCGCGCACGAATTTTTGCAGCAACCCCTTAGCGAGCACAGCACGTAGGCCGTTGATATTCCACGAAATCAACTTCATGGACTCATGATAGCAGGGGGTGCGCCGCGGGTATAAAAAAAAGGGGGCCGGACCCTGCGGTCCGACCCCCTTCGGGAGTCACGTTCGCTGCGGCTTGCTCAGAATGGCTTTGCCGACAGGATGTAGAGCCGTCCTGCGTTGTAGAGGCCGCCCACCTGAGAGCCGGGTGCGCCGAGCAGAAGTTCGTCCTTGCCGTCCGCGTTCTGATCACCGAGGAACGACAGGGCATAGCCAAGGGCGCCGTCCATTTCGCTGCCTGACACCTCGTAGAGAAGCTGACCGTCCCGGAGCCGATAGACGAACGCGCGGCCCGTACCGTAGGCATTCGACAGCGGAACGTTCGGCTCGCCGATGATCACCTGTGGATCGCCGCTGCCGTCGAGGTCGCCGTTTGCCGCGAGTGCGGTGCCGAACCAGCGCCCCGCCTCCGGCAGGGCGCCGTCGAGGGCGGCCAGTTGGGTGCCGTCGGCGCCATAGACGTAGACCTGCCCGATACCAAAGATCTGCCGGTGCGGGGCGCCAACGATGATACGCGGTGTCGGATCGGTGGCGGCGGCTTGTGCGGCCAGCGCGACGCTCATTCCGAAACGAGCCGATCCGTCAAAGGCCGTGAGGGTGAGGACCTCGTTGCCGCTGGCGCCATCGATGACCAGCACGCGGCCGGGCAGCGTGTAGCCGTCGCCGGCGTGGCCGGGCGCGCCGATCACGTAGTCCGGTGTGGCATCGCCGACGAGGTCGACGCCACCGGCGACGGCCACGCCCAGCATGTCGCCTGTTACCGCGCTGGCGTGGGTGCGCAAGATGCTGCCGTCGAGACCCGACAGCACATAGGCCGTACCCGGCGTCGCGTAGCGGTCGCGGCAGTCGATGGTGACGCAGTTGATGCCACCGACGAGCACATCGGCACGGCCGTCACTGCTTACATCCGGCAGCAGCGCCACGGCATAGCCGATCTGTGCGCCAAAATGCGTACCATAGACCCGCCACAGTTCGGCGTGGGTGGCGCCCGAAAAGGCACGCACCATACCGGCCAGCGAGGTGTTGTCCGTCGAGGCCAGCGGCGATCCGACGATGTAGTCGGGGATGCCATCGAGATCAAGGTCGAGGCCCGCAGCCAAGCTCGGGCCGCCACCGACGATGTCGTCGCTGATAAAGTACTCCGGCTGCGTGACCGAGGCCGCCAGATCGGCGGCGTCAACGAGAAGCGCAGCGGTCTCGCCGGGTGCGCCGGTCAGGATGTCTTCGATCCCGTCCGCCCCTAGTAGGTCGCCGGCGCGTGCGACCGCAAACCCGAGCCCGCCTTGGAACAAGCGCCCGGGCACGGTATCGCCGGCGCAGCTTCCACCTGGGCACGCGCCATTGCCGGGCAGCGGAATACCGTGGATGCCCGTCGCGCCGAGCGAGCGCGCCGTTTTGATGGGGCTGAAGGAAGACTGGCAGGCCGGTTTATAGGCCCGGGCGGAGAGCTGGAACTCTGTGCCTTGCTTGACGGGTCCGATGAACTGCCGGCCGATGCCGGCGTCGACCGGTGAGGTGACCCCGTAGAGGCTGCCCGTCCAGGGCGGCGCACCGGCGCCACTGGTTACCGGCGTGTAGTGGATTTCGATACCCTCGGTGGTGTAGTCGAGTACCTGTGTATTCACCCAAAGGGCGCCAACGTCACCCCAAGCCGCGAGCCCCGGCGAGCGCAGCGGGATGTAGACGGGACCGCCGGTGACCATGGCGCTGCGGTTGCCGGCATCGTCAATTGCCTCGACGCCATAGTCCGAATTGACACAGCTTTCGACTTCAACGATCGTCTCGAGAATGTTCCAGCCGACGTCGAGGCGGGGGGTGAGGGCGCCGGTCGAAGGGCCAGCGTAGGTGGCGTAGCCCAGAAGGTCGGGCGCGGCCGAGGCCGTCCACTGGATGCGCAGCATGCCGCCGACCGTATCGGCGGTGACCGGGGCGGGGGCAGGTGGCAGCTCGTTGTCGACGCTGACCATGTTGATGGTGGTCACTGGGCCTGTCTGCAGGCCACCGGCGCCGGTGACGATGACTTCACCCCGAACGTCGGTATCGACGGTACCTGTCGCGAGGACGATGTCTGCGCGCCAGATGCCGTCTCCGGTGTCAGCCAAAGCGTACTCCGTGGCCCCAGAGAGGAGCGGAATGCGCCCGATGACGCTGGTGATGCCCGCCTGGTTGTCGCCGTCCGGGCCGTTGTTCCAGCGGAGCTGCAGAGTATCACCGGGATTGCCGATGCCGCCGTTGCCAAAAACGTCGTCGCTGATGACGATCTCGACCAGCGCGCGGGTGACACGGGGCGGCTGGCGCGGGTTGAGTACGGCGACGGCCGGGCCTTCGTTGCCCGCTTCGTCCACTTGGGTGACCCACACATACTCGTTGGCATCGCCGACGTCGTCACCGATGTCAAAGAACGCGAAACTGCCGTCGGCATCGGCGACAGTCTCCGCCAGCCGCAGCATCAGGCTGCTGGTCAGGTAGACGTACACCGTGGCATTGCCTTCGACGGCGTTGGTCGTACCACGGAGCTGGTCCGGCGTGCCCGACGGCCGCACGCCGATTTCCAGACGCCCCGCGTCCGGCGCGGCCGGCGCTGCGGTATCGACGACCCAGTCCCACGTCGCAGGTGTGGGGTCGACAAGCCCAACAAGATCGGTGGCACGCACCTCGACGCTATGCGGACCGTCAACGAGCGGGCCGAAGATCCAAGGATTGCTGCAGGACGCGTAGGGTGCGCCGTTCAGGCTGCATTCGAAACCGGAGACGGGTTCGTCGGCGCCGAGTTCCACATAGCCGATCGTCAGGTTGGTATGCGCCGCGGGCAAACCGGGGCCGAGCACGGTGTTGGGCGGCGTGAAGTCCAGCGCGACCGAGCTCCAGGCCTGCGTCACGTTGCCGGCATCGTCGGCCACCGTGATGATGATCGTCGCCAAGCCTTCGGTTTCGCTGCCGGTGACGTCGAAGCCGAACAGGAACGTGGTGCCGCCGTCGACGAGCACGGTTGTCGCCGACCCGCCCAGCGTCACGATCGGCGTCGTCACCGCCTCGTCGGTTGCAAACGAGATGGTCACCGTATCACCGGTCGTCGCCTGCGGCGGCTGTACATCAAGCGCAAGAATCTGCGGCGCCTGAGTGTCGATGCGCCATGTGTGGGTACTCGGCACGCCCTGGACATTGCCGGCGGCATCGGTCGCCCGCAACTCGAGGGTATGCGTGCCATCGAGCAGTCCACCCCAGGCGGCCGTGGCTGCGCAACTGGACCAAACACCGGTGTTCAGGCGGCACGTGAAAGTGACCAACGTCTCATCGGCGCCGAACTCGAACTGTGCAAGCGCGACATTCGTCGGATTGGACGGGGCGACGAGGAAACTGGCCGTCGGGGGCTGCGAGTCGATGACCCAAGCGGCGACGACCGGAGTCGGATCGACGTTTCCTGCCGCATCGACAGCGCGGATGGCTACCTTGTAAGGGCCTTCGGGCAATCCGGTCAGGTTGCGCGGGCTCGTGCAGGCGGCCCAGGCGCCGCCATTCGTGCTGCACTCGTATCCTGCCACATCGGGGTCCGCCGAGCCGAACACCACGGTGGCGTTGCCGTTTGTCTTATAGCCGACCGGTGCGCCGAACAGAATTGTGTCGGGCGCGACCGTATCGACGCTGAAGCTGCGCGAGGCTGGCGTGGCGTCGCGGTTGCCGGCGCCGTCGAATGCGCGCACGGCGAACGTATGGGGGCCGTCCACAAGGCCCGGTATGCTCTGCGGAGTGGTGCAGGCCACGAAGGGGCCAGCATCCACGCTGCACTCGAAGCCGACCGTGTCGGCATCGGGCGAACTGAACGTAAACAGCACCGTCGGCGTGCTGACGGGACCGGCAGGGCCACTGTCGATGACCGTGTCCGGCGGTGTCGTTTCAATTGCGAACGTTGCGGACACGGGGGTGGGGTCGATATTGCCGGCGGCATCGACTGCGCGCGCGGAAAAGATGTGTGGGCCATCGCTGAGTGCACTCAACGTCAGAGATGCGGGACAGGCCGCGAATGGCGCACCGTCGAGGCTGCATTCAAAAGTCACGTTTGCTTCGTTCGAGCGAAGGGCAACAAGCAGTGAATCCACGAGATAGGTGCCCGATGGCGCTGTGCCGTCGAACATGGTGTCGGGGGCAGTAAAGTCCAAGGTGAGTGCAACGACGGCTTCTGCCGTCCAGCCCGCTGCATCGGCGGCGGTGACGCGGACATTTGTTTGGCCTTCGGGGTCGCCAGCCGCTGCGACTGCCGAAAACGCGCAATCGAGCCCGCTGCACGCCGAGGCATTCGGTGCCCGGCCAGCGAACTGCACGGTCAGGCCGCCCGCGGGCAGTTCGGACAGGGTAAATCCACCGCTGTGCGAGGTGCCAAGGCGGCCGATTACCGGACTGAGCACCAGATTGAGGATTTCAATCGGGGTCTGGTCGAGCTCGATTTCGTCTTTGATGACGGCGCCAGCCACGCCCAGCGGGCTGGCGAATTGGCCCCATACCGTTCGCGTGCCGTCGGGCCCCGCCAGCAGTTGCCACGATACCGTACCCCCGTCGGTGGCCGGCAAGGCCGACCACGGCGTCGTCTCGACTTGCGCCTGATCATTGGCCAGCCGGTAGTATGCGGCGCCGGTAGCCGCGAGGGTTACATCGACCGTGGTGGTTGAAACATGGGACGCA
>CAZUAB010000128.1:0-7264 GCA_964617795.1 uncultured bacterium
GGCGCCGGCCGTCATGTGGGGGCGGGCGAGCTGGGCGAGGCGGACGGGGCCCCAGGCGTTGATGTCCATCGTCCAGTCCCAGCGCTTGCGGTTGGTGTCGGCCAGCGGCACGAGGACGCCGCTGGCGGCGTTGAGGACGAGGCCACGCAGAGGGCCGAGGCCGAGGGCGTGGTCGACCAACGCGGCCATGTCCTCGTCGACCGCCACGTTGGCTTTGGTCACCACAAAACGCGTTCCCGTCGGATCGAGCTCGGCGGCGGCGGTCTCGGCGGCCTTGCGGTTGCGCAGGTAGCAGGCCACCACCGACCAGCCGTCGGCCAAAAGGCGGGCGGCGACGGCGGCGCCGATGCCGCGGGTGCCGCCGGTGACGATGGCGACGGGGGCAGGCGTTGTCGAAACGGCAGACATCAAAGGGCTCCCTCCCGAGGCGGTTATGCACACGGCCGCGGCGCGCGGGCGATTGGCGCGGCGCCGAACCGACCGCGTGCGGCAGCACAACCATGATATGATACCGTGATGGGGGTGCGAGCCTGAACCAAGCCGCCCACGATATCGTTGGAGTCCTCGTTGTCGCCCATGGCGAGCTGGCCGCCGGCCTGATCGGCGCCGTCGAGGAAATCCTCGGACCGCAGAGCGCCTTGGCGGCCCTGCGGCTGGACCCCGGTGACGGCGATCCCCGTGAACGGATGCGAACCGTCGTCGCCGCGCTCGACGGCGGACACGGCGTGCTCGCCCTGACCGACCTCTTCGGCGGCACACCCGCCAACGTCGCCTTGGCACTCGGCAACGACCTGTCGGTCGAAGTCGTCACCGGCGCCAACCTGCCCATGCTGCTGCGCGTCCTCACCCGGCGCCACGAACTCGACCTCGATGGCCTCGCCGCCGAGGCACTCGAATACGGGCGGCGGCAGATCATGCGGCCCAATCAGCTCCTGGCCAAGGTAACGGCATGAACCTCCGCCTGGTCCGAATCGACGATCGTCTGATTCACGGCCAGGTCGTTCACGGCTGGATGCCGCGTCTGGGCGCCACCTTGATTGTCGTGGCCGACGCCGGTTTGGCAGCCAGTCCCGACGAGCAATTGATCTCCAAATTGGCCGTGCCGCCGGGCGTCGACGTCGTTTTTGTCGCACCTGAGTTTGTCGCCGAGACCCTGCGGGGCGACGACCGGCCGACCGTCGTGCTGTTCCGCACCCCGCTAGAAGCCGAAATTGCCGTGCGGCACGGGTTTGCCACTGAGCGGCTCAACCTCGGCAACCTGCACTTCGAGCCGGGCAAGGTCGAAATCCGCAAAACCTTCTGCTGCAGCGGCGACGAACTGGCGGCGCTGCGGCGTCTGTCGGGCGCCGGCATTGCCGTCGAGTACCGCCCCGCGCCCGACTACAAGGGCGTGGCCGTCGACCCCGCCGAACTTCCCTCCTGAGCGGGCGGGGGCGCACCCTCCCGTGCTTGCTGTTTTCGGTTTCGCCCTCTTCGTCTCGGTCTATTTGCTCATGCAAAGCGAGCTCGGGCCGATCCTCATCGTGCGGCCAGCCGTGATGGGACCGCTGCTGGGCGCGGCAATTGGCCTCCCGGCGCCCGGCTTCGTCATCGGCGTCGTGTTTGAGTGGATCTGGGCCGACCAAATTCCCGCTGGTGGGCTGCGCACACCCGCCGTGCCGGTGGCCACCGCAGCGGCCCTGACCATTCTGCTGGCGCTCGACCCGGCCGGCACGCCGCCGGATGGCCGGACCCTGTCACTGGCCTTGGCCGGCGGCCTTTTGGCCATGGGGCTTTACGTGCCGCTCGATGGTGGCCTGCGCCGCCTCTGGGGCCTCGCTGGCGAAAACGTCGTGCGGGCACTCGAGCAAGGGTCGCAAGGAGAGCTGCGGGCCCTGGCGCTGGTCGCGCTGACGATCCGTGTCTTCAGCGTCGCCGGAGGGCTGACAGCGATTGCTTGGGGCGTCCGGGAGATTGATCGCCTGTTGGCCGGCTGGCCGCCTGCCGACCGTTTGGGCGCCTTGCCTTGGCCGTGGGTCGTGGTTGGCGCCGTCGCGGCGCTTATCCTGCGCAATCCGCTGCCGAATGGGCGACGAATGCCGTGGTGGCTACCGCTGGGATTTGCGCTGGGCTGGAGCTTAACATGGCTCCACTGAGCGTGCGCATGCGTTCCTGGCTAGCGCTGATCGGCCTGCAGGCCGCGTGGAGCTACCGGCGGCTGCAATCACTCGGCTGGCTCTCGGTCGCCCGCCCGATCGTCGGCTGGGCCGCCCCCGATGACGTGCCGCGCACACTGGCGCGGCTGGTCATGCATTTCAACACCCACCCCTTGTTTGCTCCGCTGCTGATGGGCGCCGCCCTTAGTGAGTTCCAGCCGGGCCGGCCGGCCGAAGAAGCCGCCCAGGCGGCCACGCAGCGATTGATACGGTGGATGGGTACCTTCGGGGCGATTGGCGACCTGCTCTACTGGCGGGCGCTGCAATGGAGCCTCGGCTGGGCGGCGGTGCTGGCCTGGGCGATCGGCGGGCTGGCCGGGCTCGCCTTTGTGGCCGGCATTTGGTTCTGCGCCGAGGTCGGTGGCCGAATCATGCTCTTTGAGGCGGGACTGCGCCAGCCCGACGGCATTGCGGTCCTGACTCAGCGGCTGGCCGGCCACGACTTACGTTTGCGCATCCACAGGGCCGCTTTGGTCGGGGTCTCGGTTGCCGGCGGCTACGCCTTCGCCAGCGCCCGTGAGGCCTTTCCGGCCGCCGCAGCCATCGACATCGCTGGCTTCGCGGCAGCGGCGATTGCTGTCTTGATCACCCTCCGTACCCGCATGCGCGCCGCCGTGCTCTGGCTGCCACCCCTTCTCGGGGCGCTGGTTCTTTTGTTAGAATGGGGATGACCATGCCCACACGTACCGTCACCGTTGTCAACGAACGTGGCCTCCACGCCCGCCCCGCCTCCCGCTTGGCGCAGACGGCCGGGCGCTTCGTATCTGACATTTCGATCCGCCACGGCGAAGTCGTCGCCAACGCCAAGAGTGTGCTCGGCGTGATGACGCTGGCCGCCGGCGTCGGCAGCACCCTTGAGCTGGAAGCCAACGGTACGGATGCCGATGCCGCGCTTGAGGCGCTGGCTGATCTGTTCGCCCTCGGCTTCAACGACGGCTAGCACTGTGCCTAGCCGCCCCTATGGGGACACGGTACTCTATGGTTCGGCGGTGGCGCCGGGGATCGGCATCGGTGAAGCCGTCGTGCGGCTGCGCGGAGACCTCATTATTTCGCCGACCGCGATCGGCGACGATGAGATCGAAGCCGAATGTGCCCGCTTCGAGGCGGCACGGACCGCGGTGCGTGAGGACTTTCTACACCTGCAAGCGCAGCTAGCCGATGCGGCAAGTGCCGACCCGGCGCTGATTGTTCAGTCACAGCTCGACCTCCTGGACGACCCGCAGATCGCCCTGGAACCGCTCCAACGTATCCGGCGCCGCCGCCACAACGCGGCGCAGGCACTGTGGGAAGTCTGGGAAGAAATCCGGACGATCTTTGCCGGGCTCGATGATGCCTACATCGCCTCACGCTCCGCCGACATCCGCCACCTTGTGACGCGCATTCTGGAGCGACTCGCCGGCGCCCATGACGGGGTCGACCCGGCCGCTGGGAGCGTTGTCGTCGTCCGCGAGTTGGCGCCCGATGAGACCGTACGGCTGGCCCGCATTCCGGTGGCTGCCTTTGTCTGCGAAGAAGGCACGTTGGCCAGCCACACAGCCATTCTGGCCCGCACCTTGGGGGTCCCGGCGGTCATGGGCGTCGAAAACGCGACCAGCCGCATTGTGCCGGGCACCCCCCTGATCGTCGATGGCCGGGCGGGCTCCGTGGTGGTCGACCCCTCGCGCACGGCCCTGCAGCGTGCCCGTCGCCGCCGCCGTATTCAGCAGGAGCGGTTTGAACGCCTGCTGGCCGAGGTGGCCCTGCCCACCGTCACGCCCGGGGCCACACCGCTCAAGATCACGCTTGCGGCCAACATTGAGCTGCCCGAGGAGGTGCCGCTGGCCCTGCAACACGGCGCCCAGGGAATCGGCCTGTATCGTACGGAGTACCTCTATCTCGGTCGCGAAGTACCGCCGTCGGTCGATGAATTGACCGAGCATTACCGCAGCGTCGTCCGAGCCTTGGGTGGACGGACGGTCACCTTTCGAACCATCGATGTCGGCGGCGACAAACTTCCACGCTCCATTGCGTTACCGGTCGGACGCAACCCCGCGCTGGGCCTTCGCGGTGTTCGTTTTTCGCTGCACCGGCCAGCATTGTTCGACGATCAGGTACGCGCCATCCTGCGGGCCGCCGCCCTCGGCCCGGTCCGGCTGATGCTGCCGCTGATCTCCGGGTGGCATGAGCTCGACGTGGCCCGCCGACGTATCGCAGCCGTCGCCGCCGACGAGGGACTGCCGCTGCCGCCGATCGGCGTCATGATCGAAACACCGGCCAGTGTGGTGATCGTCGACCTCCTGTGCCGCGATGCCGATTTTCTGAGCCTCGGCACCAACGACCTGGTGCAGTATACGCTAGCCATTGACCGGACCGACGAACACGTCGCCCATCTCTACACCCCACTCCACCCCGCCATTCTGCGCATGTTGCAACAGGTTGCAGAGACGGCGACCGAGACCGGTACAGAGCTTAGTGTTTGCGGCGAGATGGCCGGTGATCCCCTTTATGTGCCGATTTTACTGGGGCTCGGCATCACGCATCTGTCGATGGCGCCGCCCTCGATTCCGGCGGTGGCCGCACTTGTCCGGCGTCTACCGGTGGCCGAGGCGCGGGCCGCCGTCCAGGGTGCGCTGGCCTTGCTCGATCCCGATGACATCGAACGCCATCTGCAGCGGCTTGTCGCCGCCCATCTGGGTGACCTGGTCGCCAGCGATTAGCATGGGTCTCAGCGGCGATCGACCCAGGCATCTGCGTCGTCGGCCAAAAACGCGCCGAGCCACGTGCTGAAGCGCTGACCGTGCGGCCACTGCCGATCGAAATCGCGCGTCGCGACGATTGTATGCGACGAACCCTCAACGAAAAAACGACGAAACCCCTCCGGATGACGGTCGTGTAGATCATCGGTGACGCGCCGCAGCAGCGGTGCGTACGCCGAGAACAGCCGCAGGAAGATGCTGCCGATCACGACATCGTCGCGGTAACTGAACATGGCAACCCGCAGGCGATCGTCGAAGTCGAGTTGGTAGCCGATCAGGTAGGCCATCTGCTCGTCGCAGGCACGACACGCATCGGGCAAGAAGCGATCGAAACGCCATCCCTCGCGTAGCTGGCGGCCCATCTCGTCGGCCAGCGCCGGGTTTTCCAGCCCTGGACCCGAGTCATTGAGCACACGCAGTTCGGCATCCGGAAATGTACCACGGGCCGCCCCCATGGCCATCAGCGTCCCGAAGCCGCCCGCGCTGGAGCCGATGATGGCCAGGCGCTCAAGGTCACCATATGTATCGCGTATGAATGTCAGCGCCGCCGAGAGGTTTCGTAGGCCCCAGTGGCGAGCGCCATAAGCTGCAATATGGTCACCGCTCCAGACACTTCCGTCGCAATACGAGGCATAGACAATATCGTAGCTGCGCAGTGGATTGCGCGGAATCTCGCGGTCAAAAACGCCGCGACCACCGGGCGTCGAAGCGGAAGTGGAGGCCAGTGGCAGGCCAAAGCAAGTATCGGCGTCCCAACAGGCGCCGCCGCCTTGGAGGTAGAGCAGGACCGCGGCATCCGGTTCGCCGGATCGGCGATGCGAAAGCAAAAACTCGCTGTCGTCGAGACAACCAGCGCCCGTCGACACCGGATAGTGGTAGACGGTCCAGTTGCGCTCCGTCGAACTGGTGACGGGTCGGATGTGACCAATATATTGGGTTACCCCTTGATCTCCGACCATCCGCACATAGTCAATCCGGTCGCTTGCCGTCGGCGCCGACCGCTGCGGCCCCAGCGGATCGCGATCGCGCGTGGGTATCGCCAATTCATCCGTGCACGCGACGAGGCTCGTGGCCAACCCGAGCGCAACGGCGAACGGGCGCCAAGACATCATCAGCCTGCCGTTAAGCCCGCAGCGCGCAGCGCCGCCAGCTTGCCCGCCGCCATGGCGACGAGGTTGCAGATTTCACTGGCGCTCTGCGTGGGACCCAGAATGACGACTGGCTGTCGGAAACCGCGGTAGACCGGCCCGAGCACCTCGGCGCCGCCGACCACCGCCAAGAGGCGCATGGCCGCGTGTGCAGCCGCAAGGTTGGGGAAAATGAGTACATTGGCATCCTTGTCGAGCCGGCCGTGCGGGTAGAGTTCACTGCGCAGCTCGGCATTGAGCGCGATGTCGACGGTCATTTCACCCTCGTAGGCGAAATCCACGCCGCTTGCATCCAGGATCTCGACCGCCCGCCGCAGCCGCAACGAGTCGGCATCATCCCGGGCGCCGAAGTTGGAGGCGCCGATGAACGCCACCCGTGGCTCGGTGGAGAACATACGCGCACCCTCGACGGCACGGCGGGCAATACTGACGAGTTGCTCCGGCGTTGGCTTGCTGGTCACGGCCGTGTCGGCAAACATGAGCAAGCGGCCCTTGAGTACCAATGCGCTGACGCCGACCGGCAGCGGCACATCGGGACGAAGCCCGATCAGATCGACCGCATTGCGCAGATTGGTCTCGAGTGTGCGGTGCATGCCGCCAACGAAGATGTCGGCGCGGCCGTCAGCAACCATCATTGAGGCGTAGGTCGTGCGCCGCCGCACCTCGCGCCAGGCTCGCTGGCGTGTAAATCCTCGCCGATGATGGGTGTCCATGAAGCGATCGACGTAGCCCTCGAGGGCCGGGTCGGCAAAATGATCGAGGATCTGCAGGCCGCCCAAGCTGAGCCCCAGCTCTGAAATCCGCTGCTCAATACGGTCACGCGGCCCCAGTACGATCGGTTCGATGATATCGTCGTCCATGACGAGCTCGATCGCCTTGAGGATCCGTGCTTCATCACCTTCGGCAAACACGACGCGCGGCCGCGCCTTGGAGTCCTTGCTGCGGTTGATCGATGTACGGATCAATCCGCGGGCGGGTGCCAGCATAGTCTCAAGGCGCGCCTGATAGGCCTCGAAGTCTTCAATCGGACGACGGGCAACACCCGTCTCCATCGCGGCGCGGGCGACGGCTGGCGCCACCCAAAGAAGAACACGATGGTCGAACGGCTTGGGGATGATGTAGTCCGGCCCGAACGTGATCGGCCGCCCGCCGTAGGCGCGGATAACGTTTTCGGGCACCGACTCGC
>CAZUAB010000129.1:0-7042 GCA_964617795.1 uncultured bacterium
AAGGTAACCTTAGGGCCGGGAACAGGAAGGGGCCTGGGCTGGCGTGTCGGCACGGTTGGGGCAGGCGCTGCTATGCTGATGGCGATGTCCCCGCGACCTGCCGCCGTCGTCGAGATCCCCTTGGCCGCACTCGAGGCCAATCCGTTCAACGTGCGCGTCGGCGGCGAAGATGCCGCCCTCGTTGCGCTGGCCGAGAGTATCCGCCACCACGGGCTGCTGCATCCCATTTTGGTGCGCCCGCATCCCGACCCCGCCCGCTTCGGGCAGTACCAGGTTGTCTGCGGCGAGCGCCGTTGGCGTGCTTGGCAGCTATTGGCCGCTGAGGATCCGGACGGGCGTGCGGCCATGCCTGCCCGAGTCGAAAAGCTGGACGACGAGGCCATGCTCGGGGCCATCGTCGAAGAGAACGCAGCCCGCACCGACTGGACGCATTTCGAGCGGGCCGCTTTTTTTCGCAATGTCTATGCATCGGGACAGTTCCCGTCACTGCGGCGCATGGCGGCGGCGACGGGCCTCGGCCTGACGACACTGCACCGCTACCTGCGGATCTTCGACCTGCCGGAACGCTGGATCCGTGCCTTCCGTGACGGACAATTGGGACCGGCGCAGATGGAGGTTCTTGTCGAAGCGGATCCTGCGGTGCGCGACGAATTGGGCCGCATGCTGCTCGAACACCCGCTCGGCAAGGCCGACGCCCGTCGGCTGGCCGCACGGTTGGCCGGCCCCCTGCCTTCCGATTGGGTCGAAGACGTCACCGCGAAGGTTGCCGACGATACCGCCTTGCGTCTCCGGCGCACGGGCGACGATCACCTGCATGTCGAGCTCTCCGCCGCCGATCCGGCCGAGTTGGCAGCTCGGCTGCGGCGGTTGCTGGCCGCCCTGCCCGACGCGTGAGCCCACACGCCGCCTGGCGATTGACGGCCGCCCTGTGGGCCGGGCAAGCGCTTGCCGGCTGCGTAGCCGAGCCTGCCATACTCACGCTGCCCGATCTGCCACCCCTGTCGCTTAGCGCCGCCACCGACGGCAGCCTGCAATCGCGTTTTACGGGCGGCCCGGCACTCCGCCTGTCGGCGCCCACGGTACGCATCCGCGAGAACGGACGCTGGCGGGCAGCCGACGAACGCTTGCAGACGACGGCAATCATCGGTGCAGACGGTGTGCTGCTGCATCCGGTTTGGCAACGGCGGGCCGGCGACGGACCGCTCGAAGGTGTCGAGTGGACCTGGCGACTCACCGCCGATGGAGGTATCGACGACCCGCGCTGGACCCAGCTGGGCTATGCCAAGTTCAGTCCCGCCGGTGTTGCTCGCATCAAGGGCCCCCTGCCGCGCGACGGTGAAGGCGCGCTGGCGCCGGGCCTTGACGACCCGGCGCTCGGCATCGAACCGATCGTGCGCGGCGTCACCCCCGACCCGCAGCGCGGCTGGTGGTCCACGACGATTCGCGCCACCGCGGACACGCCACTGATCGGAATCGGCGCCTGCTCGGCAAAGCGCTGGAAAACCCGCCTGGGGGCCGGACGCACCGCCGATGGCAGCCTTGAAATCGTCCTTGTACAGGGCACCCCCGGCGATCCTTTGCCAACAACAGCCGCCACTACGCTGGAAACGCTCTGCATCGGCGTCGGCCGTTTCACGGAGGATGTCGAAGCGGCGCTGGCCGCCCATTTCGACAGCGGCTGGACACCGCGGCCGGCACAGCCGGCGCCGCGCTTCTTCAGCACCTGGCACGCTGATTTCTTTCGCCTCGACCTAGCAGCCATCGACCGCGAATTGGCGGCGCTGGCGAGCACCGGCTACGACCGTGCATTCGACGCTTTCCAGCTGGACGACGGCTGGCAGCCAAGCTGGGGTGATTGGCACCGCACTCGGGACGGCTTTGGGGCCGATCTCACCGCCACAGCGACCCGTATTCGGGCAGCGGGATACCGGCCCGGCATCTGGCTGACGCCGAGCGTCGCCGACCCACGCGCCGAGGTCCTCGTGCGTCATCCCGAGTGGGTGCTGCGCGACTCCGCGGGGCGAACCGTCACCTGTGGGCTCTGTAGTGTCCCCTACCCCGAATTGGTCGCCCTCGACTGGAGCCGACCGGAGGTCGCCGAATGGTTTGCCGGGGTGCTGGCGGGCCTGCAGGCCGCCGGCTTTCGCATGTTCAAGCTGGACTTCCTAGCCTACTCGGCCGCGGAAGGGGTCGGCGCCGACCCGTCCATGACGGCCCTCGACCGCTACCGGACGATGATGGCGACCGTACGTGAGGCCCTGCTGCCCGACAGCCTCGCGTGGACCGCTACGCAGCCGCTGTGGCCTTCGCTGGGTGCCCTCGACGGCAACCGCGTTGCCGCAGATCTCGGCTTCGAGTTCTTCACGGAGCTTCCGACAACCAACCGCATGATGTATTTGCGTGCGCTCGGGCTGCGCGGCGGCTGGTTGTCGCGGTTCGGGCTGATCGACCCGGATGCCTTCTTTGCCCGCAATCAGCCCTCGCGGGCCGCACGCGAAGGTTTGGCCGCCCTGACCGCCATGGCTGGTTCGATGTACTCGATTGGCGAGCGCCCGGCCGACCTCGACGACAGCCTGCGTCCCGACCGCCTGCCGCCCGCACTAAGAGCGGCGATCGGCAGTGGGGATCCGTTCCGGCCCGCCGATGCGCTCGGCCACCCGGCGGATCCTTGGGTACCCTTTGCAGTGGTCGAGGCGTTCTTGGGCTACGATTCGTGGAGCGACGCGCAGGACGCACTCTGGTGGCGGCGGCGCGATGGCGGCCTCGACCTGGTGGTCCTGCGGCTCGACGTCGGCGAAGCGCCGCTCCAGGTAGATCTCGCACCGGTGCTGGCACGCCTTGCAGGGACAGGCCGCAGAGCGGTCCTCACGCGCAGTGACGGGGGTACCGAGCCGACCATGCACGGAACCCGACTGCAGATCGACGTGGCGCCGGGTGCGGCAGCGGTGCTGCGGCTCGCTCCGCAGCCCTGAAGCCCGCATCGCCAACGAGGCTGGACCGCCGGTCCGGACACTGCTAGCATAAGTCGCCATGGAATCCTCATCGATCCGCCCCCCTGCGCTGGCTGCCGGCCTGGCCGTCGCGCTTGCCACCCTGCTCGTCCTGGCGCCGCGCCTCGCGGACCTCGAGGTATACCCCGAGCCCCGTCTCGACTTGCTCGACGAGCCGGCCGGGCGCTTCATCGAACTGCCGCAGGGGCGAACGTATGCGATCGTCGAAGGAACAGGCCCGACGACCATGCTGATCCATGGCCTGGCCGGCAACACGACGGTCTGGGACACCGTACGGCCGGGTTTGTCCGCCATGGGTCGCACTGTGACGTTCGACTTGTGGGGACGCGGCCTCAGTGACCGCCCGGATGCTCCCGTCTACGGCATGGACGCCTATGTCGATCAGGTCGAAGGCGTGCGCCGCGCGCTCGGTATCGAACGTGCGGCTTTTGTCGGTTCAAGTATGGGCGGACTTGTCGCCCTGCACTATGCGGCCCGCTACCCGGATCACGTCTCGGCGTTGGTGTTGCTGTCACCGGCGGGCATGCCGCCCGAGCAGGCCGGGTTGTTTGGCGTCGCCACCACACCGTATCTCGGCGAGTACCTGATGTCTGTGATTACGCCGATTTGGCTGCGCGTGTCCTACCGCAAGATGTTTCACAACGATGCGCTGGCCGACCGCCGTTTTCGCAGCCGTTTTGGCCTGAGTGCTGAAATCGCCGGTTTCCGCCGCGGCATCCTCGAAACACTGCGGCAGGTCGACTTGGGCAGTGGCGGCCCGGCCCTTGAACGCATCGCCGCCACGGACATCCCCGTGCTTGTCGTCTGGGGCGCCGAGGACGAAATCCTGCCGGCTCGTCAGCTAGACTTGTTTGCGCAGGCACTGCCGGCCGCCCGTACCCTGCGGGTTGCCAAGGCCGGCCATCTGCCGCACATCGAACAGCCGACGATCGTCGGCCCCACCCTGCGCGGCTTCCTGGCCGAAGCGCGCGCGCAGCCCTCCGTCACAGATCCGACACCCTGAGCCAGGCCGCACGGTGGGGCCAACCTTGGCCCTTATAGCGACCGCCACCCCCCTGCGAACAGACCGGTGGTTTGCCCGTATGCCGGTCCATTTGCCCGGATATCTGCCCATCGGTGACTGGACTTGCCCCTGGCCTCGTGGTAGACTGTACGGGCACACAGACTGGAATCAAACCGTGTTTGGCTGGCGGGAGCATTACGAGAAACCCATGGAACCCATTCCCGCCGCTGCCAACCCGCGGATCCACTGGCGGTTCGCGGTTCGTTGCTGTGCCGCCCTCGTGGCAACCGCCGTGCTGAGCGCGGCAACGGCCGGAGCGGACGACGTCACTGCACCCACCGACACTCGCCAAGCCACCGCCGCCCTCGACGGCGAACTCCTGCCGCAAAGCAGCCGCACAAGCGGCACAGGCCTCGATCCCGCTCACATCGTGCTCGGCACGCAGTCGCGCTACTTCGGCAGCCCCTCCTTTCTCTATCCCGACGACGACCACTGGGCCTTTGGGCAGAGTTTTACGTTGCTGGCCGGCGTTGGGCGCGGTTTGACCGTACGGGCCGACACGACGATGCTGCGCGCCCACAATGCCTTGGCAATTCCCAATCGTTTCCGTTCCTTCGGTGATTCACGTTTGCGGCTGCGCTGGCTGCGGCCCGTCGGCCAACGGCTGCAACTCGGGGCCGAGGGCGGTACCGACCTCTATGTGGGCATCCCCAATCAAACGGGTATTTTCGATGGCCTCAGCCCGACGCTGCGCCATGTGGGGTCGGCGGACCTGCCCGCGCGCCTGCGCCTGCATTGGAGTCTCGGCGTCGACTGGGATCGCGCCGCCCAAGTGCTCCCCGACACGCCGACACTCGTGGAATCAACACTCTACGGGATCGGCGCCCATCCGCGGCTGGCCATGAGCGTACGGCCGGAGTTTGACCTCAGCCCGGCCCTGCTGTTTCTCGATTGGCATGCGGGCATGCCGCTTGGCGGACCGATCGGTCCGCACGAGGGGCCGCAGTGGCTAACCCCGGGCGTGGCGCTGCGCCTGCGTGAGGTCGTCTCGCTGCAGGGCGGTGTCTCGATGGCCATTGTCCAACCACGCACGCGTGGCGTACAGGTTCCCGAGCCGTGGACGGCGCAAATCGGCATTTCGACCCAATTCGACGGCCGCGAGGTTTGGTCCCGGCTCGTGCAGTGGCTCAATCCCAAGCCCGCGATATTGGCGATTGACGTTCGTGACGCGCTGCGTCGCGAGCCGCTTCACAACGCCCGCCTGACTGTCTACACGCCGACCGAGGGACCCGTTGACGGCAGCGACGGTGGCCTCACCTGGTACGGTTACGCCGACGCCGTGACTTGGATCGCCTCTGCGCCCGACTACGCCACGGTCACCGGCTCGACGGTACTGCGCGGCGGGCAGCGCACAGAGACCGTCATTTTGCTGCCGCCGACGCGCGGCTGGATTCTCGGCGAGGCCAGTGCGCCCGGCACCGCTGCTGTTGAACTCCGGCTCGACGGCCCCGAGCCCGTGTCGACGGCGCTGCGCGGCGCGTTCACGATGTCGCTTGTGCCCGGCCGCTACGCCGGCTATGCCACGGCGCCCGGTGCGGTGTCGCAGCCGATTGAGGCGATTATCGGGCTCGGCCAAACCGTGACGTGGCCGCCGATCCGCCTCAAGGCCCCCGAACCCGTACGGGCGCCTCGCGCACCCGGCGAGCCGGTCGTTGATCACGTCGAAGTCGAAAAGCAGCGCCGTCAACTGAGTGGCGTCATCGACGAAATTTTGCGCAAACCAGCAACGCCGCCGCAGGCCGAAGCGCCCGGTGTGCGCAGGACGCAGCCGACAACGACTGAACGGCAAATCCGCCTCGGTGACAAGGCGGCCACCATGGAAGGTCAGTCGCTGGCCACTTTCACGGTTGGGGCCACCGTACTCGACGGCGAAGCGCGAGCGCGCGTGCAGGCTCTGGCGCGCATCGTTCAGCGTGATGCGCGTATTCGTTTTGTGATCGTCGAAGGCTCGACCGACGATATTGGCGACCGGGCCATCAACTCTCGTATTTCGACGGAACGTGCGCTTGCCGTCTATCAAGTGATGGTCGACGAGGGCGTACCGCCGGAAAAAATTGGGCTCAAGATT
Organism: uncultured bacterium; assembly: GCA_964617795.1. GTDB lineage: Bacteria > J088 > J088 > J088 > J088 > CAZUAB01. The sequence goes on from CAZUAB010000129.1 coordinate 6,143, forward strand.
TCGTTCTTTGCCTTGACGCCCGAACGAATCGACGATAAAACCCGCGAGGGCGAGCGGCAGGTCCGTATTCGCTTCATCCGCGACGAAGGAGGTGAGTGATGATTCTCTCCACCCGTACCGCCCCACTCCTGCTGGCGCTTTTGGCCGCAGCCTGTGCACGCGACGCCAGCGAGGGCCGCATCGTGCTGCGTGTGCAGGATTACAGTGACCAGCAACCCCTCGCACTGCGGGAGGCGCAGGGCGGCGCGGCCCTCGCGCCCTTGGCGCCCGGGGCCGCGGATCCCCGCGCAGCCTACCTCGCCGACAACGCCACGCCGGACGACAAGCTCGGCCGCGCCGATGACACGTGGTGGCACGAAGGCATTGACGGTTCGGGCGTTGCCCGCTTTGAGCGTGCCGAGGGCATCCACACGGCCGCCGTCGACCTCGACGGAGACGGCTTCATCGACACATTCCAGCGCGACGTCGTACCGGGCGCCACGCCCGAATTGACCATTACCTCGACCAACCCGCGCAAGGACGGCGGCTACCTGATTGCCGACAACGACCGTGTCCAGTACCGCCACGGCGACGTGCTCAGGATCCGGGTGCGCGGCTGGCTGCCGGTCACGGCGCCGGTACGCGTGGAGGTCTGGAACAACTGGAACGGCGGCTTCCGCTACATCAGCACGACGGCGCGTGTCGTGCAGGGCACGGTCGACTTCATCGAAGAGGTCGTCATCCCCGAGCAATGGCCCGCGACCAACTCCCGCAACGGCGCCGCCTACTTCAGCTACCCCGTCGACACCCGCTACGTCTACCCCGGCGACAATTTCGTACTGCTCGGCAAGGGGGGGCCGGGCGGTGACGCCCCCGTGACCGAAACGGTCGAGGGAACGCTGCTCGTCGCTGGCGGTGCGT
>CAZUAB010000130.1:0-6992 GCA_964617795.1 uncultured bacterium
GTACGCGGACAGTCACCGCAACTTTGATTTCCCCGACGCCGAGCAGCTTGACGCCGTCTTTGACGTTTTTGGGAATCTGGCCACGATCACGCAGCCACTCTTGGTCGACCACGTCTCCTTGGGCCGCATCGGCTAACGCGGTCAAGTTGACCCCCGCATATTCCACACGGAAAGGATTCTTAAATCCACGCTTGGGCACGCGCCGGTACAGGGGCATCTGGCCGCCTTCGAAACCGGGGCGAACATTGCCGCTCTTGCGCGCTCCTTGACCCTTGTGCCCACGGGAAGAGGTCTTACCCCAGCCCGAACCCGCACCGCGACCGACGCGCTTGCGCTTGCGTTTGGCCCCCGTACGTGGGCCGATGTTGCTCAAATTGAACATCTCAGATCTCCTCGACCTTCAGCAGGTACGATACCTTGTTGATCTGTCCGCGAATTTCCGGCGTGTTGGGCCGCTCGACGCTTTGATGCGGTCGACGCAACCCGAGTGCCCGCACGGTCGTAATGTGCGTGTCACGCTTACCAGCCAAGCCACGGACCAACGTAATACGAAGTTGTTTGACGGCAGCCGATTTCCCAGCCATGTCAGGCCTCCTTGCGAACGTAGTCAAGCCGCTCGCTGTCGATGCCGCGCCGTGCTGCCACCATCTCGGGCGTTTGCAGCCTTTCGATCGCGTTAAACACGGCCTTCACTACGTTGTGCGGGTTCGCCGAACGAAGCGATTTGGTCAACACATCCTTGATGCCCGCCAATTCGAGCACGGCACGGACGCCACCGCCAGCGATTACACCGGTACCGGCACTGGCCGGCCGAAGCAATACGCGTGCAGCACCGAACTCACCGATAATATCGTGCGGAATCGTCGTGCCGACACGAGGCACCGCGATCATGCGCGTTTTGGCTTTGTCCATCGCTTTACGGATCGCATCCGGCACCTCGGGAGCCTTACCCAACGCGTAACCGACGTGTCCGTCATGGTCGCCCACGACGACGATCGCGTTGAAGCTGAAGCGCCGACCGCCGGTGACCACCTTGGCGACGCGGGCAATGTGCACAACCTGTTCGGTCAGACCGTCTACGTTATCGACGCGAACGAAATTCTGGATGTGCTTCGGGAATACAATGTCGCTGAACTGCACGCAGCCCTCCTAGAGCTCGAGGCCGGATTCACGCACCGCATCGGCGAGCGAGCGGATGCGGCCGTGATAACGATACCAGCCTTTGTCGAACACAACGCGTTCGACCTTGGCGTCTTTTGCACGAGCGGCGACGACTTTGCCGACGGCAACTGCCGCATCGACGCTCTTGCGGGAACCTTCGGCGACGACCTCGGGGTCGCGACTGGACGCGGCCGCCAGCGTGACGCCGCGATCGTCGTCTATCACCTGGGCATAAATGAACTTGTTACTCCGGAAAATCGACAGACGCGGCCGTTCTGCGGTTCCGTGCACTTTACTCCGTACGCGAGCACGGCGAGCGGTGCGCTGCTTATTGTTCCGATTGGTTTGCGTTTCGACTTTCATCTCATTGCTCCGTTACGCGCCGGCCTTGCCGGCCTTACGCCGGATGCGCTCCGTGGAATAGCGAATGCCTTTGCCCTTGTACGGTTCCGGCGGGCGAAGCTTGCGAATATCTGCCGCTGCTTGACCCACTTGTTGCCGATCAATACCCCGAACATGAATCACCGTCGGAGATTCGACCTGAATCTCGATCCCTGAAGGAATCTCAAACGCAACCGGGTGGCTGTAACCGAGCGCCAGCTCCAGCTTGGATCCTTTGAGTGCCGCACGAAAACCAACGCCTTCGATCTGCAGCGTCTTCTGGAATCCATTCGACACGCCCTCGATCATGTTGGCCATAAAGGCCCGTGTCAGACCGTGATAGGCACGCGACTGCTTGTCGTCGCGTGCACGCTCAATGGTGATCCGTTCACCCTCGACTGTGACCTCGATCCCAGCGGGGATTTGCCAGCCGAGTGTGCCTTTGCCACCCTTGGCGGTAAAATCCCGCCCGTTCAGCGATACGCTGACGCCGGAAGGAACAATGATGGGTTTGCGTCCGATACGACTCATGGTGTCTGTCCTTACCAAACCGCGCAGAGGACTTCGCCGCCGATGCCCTTGGCGCGCGCGTCGCGGCCGGTCATCACGCCGTGCGAAGTGGAAACGATGACGATGCCGAGACCTGAACGAATCCGCGGGAGCGACTCGCTACCGGCGTAATTGCGCCGGCCCGGCCGCGACAAGCGCCGCAGACCTTCGATCACACACGTGCCGCGGTCATCGTAGCGCAGCTCGATATGCAAGACACCTTGCTTGGCGTCCTCGGTCCAAGTGTAGTTCTCGACAAAGCCTTCATCTTTGAGGATTTCGGCTATGCGACGACGAATTTTGCTACCGGGCATGGAGACGTGACGATGGCGTGCCATCGTGGCGTTCCGAATCCGAGTCAGCATGTCCGCTACGGGATCGTTCACCATGGGATGGCTCCTACCAGCTCGCTTTGCGCATGCCGGGGATCATCCCCTGCATGGCGAGTTCCCGCAGACAAATGCGGCAGAGGTTATATTTGCGATAGACCGACTTCGAGCGACCACAGCGGCCGCAGCGCGTGTATGCACGCACCTTGAACTTCGGCTTCCGGGCACTTTTTTCTACAATTGCTTTACGTGGCATGGCCTGTCCCTCGCGTTACTGACGAAACGGCATGCCAAGGCGCTTGAGGAGAGAATACCCCTCGGCGTCCGTGCGTGCCGTTGTCACGATTGCGATGTTCATCCCCTTGATACGATCCGTCGCTTCAACACGGATCTCGGGGAAAATGATGTGTTCCTTGAGTCCGAGGTTGTAATTCCCTTGGCCGTCAAACGCCTTGGGATTGACCCCCCGGAAGTCGCGCACGCGAGGTAGCGCAACATTCACCAGGCGGTCAAAGAATTCCCACATACGGTCGCGACGCAGCGTCACGAAGGCGCCGATCGGTAGCCCTTCGCGCAGCTTGAAGGCTGCGATTGACTTGCGAGCGCGTGCCGTAACGGCATGCTGCCCAACAATGAGAGACAGCTCCTTTTGGCTACTCTCGAGCAGTTTGATGTTCTGCGTCGCGTCACCCACCCCGATGTTGACGGAGATCTTGACGAGGCGCGGAGTCTGGAAGGGGTTCGTGTAGCCGAATTCCTCAGTGAGGCCGGCAACCACTTCCTGGCGGTATTTTTCATTCAGACGGGCCACTTGTTACCCCTCCAACACTTCACCGGATTTGCGCGCCACGCGGACGATACTACCGTCCTCGAGGATCTTGCGGCCGACACGGGTCGGCTTCTGCGCGGTCTTGTCCCACAGCATTACATTTGAAAGATGAACCGGTTGCTCGCGCTCCACGATGCCACCTTGCGGATTTGTTTGGGTCGGGCGCTGATGACGCTTGACGCGATTCACGCCCGCCACCGTTACCCGATTCCGCTTGCGATCGACGCGCAGCACCTTGCCGCGCGCGCCTTTGTCGGCTCCCGCAATGACGACGACCTCGTCGCCTTTGCGGAATGGCCATTTGATGACCGGAACAACCGGCTTGAACTTGCCCCTAGGCATCAGAGCACCTCCGGAGCCAAGGAGATAATCTTCATAAAGCGCCGTGCCCGCAGTTCACGTGCGATCGGCCCGAAGATGCGCGTCCCCAGCGGCTCATTGTTCTTGTTGATGAGCACGGCGCTGTTGGTATCAAAGCGAATCAGAGTGCCATCGTTGCGGGACACTTCTTTGCGCGTCCGGACGATGACGGCACGCTGCACAGTGCCCTTCTTGATGCGGCTGTTGGGAATGGCTTCCTTGACCGCAACAATAATCACATCACCCACGGACGCATAGCGCCGCTTCGACCCGCCAAGGACCTTGATGCACTCTACCCTCTTGGCGCCGCTGTTGTCCGCGACATCCAGTTCTGTCTGCATCTGAATCATGGCCTACCTCGCCTTCGTGACGATCGAACGAACAGCCCAGCGCTTTGTTGCCGACAGCGGCCGCGTTTCAATGATTTCCACCCGGTCACCAACCGAACAGGCGTTGCCTTCGTCATGTGCGTGATAGCGCTTCCGACGACGGACGTACTTTTTGTATACGGGATGCTGCTCGATGCGCTCGACCTCAACCGTCACGGTTTTATCCATCAGGTTGGAGCGAACGACGCCTTGCATGACCTTGCGTGCTTCGTTGTGGGCGGTCATGGCTTACTTCCCCTCAGCCTTTTGCTTTTCCCGACGCACTGTTTGCAGTCGGGCAATGTCCTTGCGGATCGCCCGTAGCCGGGTCACCGCACTTGCTTCACTGTTGATCCGCATCCGCAGGTCAAACTGTTCCCGCCGCAGCTCGTGCTCACGGTCGCTCAGTTCACGAGCGGACAAATCGCGAAGTTCGGTCGTCAATGTGGCCATATCAGATCTCCCGCTTCACGAACCGGCACTGTACCGGCAACTTGTGCATCGCCAGGCGCATGGCCTCGCGGGCAACTTCCTCACTTACGCCGTCAAGCTCAAACAACATCCGCCCGGCTTGAACGGGGGCGACCCAGTATTCGACGTTGCCCTTGCCCTTACCCATTCGGGTTTCAAGCGGCTTGCTGGTAATCGGCTTATCAGGGAAAATCCGGATCCAGACCTTACCGCCACGCTTGACGTGACGCGTAACGGCAATACGTCCGGCCTCAATCTGACGGCTCGTTATGAATCCCGCGGTCGTGGCCTGCAGCCCGTAGGTTCCGAACGAAACCTCGGTCCCCCGCTGGGCCTTGCCACGAAGACGGCCTTTCATGACCTTACGGTATTTTGTACGCTTGGGCATCAACATGACATCAACTCCTAGCCGTTATGCCCGTCGCCGGCGCCGCCGCCGAGCGAGGCACGTCCGGCGGCATATTGCTCACCGTGGAAGACCCAAGTCTTGACCCCGATTACGCCGTATTTGGTACGGGCAATCGCAAAGCCGTAATCGATATTTGCACGCAGCGTCTGAAGCGGCAGCCGACCGACACGGTACCATTCGACGCGCGACATGTCGGCGCCGCCAAGGCGGCCGGAGGTGCGCACCTTGATGCCCTCGACGCCAAACTTGAGGGCATTGGAAATGGCCTTCTTCATCGCGCGGCGAAAACTAACACGACGCTCAAGCTGCGAAACAATACTCTCGGCGATCAACTGCGCGTTCGTTTCGGGACGCGGCACCTCTTTGATTTCGAGATGGACTTCGCGCGGAACGATCCGTGCCACTTCCTCACGCAAACCCTCGATGGCCTCGCCTTTACGGCCGATGGCCAGGCCGGGCCGCGCAGCGTGAATCTTGATCGTGATGGCTTGCGGCGCCGTACGCTCAATTTCGACCTTCGCCACACCAGCGTTGAACAGCCGCTTTTTAACGAAGTTGCGCACGCGCTCATCCTCGTGAATGAACTCCGCCACCTGCTTGCCCTCTGCGTACCAGCGGGCACCCCAGTCGCGCGTCACGCCGACGCGGAAACCGATTGGATGTACTTTTTGACCCACGATAACCGCCTTATTTCTCGTCGAGCACGATGGTGATGTGGCACGTACGCTTAAAAATCGAATAGGCACGCCCTTGGGCACGCGGCGCAATCCGCTTGAGCGTCGGTCCCTCATTGGCGTAGGCCTCCTTGACGTACAGTACGTCGAGGTCCATTTCGCCGGTTTGGGCCGCATTGGCCACGGCCGAATTGAGCAGCTTGAGAATTGCGTCAGATGCACGACGGCGTGAAAATGACAGTGTCTGGGACGCTTGCTCGACCGAGCGGCCGCGGATTTGGTCTAGTACGTACCGCGCCTTACGAGGCGGAATCGACGTATGACGAAGGGTAGCTTCAGCGGTCATCACTTACCTACCCTTCTTGCCCTTCTTGTCGCCCACATGCCCGCGGAAGGTCCGCGTCGGCGAAAATTCGCCCAGCTTGTGTCCGACCATATCTTCGGTCACGTACACCGGCAGGAAATTCTTGCCGTTGTGCACCGCGAAGGTCACACCCACCATATCGGGGGAGATCGTCGAGCGCCGCGACCAGGTCTTGAGCACGCCGCGCGCGCCGTCGGCCCGGTGCTTCTCCAGCTTACGCAGGAGACTCGGCTCGATATAGGGGCCTTTTTTAATTGAACGTGCCATGTGCGAGTTCCGTTTCGATCAGCGCTTGTCGCGACGGCGGACAATGTAGCGGTCGCTGTACTTCTTTTTGGGACGCGTGCGATACCCCTTGGTCGGCTGGCCCCACGGAGATTGCGGATGGTTGCCCTTGCCGCGGCCTTCGCCACCACCGTGCGGGTGATCAACCGGGTTCATCGCGACACCGCGGACATTGGGCTTGATACCCAGCCAACGGGAGCGACCGGCCTTACCGATCTTGATGTTGGCGTGCTCAAGATTACCGACCTGGCCGACAGTGGCCCAGCAACGGCGCAGAACCTTGCGCATTTCACCGCTCGGCATCCGCAGCAGTGCGTAATCACCCTCTTGCGCCATAATTTGCGCCTGAGCACCGGCGCTGCGGCAGAGCTGACCGCCCTTACCGATCTTGAGTTCGATATTGTGCACGAGCGAGCCGGTTGGGATTCGCGAAATCGGCATCGCACTGCCCGGAGCGATCTCCGCGCCTTCTCCGGTCTGGATCGTGTCGCCGGGCTGAATGCCCAGCGGCGCCAAGATATAACGCTTTTCGCCGTCGGCATAGTGCAGCAGCGCAATCCGCGAAGAACGATTCGGATCATACTCCACCGAGTGAACACGCGCGTCCACGCCCGCTTTGTCGGAACGCCGGAAATCGATCACACGGTAGCGCTGCTTGTGCCCGCCGGACTTGGTGAACATCGTGATGCGGCCGGTGTTGTTGCGACCACCGGATTTCTTCTTGGGACGCAGCAGCGATTTATCCTGCTACGACCGCGAAATCTCGGCAAAGCTGTTGGTCGACATGTGCCGACGGCAGGGCGTCTACGGAT
>CAZUAB010000131.1:0-6842 GCA_964617795.1 uncultured bacterium
GATTCTCACTGGGGGCGACTGCGGCGACGGCCACGAGCCAACCTACCGCACATGGGCACCGGCAAATCTCTACGGCGTCAACAAAGTCATCGCCCATTATGCCGCGCGCTACGGGCGGCTGCTCTACGACGTATTCGCGTTTTTGGTGCTCTGAGGAGATGCGACCCGGCGCCGGGTCAATTTTCGAGGGCCGCCTCGGCGCGCTTGCGGCGCATGTGCTTCCAGGTGGCCAAGCCGATCACGACGATTGCGACCGCACCGATGGCCATACCGGCCGTTTTGACATCACGAATGTGCTCGTGGAACGTCTCGCCCAAGAAGTAGCCAACCCAAGTAAACAACGGCACACTGACTAGCGCGGCAAGGCCGTCGTACACAAAAAAGGTACGATATGGGATGTGCAGCAGACCGGCGGAAAAAAAAGTCACTGAGCGCAGGCCGGGGGCGAATCGGGCGAAGAAAAGGTACAAGCTCCCGTTCCGCATAAAGGCATTCTGAACCTCGTCGAGGCGCGCTTGCGTGAGAACGCGCCGAAACCCGGGCAGTTTGACGACCCGACGACCCAGCTTGGCCCCGAGCCAGAACATGGTCGAATCACCGATCATCACCCCAGCGAACGCCACGCCGATGCTCGTCAGCAAATCGACGTCGCCGACGAACGATAGGTAGCCAAGTGAAAACAGTATGACGTCTTCGGGCATGGGAAACCCGAACCCGCAGGCGAGCAGTAGCAGGAAGGCCGCCCCGTAAATGACGGCCGCCGAGTTGCCGGCCAGAAGTTCGAGAAGCTGATCCAACGCGCTGTTCCTTACCGCTCTGCCGCCACCGTCGCCGTCATGATAAAGGATCCGGCCGCGAAGCGCCGACGCCCCGTAATGCAAGGCCAAGCGCCGCAATTGCGCTGGCCGGATTGGCGGCCTGCGGACCGGTTGCGGCCAAGCTGAACGCTGTCCCGTGGTCGGGGCTGGTCCGCAGCCACGGCAGTCCAACCGAGACATTGACGCCGTCGTGAAAATGCCGCAGCTTGAACGGTGCAAGGCCTTGGTCGTGGTACATGGCCAGTACTGCTGCCAAGCGCCCATTCGCCAAATCGACAAAGGCGGTGTCTCCGGGTAGTGGGCCATCGACGGTGATTCCATCGGCCCGAGCACCGGCCATCCCGGCCCGAACACTATCTTCCTCGTGTCCCAAGGCGCCGTCTTCACCGGCGTGCGGATTAAGGCCGCAAACACCAATGACGCCAAGCTCCCCGATCGTGCGGAGCCAGCCGGCCAATAGTCTTAGGTCCGCAGCGATTCCCGCCGCCGAGAGCGCTTTTGGGACATCGCGCAAGGGGATGTGCACCGTGTGTAGCCCAACGTGGAACCGCGGAGCGCTCATCACCATCAGAACGCGCGCGGCACCCGCATATGCGGCCAGATATTCGGTGTGACCGGCGTAAGGAAAGCCGACCTCGAGCATACCGGATTTGGCAATTGGCCCGGTGACGAGTGCCTTTGTCGTCCCGTCATCAAGCCGTTCCAGCGACTCATCTAGCGCAGCCCAAGCCAACCTGGCGCCGCTGGCCATCGAGCGCCCCATGGGCGGCAAATGCTCGTCGACGGGGCGGCCAATGCAAGCAGCTTCCACGGCTTGATCGTCCAATCCCAGCTGCCCCGCCGCGCGCAGCCAGACGCGCGGGTCGCCGACCAAGCGCAGCCTCGACCGGTCGGTGGCCTGCTGCCACGCCTGCAACATCACCCACGGGCCGATCCCCCCGGGGTCTCCGGGCGTCAAGTCAATCACAAACCGGTGTCCGGAATATCCAGGCGCTCAATCAAGGCATCCCGCTTGAGTTCAACGAGCCAACCACGAAAGGCGGCCTCCATCTTCTCGCGGCGAACCTCGGCTTCGACATCCGCTTGAACTGAATCGAGCGCGGCCAGCTCACCGGGAATAAGCGCGTCGAAGCGCACGACGAGCCAGCGGCTGGGGGTTTCGGCAGGTAGCAATTTGACGGTGCCCGCGTCGGGCTCCTGGGCGACCCATGTTTGCAGGACGCCTTCGAGATCAGGCCAGTCAACGACGAGGGCCGGTGCAGCGCCGAGATCGGAGCGCGTTGCCGAGGCCAATACGGAAGAATCCACGCAGGCCGGCAGATCGGTACAGCCGGCAATCGCCTCGACTTCGCGCTGCCCCAGATTGAGGATTCGCAACGAAACCTTGGGAGCAGCACCAAAGCGATCCGGGTGGCGGCGCATCCAAGCCAGCATATCGGCGCGATCAACACGCACCCGTGGCTCGATTTCTCGCTGCGCAATACGCATGCGCCGGATTTGGTCGCGCAGAACCCCGCGATAGACATCGCGGCCAAGGCCCTGCGCCGCAACTGCCGCATACAGGTCGGCAGCCTCCATGGCATTCTGTGAGGCAATCCGCGCAACCGCATCGTCGAGATCCTGCTCGCTCACCGCAAGCCCAAGCTGCTCGGCCCGACGTTCGACGAGAATGTCCTCGATCCGCCGTTCGACCAGATCGACGGGCCGTGTAACCGATTCGCCTTCGCGGGCCAATGCCTCACGCAGGTCGCGCAGTTCTGATAGCAATACAGGCCGACCTTCGACGACCGCGACGACGGCATCAACCACCTCCGTGGTCGATGCGCTCACCGTAGGCGCCGCGGTCAGCAGCACCGCCGTTATCAACATGGCGCGCATTAGCGTGGCTCCAGCAATCGCTTCCACGTTTCCTCCTCGACGACGACGGGGGTCCGCTGCCTGAGGTCGGCCAGCAACGCGGCACGCATGTCCTGCTTCCGTTCGGCTTCAATCTCGGCGCGCAAACTGTCCGTGACTTCGGTCAATGATCGTGCGTAAGCCTCCCGGCGCTCTATGGCGCGGAAAATATGGTAGCCGTATTCGGTGTGAATCACGTCCGAGATCTTCCCTGCCTGCAGATCGAACGCCGGCGCGAAGGAGGCCGGCAAATCGCCCTCCCCAATGAAACCCATGTCGCCGCCCTGCGAAGACTCAGGCCCCAGACTATGCTCCCGCGCCAAGGTTGCAAAATCGGCACCTCGGCGCACTTCACCGCGCAGCCGCTCCGCAGTGGCCAGCTCATCAACAACGATTTGCTGTATCCGTACGCTAGCCGGTCTGGTAAATCGATCTTTGTTGCTGTCGTAGCGCTGGCGCACTTCGGCCTCGCTGACAGGTCCGGCGCGCTCCAAGCGTGAAGCGATCAGCGAATCGATCAGCATACGATTCCCCAGCGCTGCCTCCCAAGCCCGCTCGTCCACGTAGTGCGCCAGCAACAAGCGGCGCCATTCACGATCACCCATTTCGTGGCGCAAACGGTCCCGCTCGGCGGTAATCGCCGCAGCCTCGGTAGAAAGGCCCTCACGTGCCGCTTCCTGAAGCAGCAGTCGCTCGTCGACGAGTTCGACAAGCAAGCGCCGCTTGAGCGCGATCAAGGCAGGTTGTGAAAGGACCGGCAGCTCCCCGAGGTCACGCTGTGCACGGCGGTATCTCTGCTCCCAGTCGTCGACCCTCACCTGCTCGGTGCCGACGCGCGCCAGCACGGCTTGTCCAGACGCCGGACCGACGGCTGGACAAGCCGACAGCAAGCTCAGCAGCACTACGGACAGCGGTCGAAGGCGCACGTTCGAATCCCGCCAACCAACGATGATTGGCTGCGGCCTACTCGCTGCCTCCAGCGTCGACGGGCTCGTCGGGCGCCGGCTGGCTCTCCGGCACTGGAGCGGTACGCGGCGCCGGCTGCGGGCCAATACCCGCCAAGCGCTCATCGTTGATTTCCACTTCATAGCGATCACGCAGAGTGGACATGAACGTCTCGAAGGACTCCTGCCGCTTACGAGGCACAAGCTGGCGCCGGATCTGGTCTTTGACGCGATCATCCAAGACGGCCGGCTCTTCTTCGGCGCGGTCGATCAGCTTGACGATATGCCAGCCGAAGCTTGTCTTGAAAGGCTCGGAGACCTCCCCTTTTTTGAGCGCCAAGGCGGCTTTTTCGAAGTCGGCGTTGAATCGGCCGCGCTCCACGTACCCAAGGTCACCACCTTGGGCGGCATTTGGATCCTCGCTGACCTCACGGGCCACCTTGTCGAACGCCTCGCCCCGCTTCACGCGGCGCCGCGCCTCTACGACCTTGCCGTAAGCCGCACCGGATGCCTTCGCATCACCGTTCGGCGGTACCTTCACAAGAATCTGCTGCGCGCGGTAGCGTTCCGGCGTCTGGTAACGATCTTTGTTCTTTTCGAAATGGGCGGCGACGTCCTCATCGGAGACCTGCACCTCGCGCTGGACATCCTTCATGAGCTCCTGCAAAAGAACCCGCTGCCGGGCCGCCTCGATCTGCGTCCGCACGTCGGGCCGATCGGCGATGCCGCGTGCCTCGGCTTCCACCGAAATCAACGTCTCACGCACCCGGTGCTCGAGGATCTGCTTCTTTCCGCTTGGCGTTGCCGCACGGGCCTGCATGTGCGGCGGCAGCGTCGAGATGAACGCCTCAAACTCCTCGACGGTAATGGCCTTGTCCCCGACCTTGGCGAGCACATCGCCATCCTTGGAGCACGCCCCCACCGAAAACATCAAGGCGGCTACAACCAATGTCGTCCCGAATCGCTTCGTCATTCCGTTCGTCCTCTTTTTTCTACCGGCCAATCGATAGCCGAATAGGTCTGGCTGCAAAACACCGCCCCAATACAGGCCCAGCGGTCGCCTGATCCAACTTACCACGCCGCTCATTGGCACCGCAATTGCCGCTCGCCTCGGCAAAGCCCCCGTGGTACCTTGGAATGTGCGCCCGGATCGACCGGCGCGCCTTTCCACATCGGACCTTACCTCAACATGCGACCGATCAATCCACCCGCTGGTTCCCAGGTCGATGCCGCAGCCCTCTGGGCGGCGGCGCTGGCCGCCGCGGCCGAGCAGCAATCGGCCGGCACTAGTGGGCTGGCGGTGGCTGCCGAATTGGCCACCGCCATGGACCGCATCGTGCACATGCTCGCCGACAATGCCGTGCGCGATTGGGCACGGCGCTACCCGAGTGGCGCGACGCCGTTCGCCATTGCAGCCGTTGGAGGCTGGGGCCGCCATCAATTGCAGCCGCATTCAGACGTGGATCTGCTTTTCCTGCACGGCTGGCAAATAACCCCGTTCCTGGAATCCATCACCGAGTCGGTTCTATACGCGCTATGGGACCTCGGATTCACGGTCGGCCACGCGGTTCGAACCGCAACAGACTGTGTCACGGTTGGGCGCGAAGACATCACCGTACGAACAAATCTGCTCGACATGCGTTTGGTTTTCGGCGACGAGACTCTCTGGCAGGAGGCTTCTTCACAGATCAGCCGGGAACTTCTGCGGCCCGGCCAAAAGGAGTTCGCCGAGGGTAAGATCCGCGAGATGACCGAGCGGCGCGCCCGTTACGGCGGTACGACATATCTGCTGGAGCCCAATATCAAAGAGAGTCCCGGCGGCCTCCGGGACCTGCAGACAGTGTATTGGATCGCGCGTTCGGCGTTCGATGTGCATGAGCTGGGCGACCTCTGGCGTCGCAGTCTTCTGGACCGCGAAGAGGCGCAGCGGCTCGAAGAGGCGTTTGAGGCGCTGATCCGGATGCGTAACTGGATGCATCTGCTCTCGGGCAAAGGTACGGATCGGCTGACCTTCGACCTTCAGGAGAAGGTAGCCAAGGCGCTCGGCTACCACGACCACCGCACCGAACTGTCGTCCGAGCAGTGCATGCGGGACTTCTATGAACGTACACGCGGCGCCGAACGCAGCATCGATCTGGCCTGCGCTTCGTTTCTCGAGCACCTGCGCGGCAGCCCAGGCGTGCTGGGCGCCTTCCGGCGACGTATTCAGGTCGGTGACGGTTTCTTTCGCTATCGGGACCGGCTCTACGGTTCGCCAACAGCGATCCGCCGCAACCCGCATCTGCTGCTGCGCGCCTTTGAACTCGCACAGAGTCAGCGTATTCCGCTGAGCCCCGAACTCGCTGCCACTCTGCGCCGCGAAGCCGATCTTTTGGTGACCGCCGACCCCGAAGAACAGGCACGGGCCGCGCGCGTGTTCTTGCGAATTGTCGAGTCGACCAGCGGACTTTTTGAGCTTCTCGGCGACATGAACGACCTCGGCGTGCTGCGAACGTTCATGCCCGAGTTCCAACATCAATACTGCCGAATTCAACACGACACGTATCACATCTATACGGCTGACGTACATCTATTGTTCTGCCTCAAGGCATGGACCGACCTGCGCAGCGGGCGGCTGGCCGAAGAAGAACCCGAGCTCACGGAAATTGCCCAGCAAATCGCAGATCCCGTGGCCACCGCGCTTGCGGTCCTTTTGCACGACATCGGCAAAGGCTACGGACGAGACCATTCTGAAAAGGGCGCCGAACTCTGCGACGACATCGGTGCGCGCCTGGGCCTCGATCCAAAGCGTACCGAGCTCATCGCCGATCTGGTCCGTCAGCATCTGCTGATGAGCCACACGGCCCAGCGGCGGGATTTGTCCGACCCGCAGGTCATCCGGAATTTCGCCCGAGAGGTCGGAGACACCGCGGCGCTGAGTATGCTCTGTGTCCTCACCTACTGTGATCAAGTGGGGGTCGGCCCGGGTGTTTGGACGCCGTGGAAGCGCTCGTTGATCCTGCAGCTTTACGATGATACCCGTCGCGTACTCGAACGGGAGGACATCCAGGGCCTGCACCGCAGCCGCATTCGGTCAGCCAAAGCTCGTATCGAAAAACGCCTGCGGGCTGAGGCTGACGAGGCTCTTTTGGCCCGCTTCCTTGACGAAATGCCGCCGCGGTTCTACCTGCGACACAATGCCGAT
>CAZUAB010000132.1:0-6835 GCA_964617795.1 uncultured bacterium
ATCCATGTCCCACGCTGCGAGTGAGCAGCCGGATAGTCCTCCAATCAGCGATAACATACCCAGAGTCCGAAGGACCCAGGTTGGTAGTCGAATACGGTCCATTCCTGATCTCCCTTATCGTCCGCCGACCAACCTGCCGGGAATCTCCCAAGGCGAGGACTAGATTTGTAGTTAGAAGACGTCTAAGTATAGCATGCTTTGGCGGGTGCTTCAAGGCACTGTCTGCACTCGGATTAAATCAAGATTTCAGATATTCCATCATGACAAGTGCCAGCTCTTGGGAATCCAAAGGAGGACCAATGGCACGTTGTACCTGCCCACCGGGATCAACCACAAGGACGGCGCCACTATGCGCCAGGCCCATGGGACCGGATTCAATATAGATCCCAGTTGCACGAGCCAATACCGCGATATCAGCCTCACTACCGGTCAGGCCAAGGAACCCAGGATGAAATGGCATCAGGAAGTGCCTCATTTCATCCGGCCCATCCGTCGGATCTACGCCCACCAATACGACGCGTCCTCGGGCAGCCATTGCTGGTGCCTGCTCAATTTTGCGCCAGGCCTCAGCCAAAATAGCCATCCCTGCAGGGCAGATATCGGGACAGGTGGTAAAGCCGAAGAAAACGAAGGACCAGCGCCCGGGAGCATCGGTGAAGCGAAACGGCCTCCCATATTGATCACGAAGTGTAACCGGCGGCAGTCGCGGCCCGGACCCACGCTTGATATGCGCGGCGTGTGGGGCCTGCTCCGGCAGTGCGTTGCGCAGGTGGCGCATTACCAGCAGGTCAACAAAAAAGCCTCCAGCCAGCAGTGCCACAATCAGCAGGAGAAGCGTACGGTGCCGCGGTGCGATGGGTGTTTCCTGGTTCATGATTGGCATGCTAACCCGCAGCCCGAGCACAAGCCCAGTGAGAGACAGTAGCTGACACCGTGGTACGATGAGGAAGCCCGATGGAACTTGGGGACGGTTTTGGGGAGCCGCGTGTCAAAGGCTTCTCGGGCCCTCTCCTGTGCGAGGTAGATTGAATTCCGTGACCCACGCCGAGACCGTCTCCACCGCTGCAACGCAGTCACCCCTTGGGTGGACTTCGCGGCTCCGTGACCTTGTCACCCTCACCAAGCCGGGTATTTTGCTGCTCGTGCTGGTGACGACGGCTGTCGGCATGTGGCTCGCCGGACCGACGTGGCCCGACGCCGGCCTTGTTTTGGCGACGTTGGTGGGTACGGGATTGGCAGCAGCCTCTAGCGCCGCGGTCAATCACGTCTGGGACCGCGACATCGACATAGGCATGAGCCGTACAGCCCGGCGCCCCGTCGCCACAGGGCGGATCTCCCCCGCGCTGGGGTGGCTCTGGGCAGGCATCTTGGGCGTATCATCGCTAATTGTGCTGCTGGCATGGGTCAGCGTACTTGCGGCCGCGCTGGCTGCACTGGCCATGTTCTTCTACGGCGTCGTCTACACGATGTGGCTCAAGCGCCGCACCCATTTGTGTACCGATATCGGTGGCATCGCGGGAGCCATCCCGCCGATGATCGGTTGGTCCGCCGTTACGGGTGGTCTCGAGGCCGGCGCCTGGGCGCTGTTCCTCATCTTGATGGCCTGGCAGCCACCACATTTCTGGGCGCTTGCCGTCATCAAAACGGAGGAGTATAGGGCAGTCGGTGTGCCGATGCTGCCGGTGGTTCGGGGTAGCAAAACGACGCGCAACTGGATGCTTGCCTACACGGTCGTGCTGCTCGGCGCCTCGCTTTTGCCATGGTGGTTGGGACTGAGCGGTCTGTGGTACCTGGCGGTTGCCACGGCGCTTGGCGTCGTTACACTGATTTGGACTTGGCAGTTTCGTGTGCGCCCGGTAAATGTGCGGTCGGCAAGGCGTCTGTTTTTCTGGTCATTGCTGTATCTGTTTGTCTTATTGGTCGTAATGGCCGTTGATGCGCGTCCTGACCGCGACCCCAATCGGCGTCCGGGCATCAAGGTCGCAGCCGTCCATAACGGTGTTTGAGATCCTATGCCGCAGTGAGCCGTTGCCCGGCAGGATAGTTGCGGCGGGCCGGGGGCGGTGCTACACTCAACCGTGAACGCGGCCCGGTCGGCGTCCCGGTGGACACGGCGACGCACTTGCCGGTATGCGGTCCGATCGACGATGGAGTGTAAGGCATGGCTGAACCACAACTGGTGATGTACGAGGAGGAGTTCCAGAAAATCAACTCCATCCTCGATCGGCTCCTGCGTGAGTCCAACTCCAAGGGGATTTTTCTCCTCGACCGCAATGGCCAGCTGATCGCCAATTGCGGTGACAACGACCATATCGACTCTACGGCGCTGGCTTCGTTGACGGCCGGCAACATTGCCGCGACCGGTGGACTTGCCAAGCTGCTCGGCGAAAAAGAATTCACCGTCCTCTTCCACGAGGGCGAACGCGACAATATTCATATCTCGCTCGTTCACTCGCGCGTCATTTTGGTGGTCATCTTCGACGAGCGAAGCTCGCTCGGTCTTGTGCGCTTGAGGGTCAAGAAGGCCGGTGAAGACCTCGCCGCGATCTTTGACGGCCTGCTCAAGAAGGCCGAGAGCGGCGGCGGGCTTGACAGCCCCTTCGCCGAGATCACTGACGACGACATCGACAATCTGTTTCGGGACTAACGCTGTATGTCGTTCATCAACTACTCCGCCCGAGAGATCAACTGCAAGATCGTGTACTACGGTCCGGGTCTATGCGGCAAGACCACAAATCTGCAGTATATCTATGGGGCCACGGCGGACGGCGCACGCGGCAAAATGATCTCACTGGCGACCGAGACCGAGCGGACGTTGTTCTTCGACTTTCTGCCGATCAATTTGGGCCAGATTCGCGGCTTCAATACACGCTTCCACCTCTACACAGTGCCCGGCCAGGTGTTCTATGATGCCAGCCGCAAGCTGATTCTCAAAGGTGTTGACGGTATCGTCTTCGTCGCCGACAGCCAGCGTGAGCGTTTCGATGCCAACCTCGAGTCGTTTGAGAACATGTTCGACAATTTGCGCGAGCAAGGTCTCGACCCAGCGCAGGTTCCGTATGTGATCCAGTACAACAAGGTTGACCTGCCCAATGCGATGCCGATCCCCGAACTGCGGGAGGCACTCAACAAGGATAACGTGCCGGACTTCGAGGCCGTGGCGGTCAAGGGCATTGGTGTCTTCGACACGCTCAAGGGCATCGCCAAGCTCGTCCTCAAGAAGCTCAACGAAGGCTCGATGCGCTGAATTTTGGGGCACGGCGGTCGCTGGCGACCGACCACTCGAACGCTGTTTTGTTTTCCGTTTGTTCAATTTCGCCACTTCCGGTACACTCGAAGTGGTATGACCAATCTTGACGCCAAGCCTCGTTTTCACCTCGGCCGACGTCGGCTGCTCGGCATCGGTGCGCTTGGTACCGGGGTCTTGCTGGTCGGTGCGGCGTTTTGGCGGGTCTTTTCGGGTCCGGGTGACAGCAGCCCCGGTGCGCCGGGTGGTGTGCTCAGCCGTCGCCAGTACGCCGCAGTCGAAGCGCTTGCGTTGGCTTACTTTCCGGCGGGCAACGGCTTCGCTATTGACGCCCGTGACGCGGATGTCGCCGGCTACCTCGATCGTTATCTCGGGCTGCTCGATCCTACCGGTCGGCGCCTTATTCAGGCGCTGATCGCCGCTTTCGACCAGGGAACGCTGTTGTCCGGTCGCTTGCGGCCGGCACGAGCGATGGAAACCGCCGAATTGCAAGCGTACTTGCGAGGCTGGGAAGAAAGTGGATTGGCCGTGCGGCGCAGCCTGGCACTGGCTTTGCGATCGCTTTTAGCGCAAGCCTACTTTGCGCACCCGGGTGTGCAGCAGGCACTGGCCAATCAACCACCATGCTATGCACGCGGCCTGTCGCTTGTGATGCCGCGGGAGGTGCAGGGATGAGTGGAATCCGTCACGGTCACGAGGTTGCGGTGCCGGTCCGTGAGGAGGTCGATGTCGTTGTCGTCGGTTCGGGGGCAGGCGGCGCCAACGTCGCACTCCGCCTCTGCGAGCTGGGCGTCGGGCGGGTGCTGCTGCTTGAGGCGGGGGGTGCCTGGCAGCCGCACGAGTTTTCCAACGAAGATGCGGCGGCCATCCCGTTGCTCTGGGATCAGTTCGGCTTACGCGCGGCCACGGGCGACACCGAGTTCCCCATTCCCGGCGCCCGCGCCCTTGGTGGGTCGACAATCATCAACAGCGGCATCTGCTTCCGTGCGCCGCAACAGGTTACCGACGAGTGGGTGCGTGACTGCGGTATCGACTGGGCGACGCAGGATATCCTGGCGCCCACGTTTGACTGGGTTTGGGAGACCATGGAGGTTCGCCCAACCCCCGATCCCTATCTGGGCCGGCACAACCACGTTAGCGCCGAGGCCTTTGCGGGCATGGGCTGGCAGTGGGACTGGATTCCCCGGAATACCCCGACCTGCGTCGGCTGCGGACAGTGCCAGTACGGTTGTCCGTCAGGCGGAAAACGCAGCGTCGACCGGGCGCAGATTCCGATGGGGATCGCGCTTGGACTGTCGGTACTGACGCGGGCGCGCGTTGACCGTGTGATCGTTGAAAAAGGCCGTGCCGTAGGCGTCGAGGGTGCCCTGATGGCCAGCGATGCGTGGACCGAGCGCGGCCGCCTTGAGGTGCGTGCGAAGGCCGTCGTGGTTGCCGGTGGCGCCATTCGCACGCCGATGCTGCTGCAGGCCAGCGGGCTCGGAGGCCCTGACGACGGTATCGGCAAGGGCTTGCATGTCCATCCGGCTTTGGGCGTGATGGGCTGGTTCCCCGAGGAGCGCGTCGAGGTCTGGAAGGGCGCCACACAGGGCGTGTACTCAGACCAATTTATCGATGATGGAATGCTGTTTGAGTCATCGAATCTGCCGGCGCCAGCCTTTTACGGCTTTATGGCGCGTTCGGGCATGGACCCCGCCGAGGTGATGAAGATCTATCCCCACATCGCGGTGGCCGGCGCCATGCTGCGTGATGTCGGTGAGGGGACGGTCAAAAACGGCCCGCTGGGCGCCGCGATCGAGTATCATTTCGCACCGCGCGACATGGAGCGCTTCTTGCGTTCACAGGTGCTTGCTGGCGAGGCCTACTTCAACCGCGGCGCCGCCGGAGTGGTGCCGCTCATTCATGGGGCCGGTATCGTGCATTCGATGGCCGAGTTGCATGCGGCCGTGGCCAAGGTTCGCCGCCCCTCCGATTTGATGCTCTATGCCAGTCACCCACAGGCTAGTGTGCGCATGCACGCCGACCCGGCCCGTGGGCCGCTCAGCCCTGATTTTTCACTGCACAAGGTGCCCAATCTGTTTGTCGCCGATGGTTCGATTTTCCCAGATGCCCTCGGCGTTAACCCGCAGATTATGATTATGGCAGCGGCGCGCCTGGCGGCCGACCGGGTCATCGCCAAGCTCTAAGCGCAATCGACAAGAGATCGCTCTCTCGGGTACTCTGAGTAGATTGGGCGGCCAAAGGTGTCCGTCTCTGTCCACAGCGGAGGGCTACATGTTGAAGTGGATGGCGATCCTGCTTTGTGCCGGTGTATTTGCCGGCTGCGCCGGCGTTGCACGTGTCGATGCCGAAGACCCGGGCGTACCGGCCATGCGTGAAGCCGCCGATCCGGATGCGGTCATGCGCGAAGTCCTTGAGGCCGTCACGACGCCGACTTCAAACCCCGAAGACGAGATCGAACAGTAGCGGCCGCACGCGGCTGCGCTTAGCTGTTTGGCAGAACGACCAGCTTGCCGCGGGCGTGGCGGTCACGCAGCGCCGTCAAAGCCTGGGGCAGGTCGGCCAAGCCGTAGCGCGCCCCAATGTCGGGGTCGGCCTCACCGGCCAAGTACGCAGCGGCAATTGCCGCCTGTCCTTCGCGCACAAGCGTTGGTTCACGCTCCAGACAGGGAGGCCAATGCAGGCCGACAACAGCGATGTTCTTGAGCATGATGCGATTGCCGGCAAACTGGGGAATCGTGCCCGAGGCGAAACCAATCACCACGTGGCGGCCGTTCCAGGCAATGCAGCGCAGCGAGCGATCGGCCGCGTCTCCGCCGACTGGATCGTAGATCACATCAGCGCCGCGCCCGTTGGTGAAGGCCATCGTGGCGGCAACAAAATCCTCTGACTTGTAGTCGACGGCCAGATCCACGCCCAGCTTGCGCAGGTGCGCCGTCTTGTCCGGCCCGCCGGCCGTCGCAATTACGCGGGCGCCCATTTTTCGACCAAGCTGGATGGCGGCCAAGCCCACGCCACTTGTTCCGGCATGCACGAGCAGGGTTTCACCGGCTTGCAGTCGGGCGCGGGGCCCCAAGGCGAACCACGAGGTCTGCCAGGTAATCAGCATGGCTGCCGCGGCGTCCGCTGCGTATGCCGCCGGCCTGGGGAACACCTGTGATGCCGGAGCGACGGCGAACTCGGCAAAGGCGCCCGTTACGGCATAGGCGACCACCGCGGTCCCCACCGCCAGGTCGACGCCCGGACCCACGGCATCGATAAAACCAGCAAACTCACTGCCCGGCGTAAATGGCGGCTCACTGCGTACTTGGTAGGTGCCGGCAACGGCCAAGGTGTCGGCGAAATTGACGCCCGCGGCCTCAATACGAATCCGTACTTCGCCAGGGGCCGGGGTAGGGATTCGCCGTTCGGTAAGCCGCAGAACATCTTCGATGGCGCCGTGCGCAATGGCCTGCCACGCACGCATGGTCGTCATGCGGGCCCGTCCTCTTCCGCTCTGTTGGCCAGAGCCGTCAGCGCTGCGCGCAACTGCGGGTTGCGAATGCGCACCAGCAATGCATCATCCACGGGCGGCGCTTGCCGGGGAGG
>CAZUAB010000133.1:0-6755 GCA_964617795.1 uncultured bacterium
GACTGGTTTCGCCGCTCGCCAGATCGTTGGCATGGCCGGCGTGCTCGATTCGACCCGTTTCCGTGCCTTTTTGGCCATGGAAACCGGTTTTAGCATCAAAGATATCAATGCCATGGTGCTTGGTGGTCACGGCGACGACATGGTGCCGCTGACGCGGTTGGCCAATATTTCCGGTATCCCGGTCAGCACCTTCCTGAGCGCCGATAAAATTGCCGCGATTGAAGACCGTACCCGCAAAGGCGGTGGCGAGATTGTGCAGCTGCTGGGCAACGGCAGCGCCTTCTACAGCCCGGCCCAGAGCGCCATCGACATGGCCGAGGCCTATCTTAAGGATCAGAAGCGGATCCTTCCGGTTGCGGCCTGCCTAAACGGCGAGTACGGATACGAAGGTCTGTTTGTGGGCGTGCCGGCCGTGATCGGCCGTGAAGGCGTCGAGAAGATCATCGAAATCGAACTGACGGCAGAAGAAAAAGCTGCCTTCGACGTCAGCGCCGGCCACGTGCGCGAGCTGGCCGTCGAAGTCGACAAGCGTCTCTGAGGGCCAAACGGCCGCCACACCTAGGAGGGTGCAAGGCATGAAGATGGATGCGGATCGCAGGCATTTTTTGCTGCGTCGGGCGCATAGCCTGGCCGGCGCGCTGCCGCTGGCACTGTTTTTGTTCAATCACTTTTTCACGAATGCGTCGTCGATGTTCGGCCCCGAGGCCTTCGATGCTGCCGCGGCGTCCTTGCACAAGATCCCCTACCTGCTAGGGGTGGGCGAGGTCATGATCGCCTTTTTGCCGCTCGTGTTTCACTCCGTTTACGGCTTCATGATCACCTCGACGGGGTCGGTGAACCTGTCCAATTGGCCGCGGCCACGGAACTTTGCTTACGTGATGCAGCGCGTGACAGGGGTGATCATTTTCGTCTTCGTCGTCTACCACGTCTGGAACACCCGGGCGCAGACCGTGTTCTTCGGCACCGAGATCGACTTCGCCTACATGGCGACGTATCTCACGCCTGGCTGGGTCAAGGCCGTCTATATCGTCGGCGTTCTGGCGGCCGTCTGGCATTTGTCGAACGGTCTTTGGTCGTTTTCGATCAAGTGGGGCCTCGTCCGCACGCCGGGCGGTGAACGGAACCTCTACTACGCCTGCATGGCGCTGTTTGTCGTCATGAGCGTGGTCGGCATCCAGATCATCTACAACTTCGACCCCACGCTGGTGAGGGGGTAATCTGATGGCCAACGAACGTATCCTTGTCATCGGTGGCGGCCTTGCAGGTCTCGCCGCCGCCATGAAAGCGGCCGAGCATGGTGCACTTGTCGACCTGATGAGTATTGTGCCGGTCAAGCGCTCGCACAGCGTCTGCGCTCAAGGCGGTATCAATGCCGCCGTCAACACCAAGGGTGAGGGCGATTCGACCTGGGAACACTTCGACGACACGATCTACGGCGGCGATTTTCTCGCCAACCAGGCGGTTGTCAAAGATATGTGCGAGAACGCCCCCTCGATCATTTATATGCTCGACCGCATGGGTGTACCGTTCAATCGGACGCCTGAGGGCTTGATTGATTTCCGGCGCTTCGGCGGCACCAAGTATCATCGCACCGCCTACGCCGGCGCCACGACCGGTCAGCAGCTTATGTACGCTCTCGACGAGCAGGTACGTCGCTACGAGGCCGATGGCAAGGTGACCAAATACGAGGGCTGGGAACTCGTCCGTCTGACGCAGAATGACGCCGGTGAATGCGTTGGCGCGGTCGCTATCCATCGAGCCACCATGGAACTGCGCAGCTTTCCGGCCGCGGCCGTCATTATGGCGACCGGCGGCAACGGCATGATCTTTGGGCGCTCCACCAACTCTGTCATCAATACGGGCAGTGCGCACGGCGTGGCCTACCGGCAGGGCGTGCGCTATGCCAATGGTGAGTTCATTCAGGTGCACCCAACAGCCATCCCGGGCGGTGACAAACTGCGCCTGATGAGCGAGTCGGCGCGCGGTGAAGGCGGCCGCGTGTGGGTTCCCAAGCAACAGGGCGATACGCGCGATCCTCGTGAAATCCCAGCGGCGGAGCGTTGGTACTTCCTCGAAGATTGGTACCCGGCTTACGGCAACTTGGTACCGCGAGACATCGCGACACGGGCGATCTACAAGGTCTGCACCGAACTCGGTATGGGCGTTGGTGGTGAGCGCAAGGTCTACCTCGACCTCACACACCTTGATCGGGACTACCTCGAAATCAAGCTCGGCGGCATCCTTGAGATCTACCGCAAGTACGTCGGCACGGACCCGGCCGAGGTGCCCATGGAGATCTTTCCCGGCATGCACTACTCGATGGGCGGCTTGTGGGTCGACGACAAGCTGATGAGCAACATGGCGGGCCTGCTCGCCGCCGGTGAGTGCAACTATCAGCACCACGGCGCCAACCGTTTGGGCGCCAACTCGCTCGTGTCGTGCATTTACGACGGTCTGACAAGCGCACGCACGGCAATCGACTGGGCCAAGGCGCACCCCGCCGACAAGGCTCCGGCGGCGGTGCACGAGGCTGCACGGCAGGCAGCCGCCGATGAGTTCGAATCGATCTATGCGATGAACGGCGACGAGAACCCGTACCGGATTCATCAAGAACTCGGCGACATGATGACCGACCACGTGACGGTCGTCCGCTACAATGACAAGTTGGCAAAGACCGAGCGCGACATCGTCGATCTTAAGGCGCGGTGGGCTCGCATCGGCCTGCCGGACAAGGGGCGTTTCGCCAACCAGGCCGCTGTCTTTACTTTCGAGCTGCGCCAGATGCTCGAAGTGGCCCATCTGATCACCAAGGGTGCGCTTTTGCGCGACGAGAGCCGCGGGGCACACTACAAACCTGACTTTCCCGACCGTGACGACGAGAAATTCCTTAAGACGACGATTGCCACGTACACGCCCGACGGGCCCGAGATTTCTTACGAGCCGGTTGATACCAATTACATTCCGCCCCGTCCACGTAAATACGACGTGGACAAGAGCTGAGGAGGCGCGCGATGTCCAAGATGGTCGAACTTCGGATCAAGCGGCAGGATACGCCGGACTCCGCGCCGTATTGGCAGGAGTTTTTGGTCCCCCGCAAACCTGGCATGAACGTCATTGCAGCGCTCATGGAGATCCAGCGTAACCCGGTGACACGCAACGGCGAAGGCACGTCGCCGGTAGTTTGGGAATCGAGCTGCCTCGAAGAGGTTTGCGGCGCCTGTACGATGGTGATCAACGGCACGGTGCGGCAAAGTTGCTCGGCGCTTATCGACGAGTTGGAGCAGCCGATCAACCTTGAGCCGATGACCAAATTCCCCAAGGTGCGCGACCTGATCGTGGACCGTTCGCGCATGTTCGAAAACCTGAAGGAAATTCAGGGTTGGGTGCCGATCGACGGGACGTTCGATCTCGGTCCTGGACCGCGTTGGGACGAGAAATCTCGCCAAATCGCCTATGCGCTTAGCCGCTGCATGACCTGCGGGTGCTGTGTCGAAGCCTGTCCGCAGGTCGGCGAGCACAGCCCGTTCAAGGGACCCGCGGTGATGGGGCAGGTCTACTACTTCGGCTTCCACCCGACTTCGCAAACCTTGCAGGAAGAACGCGTCCGCTCTGTGATGGGCGTGGGGGGGATTACCGACTGCGGTAACGCCCAGAATTGCCAGGTCGCCTGTCCGAAGGATGTCCCGCTGCTTGAAGCGCTAGCCAATGTCGGTGCGCAATCGACGGCGATCCTCGTCAAGGATATCTTCCGGCCACGCAAATCGACCACCGGCGGCAGCGAGTAGGCCGCCGCCGTGCGCGTCCTCGTCACCGGCGGCACGGGATTCATCGGCAACCACGTGGTTCGGCTCTGCCTTGCGCAGGGCGACCGGGTGCGGGTGATGGTTTTGCCTGGAGAGGATCTGGCACCGCTGGCCGGTCTCGACGTCGAGATTGTAGAGGGCGACCTTGCCCGTCCCGAGACCTTGGGGGCCGCGGTTGACGGCGTCGAGGGTCTTTACCACCTGGCGGCGATCTATGCGATCTGGTTACCCGATCCCAGCCTTATCTATCGAGTCAACGTCGAGGGCACGCGTGCGCTGATGCAGGCGGCGATGGCCGCCGGGCTGAGCCGCATCGTATACACGTCGTCGGTGGCGGCACTGGGGCTTCGACCCGACGGCCGACCCGGCGACGAGACGGTGGGATTCAACTGCTGGTCGACGGCCAACGATTATGTCCTGTCCAAGTACATGGCCGAGCAAGAGGTGCGTGCGCTGATTGCGCGTGGTCTGCCGGCGGTGATTGTCAATCCGGCGTTTCCGATTGGCCCCGGTGACCGCGGCCCGACACCGACCGGCGACATCCTGCTCAGCGTATTGCACGGGCGTGTGCAGGGCTGGGTCGACGGCATTATGTCGGTCGTTGATGTGCGCGATGTCGCACAGGGGCACGTGCTGGCCATGGCCCGCGGGCGCGTCGGTGAGGGCTACATACTGGCCAATGCCGAGGGCAATATCGATATACGCGGGTTCGCGATGGCCGTACAGCGGATCGCTGGCGTGCGCAAGGTACCGGATCGCCGGATCCCGCGCCGACTTGCGCTGGCCATCGGACGCATGCACGAAGCCGCTGCCGATTTGACCGGACGGCGTCCCTTGGCCACGTACCGGGCGATTCTGCACTTGATGAACAAGCTGCATTACGACCCGACCAAGGCCGTTCGGGAGCTGGGCCTGCCGCAAACCCCTTTTGAGGTCACGCTCGAAGAGGCGATCGCTTGGTTCCGACAGAACGGCTACGCCTGAATTCATGCGGATCTCTCGCGATGAGGTGATCGCCCGCCTAGATGCCGGCGAAGTGGTGGCGGTGCCGACGAGTTCGAGCTTTGCACTCGCTGCCCGCATCGACCGCCCTGCGGCGCTCGCGCAACTTGCGATGCTCAAGCCCGAGCGCGACAAGCCCATCGGCCTCGTGATCGACCATCCTCGCAGCCTTCCGGGCCTCGTTGTCGATGTACCGCCGATCGCCTTCGACCTCGCGCGAGCCTACTGGCCGGGGCCGCTCACGATGGTATTCAAGGCCACGCACAACGTCCCCGCTCTCGTCAGCGCTGGCAGCGGTAGCGTCGGCATTCGCGTTCCCGGCCACCAGGCGCTGCGTGCCCTGTGTGCCGATATCGGAATCGCCCTCACGGCGACATCGGCCAACCATCCCGGAGAACCGCCGATCTGTGACAGTACCGAACTCATTCGGGCTTTCCCCGGCCTTTTCGTCTGGGACATCGAAGCCCGTACAGCGGGCCAGCCGCCGAGTACCGTCGTCGATGTCCGGGACGGGGTATGGACCGTACTCCGTAAGGGCGCTGTGACGATTTGAGGGGGGCTCGCACTGCGCCGTCGTCACTCAAATTGGATAATTGAATAACCCGGCACCGCTAGCGCGGCACCGTTGGTTGGCGTCGCGCCCGCGTCATTTCGCGTTTGCCGCCGGGGGGACCGGGTAGTCTGTCGACGCGCATGCCGAGGCCGCGCAAGTGGCGACGGAAGGCGCCTTGGGCGCAGTAGGTGACGAGGACGCCGCCAGGGC
The DNA here is from genome assembly GCA_964617795.1 of uncultured bacterium. Lineage (GTDB taxonomy): Bacteria > J088 > J088 > J088 > J088 > CAZUAB01. Next base: position 5,569 of record CAZUAB010000133.1, read on the forward strand.
GCAGCCAGCTACACCAGTGGGCGACCGCGGTTTCCGTCCACAAGTTGGGGGCCGAGGCGGGGCTGAAGGCATCGAGATATACGATGTCGACCGGGGCATCGGGCGACCAGCCAAGTGCGTCGGTGCATAGAGCCGTCAGCCGGATGCCGGGTAGTGCCGAGTTGCTACAGACACCGGCTGTTGTGCCGCCCGTGGCGAAACAGCGCAGCCATTGGGTAACCGTGTCGCCGTGCGCAGCCACGGCGTTGTACGCGAGCGCATCCAGATAGTGAGCGGCGACGGGGGCGGTCTCCAGGCCCATATAGTGCAGTGGCGTGCCGGCCGCCGCGAAGGCCTCCGTGGTCAGCAGGGCATTGAGGCCGCTTCCGAGTCCCACCTCGACGATGGACGTCTCCACGCCTGCTGCCGCCCGTTCCGCGGCCCCTGAGGCGCCAAGAAATACGTGCCGCGCCTCGGCGACTGCGCCGCGGTGTGAGTGGTAGCCTTCGTCAAGGTCGCCTCGCACGAGCATGCGGCTGCCGTCGGCAGTGATGACGATCTCCAGCGGGGGATTTGCCTCCATGGGATACCATGGTACCCGATGCCCCGTCCCACCCTTGGCGATCGCCTGCAGAATTACGCCGCCGAAAAGCGGCTGCGCTGGATCTCGCGTTCACTGAGTCACTTCGTATTGCACGCTGTGGATGACGACGAGCTGCCCTTAAATACCGCCGTGATCGAGCGTGAACTGCAAGGTGAGGTCTCGCCAACCCTGTTCCTCGACTTTTATAGCCGCTCCGGTATGGAGCTGGCGCTGCGCGAATATGGCCTCTGGAGCCGCCTGGAGGCCCGTGGGCACCAGTTGGAGCTTGAATTCGCCCGTGAGGGCCCGTGGCGGCACGTGTTTCGGCTGCGCGATCGCGGATTGCCGAGTGACGAAAATCTGCTCGTCGAGCTGTGTGCGCGATTCCTGACGCTGGTCGGCCACGAAGGGGGTGTCTGGCCGGCGACCCTCGACCGCGCCGAGGCGCTGGCGATTGAGTGGCTGATGATGCAGAACCCGCGCGCGACGTTTACCCCCCTGCGGCCGCCGCTGCCGGGCCAAGCCTACCCCGGCCTTGGCATCGGCCGCGATGTGATGGGCCTACTCGAAGTCATGGCCGAGCGGCTTGGCCGTGAGGCCCTGATTGCGGTTCCCCAGCATTACC
>CAZUAB010000134.1:0-4932 GCA_964617795.1 uncultured bacterium
GGAGCCGGTCGAGCGCACGCGGGCGCACGAGCTGGGGTTCGTCGTCGAGGTGGTGCAAGTACACGAGGCCTGATTCGTACTTGCCCCCGGCATCGACGCGCGTCACGTCTTCGAGCCAGAACATCATCCGGCTGCGATCAAGGCGACCGAGCGCCCCGAAGGTATCGAGGACGACGTGTTCCTCATCCATACTCTCAAGCGTTCCGATATAGACGGGCGCCGGGTCAATACCCTCAATCATCATGCCGACATGGCTGAACTGCTCGTGAACCGTACGAATGACGCCCTGGATGCTGTCGAGCTCGAGGTCGGGGCAAACGGCGACAATGCTGCGGGCGTCGCTGAGGCGCTGCAGGCTGTCGAGCTCACGGCCGTCCCAGCGCACCCGCGTGATGTCGTCGCGCCGGACGATCGAAATCCCGTCGGGTTCACCGTCCTCGTTGAGGCGGCTAACGTAGACAAAACCCAGCGAGGCGTCGATTACCCAACCGGTCAGCGGCTGGCGGTCGAGGCGCTCGCGGTAGATGTCGATGAGTTGGCGGGAGCGTTTAAACTCGTCGAAGGCCTGATCAAACACGGGCATAGGGCGGCGCCTTCCGGGGCGTAGGTCGATTTGAATCCCTCATGGTACGACAAGACGGTGCCGGACACCATAGAGTTGCAATTACAACCCACCGCCCAAGTGGTGCCGGACACCGCGGTGTTGTCATTGGCGGCCGCAGCGGCAATCGACATCCCCGTAGGATGGGCGTTTGCAGGGATACCGCCAAGTTGCAACACCGCGGTGTCCGGCACCCTGTTGCAATTGCAACACCGCGGTGTCCGGCACCCGTGGTAGCATAAGCAGATGAGCAGCGTCTTTCGTGACGGTATTTTGAGCGGCCGCACTGCGGTGATCAGCGGCGGTGGGTCGGGCATCAATTTGGGGATTGCCAAGCGCTTCGCGTCGCAGGGCGCCGATGTCGTACTTGTGGGCCGCACGGCGGCCAAGCTCGATGCCGCCTGTGCGGAAATCGCCGCCCTGGGCGGCGGCAGGGCTGCTGCCGCGCCGGCGGATGTCCGCGACTTGGCGGCGCTTTCGGCTTCGGTCGAAGGCGCCTTGAATGCGCTCGGGCGGAGCCAAATCGATGTCGTTATCGCCGGGGCGGCTGGCAACTTTGTGGCGCCGGCCGTGGCGATCAGCCAGAACGGCTTTTCGTCGGTCATCGACATTGATCTCAAGGGCACGTTTCACCTGTTCAAGGCCTGCTTCGAGCGGCTGACCAAGCCGGGCGCTGCACTGCTCGCCATCTCGGCCACGCAGGCCTTCACGCCGATGCCCATGCAGGCTCACGTCTGTGCGGCCAAGGCCGGCATCGACCAACTGGTGCGGACGCTCGCGCTCGAATGGGGGCCGGCCGGTATTCGTGTCAACACGATTGCACCGGGGCCGGTGTCCGGCACCGAAGGCATGGCCCGGCTCAGCCCCACCCCGGAAGCCGAAAAAGCCCTGACGGCGACGATTCCGCTGCAGCGTTACGCGACGATCGACGAGATCGCCGATATGGCGCTGTTTTTGGTCTCACCGGCGGCGGCCTATGTGACGGGCCATGTTTTTGTCGTCGACGGTGGTCAGTCGCTGGCCGGTGCCGGCGCCTTCCAAAGCGCTTTTGGACTCGGCTGAGCCAAAATGCCCCAGCCCAAGGAGATGGATTGATGCCGACGCTGTTCGCCCGAATCGTCCGCGGTGAGATCCCTTGTCACAAGATCGCCGAAACCGACCGCGCACTGGCTTTTTTGGACGTGATGCCCGTCCGCGAAGGGCATACGCTGGTCATCCCCAAGGATCCGATCGACGACATCTTCGATGTACCCGATGATTTGTTGGGCGACCTGATGGTACTGGCAAAGCGTATTTCGCGGGGCATCCGCCGCGTCGTGCCCTGCCGCAAGGTGGGAGTCGCCGTCGTCGGCCTTGAGGTACCGCATGCCCACATTCACCTGATCCCGATTGACGGCATCGGCGACATGAATTTTCTCGTCAAACAAAACCCGGGGCAGGCGGCGCTGGCCACCATGGCCGAGCGCATCCGCGCGGCACTGGAGAACGACGCATGAGCGATCGTCCGCGGGTACTGGTCGTCGACGACTCGAACTTGGTCCTGCAGTGGGCCCGCGACACCTTGGAGACGGCCGGGTTTGAGGTTGCCGTCGCCAAGGATATCTATGTGGCACCGCTGGTGCGTCGTTTCGATCCGCAAGTCATCCTCATGGATGTCGCCATCGGCACGCAAAAAGGGACCGTGGCCACCCAGGCGCTCCGGGCCACCGATATCGCACCCAATGCGCGTATCATCCTTTTTTCCGGCCGCCCGGCAGGCGAACTGGCGGCGCTGGCCACATCCTGCGGCGCCGACGGCTGGCTGCAGAAAACAGACGACGCCATCGCCTTTGCCAACGCGGTACGGGGTTTTTTGCCGCGAGCCTGAGAGCCCGTTGCCGTCTCCGGTCCGGCCAGGCCTACTTGGCGCGGGAGGCGCCCGCTGTATCAAGTGCGGCTTCTTTGAGCGCCTCGGCGAAGGTCGGATGCGCGTGGCAGGTACGGTAGATGTCTTCGGCGCTGGCGCGATAGGCCATGGCCAGCGCGGCTTCGGCAATCACATCGGCGGCGCGGGCGCCTAAAATGTGGATCCCCAGCACCTCATCGGTCGCCTCATCGACGATCACCTTTGCGAATCCATCCGTTTCGCCGGCGGCACGGGCACGGCCGCTGGCCATGTAGGGGAAGGTCCCGACACGAATCGCCCGGCCTTCCTTGCGCAACGTCGCCTCGTTCTTGCCGACCCAGGCCAACTCGGGCCAGGTGTAGACAACGCCGGGGACGAGATCCCAATTGACGTGCCCTCCCTTGCCCGCAATCATCTCGACGCAAGCCACGCCGTCCTCGGCCGCCTTGTGGGCCAGCATCGGACCGGCGATTACGTCACCAACGGCGTAGATCCCCGCCACGTTGGTAGAGAAGCGCCCATCGACGACGATGCGCTTGCGATCGTCGGTCTTGATGCCCACTTTGTCGAGGCCGAGGCCTTCGGTATAGACGCGCCGACCGACGGCGACGAGTACCTTGTCGACCTTGCGGTTCGAGGCGCCGCCGGCGCCGTCGATGGTTACCTCGACGCCATCTTTGCCGACCTTGGCTGCGGTGACCTTGGCCTCGCGGAGGATCTCGATCCCCTGCTTTTCGAGCACCCGTCCGAGCGCCTTGGCGGCATCGGCATCGGCGCCGGGGACGATCTCGGCCGCCAGTTCGACAACCGTCACCTTGGCGCCGAAGCGCGACCATACCGAGCCTAGCTCAAGCCCGATCGCACCGCCGCCGACGACGAGCAGCGAGGCGGGGACGGACTCGAAATCAAGCGCATGTGTGGAATGGACGATCCGCTCGCCGTCAAATTTGAGGCCGGGCAACTCGATCGGCGCCGAGCCGGTGGCGATCAGAATGTGTTTGCCGCTGATTTCAGCATTGTCCTTGCCCGCGATGACGACGCGCCCCTCGCCGGCCAGCCGGCCGACGCCCTCGAATCGGGTCACGCCATGCTTTTTCATCAGGCCAGCCACGCCGCCGGTGAGCACCTTGACGACCTTGTCTTTGCGCTTGCGCACAGCCGTGATATCGAGCTCCACGCCGGAAACTTTGATTCCGTGCTCGCCGTAGCCGCTGGCGGCCTGGTGGTAGAGTTCGCTGGTATCGAGCATCGCCTTGGAAGGGATGCAGCCGATGCGCAAGCAGGTCCCGCCAAGTGCCGGGTCCATCTCGACGATGGCCGTCTTGAGGCCGAGCTGTCCGGCGCGGATGGCCGCCTCGTAGCCGGCAGGGCCGCCACCGATGATCACGATCTCAAATGCCTGAATTTCGGCCATGGGGGGCTCCTTCGCGGTCGGTCAGAGTTCGAGCAGCATGCGGGTGGGATCTTCGAGGTACTGCTTGACGCGTACCAAGAAGGTCACAGCCTGCGCGCCATCGACAATACGGTGGTCGTAACTGAGGGCAAGATACATCATCGGCCGAATCACGACCTCGCCGCCCACCACAACGGGGCGGTCTTCAAAGCGGTGCATACCGAGGATGCCCGACTGCGGAGGGTTGAGGATCGGCGTCGACATGAGCGAACCATAGACGCCGCCGTTGGAGATCGAAAACGTACCGCCGGCAAGGTCATCGGGAGCGATCTTGTTGTCTCGCGCCTTGGCAGCAATCGACCCGATTGCCTTCTCGAGACCGGCCAAGCCGAGCGTTTCGGCGTTGCGAATCACCGGCACCATCAGGCCCCGGTCAGTGCCGACGGCAATGCCCAGATTGACGTAATCGTGATAGACGATGTCGTCGCCATCAATGAAGGCGTTGACGTCGCGCATCTCCTGCAAGGCGAGGACGCAGGCACGACCGAATAGCGACATAAACCCGAGCCGCACGCCATGCTTCTTCTCGAAGGCTTCATTGTGGCGTTTGCGCAGATCGATGACGGCCGACATGTCGAGGTCGTTGAAGGTCGTCAGGATCGCGGCGGTCTGCTGGGACTCGACCAGACGCTCGGCGATGCGCTTGCGGATGCGGGTCATCGGGACGCGGGTTTCACCGCCAGAGGATGCCCCTGCGGCGGGCGGCACCTTGGCAGCCGGTGCGGCGGGCGCTGCCGGTGCGGGTTTGCCTTGGCTGGCCGATGCGGCCGCCTCGACGTCGGCCTTGAGTAGACGGCCGTCTTTGCCGCTACCGGCTACTGCGGCCGGATCTATGCCCGTTTCGGCGACGACGCGCTGTACGGCCGGACTAAGTCTGTCGGCCGCCTTACCGCCTACAGGCGCTGGGGCGGGCGCCGGGGCCGGGGCCTTGTCGACCGCCGCTGCGGCGACCGCTGGCGCAGGCGCCGCTGCGGCTGCGGGTTTGGCGGCTGC
>CAZUAB010000134.1:4942-6735 GCA_964617795.1 uncultured bacterium
TCCGGCCAACAACTTGGTCCACATTCACGGTTTCGCCGGCCTGTACGAGAATCTCAAGCCGCCCCGCTTCGCCCGCCGGAATCTCCATCATGGCCTTATCGGTTTCAAGCTCAAGCACCACGTCGTCCGGACCGACAATATCGCCGTCGGCCTTGACCCAACGGGCAATTGTACCCTCGGAGACGGATTCGCCCAGTGAGGGGATTTTTAATTCCATGGCCATGCAGAACTCCTTGCGAGGTGCGAAACGATCGTCAACGGGCAGCGGGTCGCGGGGCCATCGGCCAATAGATTACCGGACCTTCAAACGTACCGGGCTTATAAAAAGCTTCCTGTACAAAGGCGTGCTCCTCACGCTCATGGATGTCGTGGCTGCCGGTGGCCGGGCTCGGCGACTCGCCCCGCCCCACATAGCGAACAGGCCGGTCATCGCCCAGCAGTTGGCGCAGGATCGGCATGATGAAATGCCAGGCGCCCTGGTTCCAGTGCTCCTCCTGCACCCACACCACCTCGACGTCCTCGGCGTACTCGGCCAAGGTCCGCCGTAGTTCCTCGCCGGGGAACGGGTAGAGCTGCTCGATACGTACGATCGCGACGTTATCGGCGCTTTGCTCGGCGCGGCCTGCCGCCAGCCTGTAGTAAACCTTGCCGCTGCACAGGAGCACGCGCCGGACCTTATCGGGAGCCACAGTCCGATCGGCGATGACCGGCAGGAAACCCGCGTCGGTAAACTCCGTCAACGAGGACACGGCCTCCTTGTGGCGTAGCAGGCTCTTGGGCGTCATCAGCACGAGCGGCTTGCGGAAGGCACGCCGCATTTGCATACGTAAGGCGTGGAACATCTGGGCCGGTGTGGTCAGGTTCATGACCTGCATGTTGCGCTTGGCGCACAGTTGCAGGAAGCGTTCGGGCCGCCCAGAGGAGTGCTCGGGCCCCTGCCCTTCGTAACCATGCGGCAGCAGCAGCACGATGCCGTTTTGGCGCTGCCACTTGAACTCACCGGACGCAATAAACTGGTCGATAATCGTTTGCGCTCCGTTGGCGAAATCGCCAAACTGCGCCTCCCAAATCACCAAGCGGCGCGGGTCGGCGGACGCAACGCCATACTCGAAGCCGAGTACGGCCGCCTCACTGAGCGGGCTGTTGAAAATTTCGATATAGGCCTGCTTGGGGTCCAGGTGATTGAGTGGAATCGCCGGCGATCCATCGTCATGATCGTAGATCAGCGCGTGCCGATGCGAAAATGTACCACGCGCGGAATCCTGACCCGACAGGCGCACGGGCGTCCCCTCAAGCAGCAACGAACCGTAGGCCAGCAGCTCTCCAGCCGCCCACGGCAGGCCGCTGCCCGATTTGATGGTGTCACGCAACTGTTCGAAATGCTTCGGCAGGCGCGGATGTGGAGTGAATCCCTCGGGGAAGCGGGCGAGGCCATCGGCGACCCTTTCGAGCAAGGCACGCTCGACTGCCGTCTCGGCCGTCCAGTCCTCACCAGCCCAGCTCAGGCCCGACCACAGGCCGGCGAAGGCCGGCGCCGCCTCACGTGGCACACTCTCACGGGCCGCCGCCTGCGCAGCATCAAGCTCTGCACGTTGGTCGTTGCGAATCGCCTCAAGCTCCTCGCTGGTCAAAATGCCGTCCTCGACCAGTTGCTTGCCGTAGACTTCAGCCACGGTCGGCAATGCATTGATCGTGCGATACATGGCCGGCTGCGTAAAGGTCGGATCGTCGAGTTCGTTGTGGCCATGGCGGCGATAGCAAACCAGGTCGATGAAGACGTCGGTTTTGAAGGT
>CAZUAB010000135.1:0-6700 GCA_964617795.1 uncultured bacterium
CGTCTTGTGTACCCTCTCGTGGGGAAATAAGCTGTTGGCGCTTAATCGACGATGGGCGGCAACGGGGCCGCCATTCGACGAGGCCAGAGAAACCTTGCGGGCCAATCAGGCGATCAGCGGCGCAATCACGAGCGCAACAACGCTCATCAGCTTGACAAGAATATTCAGCGACGGACCAGCCGTATCTTTGAACGGGTCGCCGACGGTGTCCCCGACGACGGCCGCCTTATGGGCTTCTGAGCCCTTCTTGATCACGTCGCCGTTGGGTAGGGTGTAGCCGCCTTCGATGCTCTTCTTGGCGTTGTCCCAGGCCCCACCGGCATTCGACATGAAGATGGCCATCGTAACGCCCGTGACGAGCACGCCGGCCAGCAGACCGCCAAGCGGCTCTTTGCCGAGACCGAAGCCGATCACGACCGGAGTGACGACAGCCAGCAGACCAGGGGCGATCATTTCACGTAGCGCCGCCGTGGTGCTGATATCGACGCAACGGGCGGGGTCAGGCTTGACGCCCTCTTTGCCTTCGAGCAGTCCTGGGATCTCACGGAACTGGCGCCGGACTTCTTCGATCATGTCCATGGCGGCGCGGCCGACCGCTTTCATGGCCATCGAACTGAACAGAAACGGCAGCATACCGCCAACGAGCAAGCCCGCCATGACCTTGGGACTCGATACATCGATGGTAGTGAACTTGGCCTGCTGCATGTAGGCGGCGAACAGGGCGAGTGCCGTCATTGCCGCGCTAGCGATAGCAAAGCCCTTGCCGATTGCGGCGGTCGTGTTGCCGACGGCGTCCAGCTTGTCGGTACGCTCGCGCACTTCCGGCAGTTGGTGGCTCATCTCGGCGATGCCGCCCGCGTTGTCGGCAATCGGGCCGTAGGCGTCGACGGCGAGTTGGATGCCCGTCGTCGAGAGCATACCGAGTGCGGCGATGGCTACACCGTACAGGCCGGCAACTTCGTAGGCGCCAAGGATGCCCACCGCAATCAAGATCATCGGCGCGGCGGTCGACTGCATGCCGACGGCCAGGCCCGAGATGATGTTGGTCGCCGGACCGGTCATGGATTGTTCGACGATCAAATTGACGGGCTTCTTGCCAATCGAGCAGTAGTAGCTGGTGATGAGGCCGACGGCAACACCAACGACCAGACCAATTACCGTGGCGGCAAAAATCCGCTCGGCCGTCACGACCACGGTGTGGGCCGTCGAGCCGTCGACGATGGTCAAGCCGGCGGCGGGCCACAGGCCCTTGGCGATGAAATAGGTGGCAATGGCCATTGCCCCGGCGGCGCCGAACGAGCCGATGTCGAGCGCATGCTGCGGGTTGCCGCCTTCTTTGGTTTTGACGAAGAAGGTACCGATGATCGAACTGACGATACCGGCCGCGGCCAAAATCATCGGCAACACCACGGCCTCGATGCTGTAACCGGCTGCGCTCTGGGATTGGAACGCGAGCCCGAGTACCATCGCACCGACAATCGCGCCGATGTAACTTTCGAAAAGGTCGGCGCCCATACCAGCCACGTCACCGACGTTGTCACCGACGTTGTCGGCGATCACGGCCGGGTTGCGCGGGTCGTCTTCGGGAAGGCCGGCCTCGACCTTGCCGACGAGGTCGGCGCCGACGTCGGCCGCCTTGGTGTAGATGCCGCCGCCGACGCGGGCAAACAGCGCGATTGAGCTGGCGCCCATCGAAAAGCCAGTCAGAACTTGCAGGACAATGATCATGCTCGAAAGCTGGCCATCACCAATCACACCCGTAAACAACAGGAACAAACCGCCGAGGCCGAGCAGCGCCAAGCCGACGACGCTCATCCCCATAACCGAGCCGCCGGTAAACGCAACGGCCAGTGCCTGGGGCAGGCCAAGGCGAGCTGCCGCGGTGGTTCGCGTGTTGGCCAGCGTGGCGACGCGCATGCCGAAGAACCCGGCGAGTCCGGAGGCAACTGCGCCAGCGACGAAAGCGACGGCAATCCAGCGATTGTCGCCCTTGTAGGCGAACAGCAGCAAGCCGGTAACGATGAGCACGAAGATGGCCAGCGTCTTGTACTGGCGCCGCAAGAAAGCCATGGCGCCGTCGCGAATCATGCCGGCGATCTCGACCATAACGGCATCACCGGGGTCTTGTTTGCGGACCCAGGCAGACCGGGTGAAGGCAAAGACCAGTGCAAGCACACCGGCGGCCGGCACAAGCCAAATAAGCGATTGGATATCCACCGTCAGGGTCCTCCTTCTGGCGCCGGCGTTGAGCCGGCCCGTTCATCGTCCGTAATGACCAGTGGCGATTGCGCATGCAACCACCGTATAGCATCTTCCCAGTCCCCGTCGAGCAACCGTTCAAGCGCATCGGTCGCCCTGTCGAACAGATCGGGCAGCGCCGACCATTGACGCTCCGGCAGCGACGACAGCACCCAGCCGGCCACATCGGCACCCTTGCCCGGATGCCCGATCCCGATCCGCAAGCGGCGCCAACGGTCGGCACCGACATGCTCAATGATCGAACGTACCCCATTGTTCCCCGCGTGTCCGCCGCCCGACTTGAGCCGCAGAACGCCAAAAGCCAAATCCAGCTCATCGTGCGCGACGAGCACGTCCTCGGGCTGTCGCCTCAGCGCGGCCATGGCCGCCTGCACGGCTTTCCCCGAGCGATTCATGTACGTCTGGGGTTTGAGTAGCGTACATTCCCGCCGCCCCACACGTACTGTCGTTACCAAGCCGTCCCAGCGCGACCGCCACGCCCCGGCGTCAAATCGCCGCGCCAATGCATCGACCCACAAAAACCCGACATTGTGTCGCGTCCGCGCATAACGTTCCCCCGGATTGCCGAGGCCGACGATCAGCACCGGTCAGACGCCCCGTCGAATCAGGCTTCTGGTTCCGGGGCCGCCTCTTCAACTACTTTTCGTGGGGCCGCGACATGGACCACCACCGTTGTTGCATCGCTATGCAGCGTCACGCCGTCCGGCAGCGCCAAATCGCCGGCGTGCATGGTGTCGCCGACATCCATCCCGCGCACATCGACGACGATCTCGGCGGGAATGCTGTCTGCCCGGCACGCCACGGATAGCGACTGCAGTGCATGTTCGGTCGTGCCGCCCTTGTCTTCACCAGCCGGCACGCCGTCGAAACGGATCGGCACCTGCACGTGAATTGCCTCGGACAGAGATACGCCCATCAGGTCAACGTGCAGGGGCGTATCGCGGATCGCGTCGCGTTGCAGATCTTTCAGCAGCACGTGCTGGCCACTCAGCGCCTTGTCGGCACTCTTGACCTTGATCAGGTGCGAACGCCCGCCCTTACGCAGCAGCGTCACCAACTCGACCGTCGAGAGCGAGACGCTGATGGCGTCCTCACCGTGCGTGTAAAACACGCCGGGCACGCGGCCTTCACGCCGCATGGCCGCCGCGAGCTTCTTGCCGGTGCCTTCACGGCGCGTGATTTCGATTTCGAACGTAGACATCGTAGTCCCCCTTGTATGCCTGTTGTGATTCGTCCGGCCACCCGGCCGGCTCAGATAAACAGGCTGCTGACGCTGGTTTCTTGATAGATCCGCTCGACGGCCTCGCCGAGCAGATTGGCCACGCTGAGTACCCGAACCTTGCCGGCGGCACGGTCGGAATTACGCAGCGGAATGGTGTCCGTGATCACGAGTTCCGTGATATCGCTGTCTCGGATACGATCAAGCGCCGGCCCCGAAAGCACGCCATGCGTGGCGGTGGCATAGACCTCGGCGGCGCCGGCGCGCTTGAGCGCCGCGGCGGCCTGGGTGATCGTACCGGCTGTGTCGATCATGTCGTCGACAAGAATCGCAACCTTGCCCTCAACCTCGCCGATCACGCTGGTCACCTCGGCCTGGTTGGCCTTGGGACGCCGCTTGTCGCAAATCGCCAGCCCTGCATTGAGCCGCTTGGCAAAGGCGCGCGCCCGTTCGACACCACCGGCATCGGGGCTGACCATGACCACATCGCGGTCGCCCAAGGTTTTCTGTACCCACGGCAGCAAAACGGGCATCGCGTACAGGTTATCGACGGGGATGTTGAAAAAACCCTGGATCTGTCCGGCGTGAAGATCCACGGTGAGTACCCGGTCGGTGCCAGCTGCGACGATCAGATCGGCCACGAGCTTAGCCGAAATCGGCGTCCGTGGTGAAGATTTGCGATCTTGACGTGCGTAGCCGAAGTACGGCAAAACGGCCGTGATACGATGGGCGCTGGCGCGCCGCAGCGCATCAATCATAATCAGCATTTCCATCAGGTTGTCGTTGGCCGGCGCCGAGGTCGATTGCAGCACAAAGACATCGCGACCGCGCACGTTTTCGTGAATTTCGACGAAGACCTCGCCGTCAGAGAAACGGCGCAGGGTGACATTGCCCAGACCCTTCCCGTGGAACGCGGCCACATTGGCTGCGAGTTCGGGATTGGAGCTGCCGGCCATCAGTACGAGCCGGTCCTCACTTCTCCTGCGCTTCGTCACGTCTCGACGTCTCCGTCGTCTTCGGCGGCTGCCCCGAGAGCCCCGCAGGATCGTCCGAAAATGGCAGGGGCGGTAGGACTCGAACCTACGAATGCGGGAACCAAAATCCCGTGCCTTGCCAACTTGGCGACGCCCCTACTGCGGACACTCTGGAGAAACCGGGCTGAAAAGCGGATATTGTACCTGCTAAACGGAACTTCTTCAAGCGTAGCCCCAACGCGCCGCCGCATCGGGCGTGAAGCCGTCGGCGTGCGCCAAGCGTCGCCAAAACCGCCCGCGTGGGCTCAGGCGGCTGGGAAGTGGGAACCCCTCGCGCGCCTTTTCGCTCCAGCGATCGCAGCATTCGGCGGCGGCGGCGTCGTCTCGGCCCCCGCCCGCCGCTGATGCGGGGCCGAACTGCGCACGGCCATCGCGCCAGGCCGCCGCAAAACGCGAGTCGGCCAAACAACGGCGGTGGACCCATTCGTGTCGAGCCCAGGCACTGTCCATCCAGGGCGCTACATCGGGCACGACTGCGTCGCGCGGGTCGAGCAAGCTCCAGTCGCCTTCCCAACCGACCGGTCGCAGAATGCTCAGGCAGGGCGCCGAGGTACCGGTTGCCGCGACGACTGGCGTCATGCCGGGCCGTAAATGGGCCATCAGCGTGGCCGTTGTTTGAGACGGCCGAAGCAGGCCGGTCGCGTGCATGCAGACATCGGCATTCGAGCCGGGAAGGCCGTCGGAGGCGGCATGGTGGGTCGCCCAAGTCCACAATTCCGCAAAGGTCGGCAGCGCCGGACCGGCATGGGAGAAACAGGAGATCCCGGTCGCGGCCCGCTCACCTGCCCGACCAAGTCGGGGCATCCAGAAGCTGTCGAATGTCGCTGCAAAATCGAGATCACCGCGCCCATTCCAAAGCCCTGCCTGCCGCGCCGCGTCGTGCAGGTCTGGCGCCGCCAAATCCCATTCTTGGCGGATGCCGTAGCGATTTGAGATGGATGCCGCACCCGCTGTGATGCGCCGGGCAGCCCAGACCCGCCCGGCTGTCTCGAGAATCCATGCCTCGTGGTTGTCGGCGATCAGATAGCTTGAGTCGTAACGGAAGCCGCGGTCGCGAAAGCCAGCAGGACCACCCTGCCCGTGCGCGGCCAGCAATCGCGTGATTTCGTTGACTGCCTCGCGAGCGTGATCGCAGCGCTCCAGCGCCAGCCGCAGGAGATCCATGCCGAGCAACGCCTGCCCATGCCGCCCCACGAGACGCGAGAATACCGCCTCGTTGCCGATCGCCAGGCCGCGTGCGTTGACGCCCATTTCGCCACCGAAGAGCCACGTCGGCCGGGATAGGAGAACGGCGCGGCGCGGTCCGGCCGCCGGCACCTCGATCCAGGTGGCGCGATCGATCCGTCGCGCCGGGCCCGCCTCGATCCGGTTGAGTACTTGCGGCTCGGAAGGCTCCCGGTCACTGTTTTTGGCGAAGGCTACACCCTCGGGGCTCACGAACACGAGCGTATCGCACATGCGTTCGCCCTGCCCTGCATCTAGTCGCGGAAGTTGCTAAAGCTAAGCGGGCGGTCGAGATCCAGGCCCTTGATGAAGCGAATCGCTTCCTGCAACTCGTCTTTGGACTTGCCGGTGACGCGCAGTTCCTCGCCGCGAATTGCTGGCTGCACTTTCATTTTGGCGTCTTTGATCCGACGCACGACGTCCTTGGCCAGTTCCTGCGTAATGCCCTTGCGAAGCTTCATCATGCGCCGTGCTCGACCACCGCCGGCGGCCTCAATGGCTTCCTTCTCGAAGAAGCGCGGATCCACCGATCGCTTGACAAGCTTGCCGATCAAGACATCCGTGACGGCCTCGACGGCGTGCTCGTCACGGGCCGTGATGCGAATACCCTCCCCAGCCTTGGCATCCTCGATATGGTCGATCTCCGCGCCGGCATCTTTGAGGTCATAACGGGTGACGACCTCACGCTTGGTCTGGTCGACGGCATTGCGGATCTCTTGGATATCAGGTTCGCAGACGACATCAAAACTAGGCATGCGACCTCCTCTTGTACTCAGGATTAGGCTAGCAGGCTGGTGGCCGCGGTGTCCACAGCCGCTGTCCCCGCGCCGGTCCGACAACCACAAAAAGAGGCGGGCCCGCCCCTCCACACCCGGAGAAGGCGGCCCGCCTCAGGCCGGCCGACGCAGCGGCCATCGCGTCAGAGGTTGGTCGAGATCTGGAAGGTGCAGGCGTTGCCGATGGC
>CAZUAB010000136.1:0-6669 GCA_964617795.1 uncultured bacterium
TGCAAGTCGGGGGCGCAGGCGAACGGCGCAGGCGTGGCAGCGCCACATCGAGCCGGGCGCCAAGCCACCGGCGACGCAGCACGCCCGTTTCACCGCCCCGTCACGCGAGGACGGTGATCGGCCCCTCAGTCCTCCGCCCAAAAAACTGCCTCAACACTGGGTCATCATCCTCGCGCACCAGCGCAGCCACATCGTAGCGCACGAGTTGGCCGCGCCAGAGCATACCAATGCGGTCAGCCATGCGCAGCGTGCCTTCGATATCGTGACTGATGACGACAAAGGTACTGCCGAGGCGGGCCTTGATGTCAAGAATAAGCTCATCAATGGCAGCGCTCATAACGGGGTCGAGGCCACTTTGCGGCTCATCGAAAAATACGATCTCGGGGTCCAGCGCGATGGCCCGCGCCAACCCCACACGTTTGCGCATGCCGCCCGACAACGCCGCCGGCATCTTGGCTTCGATGCCTGGCAGACCGACCGCCGCCAGCTTGTCGGCGACGACAGCACGGATTTTATCCTCGGACCAGCGGGTGTGTCGGCGCATGGGAAACGCGATATTTTCGTAGACACTGAGGCTGTCGAACAAGGCACCGTCCTGAAACAGCATGCCCCAGCGGGCCCGCAGGTCGTAGAGCGACCGCCCGCGCAGCTTGCCCAGCTCCTGATCGTCGTAGAAAATCGTCCCGCAGTCCGGCTGAACGAGCCCGACAAGCGATTTCATGAGTACCGACTTGCCGGTACCCGAAGGCCCGATAAACACGGTGATCTCGCCGCGCTGTACATCGAAATTGAGGCTGTCGAGCACAATTTGGCTGCCGTAGCACTTGGCGAGGCCGCGCACGCGGATCGCCGGGTCAGGCAGGGCATGTGGGTCGGAAATGGATGTGCCGACCGCCGGCAAGTTCACGGCAACGTCGCCGTCGCGCCGAAGTCACGGCGCCACATGGGCCACGGCAGGGCCGACCAAGGCGGGGTTCCCGAGCCGGGCAGCGCCAAGCGCAACACCCACCCATCGGCCGTTGTCGCCACCAGATCAAGGTCGCCGTCGTTGTCGATGTCCGCGAGTGCGGGTGCTCCACTGAGCGGCGCGACGCCCGCCCCGGCGGGCAGGAATGCCATCAGAGGCGCCAAATGAACGAGCCCGAGCGAGGAATCAACGACCCACAGCCGACCGTCACCTGCACCCAAGATCAGTTCGGGTCGACCGTCAGCATTGATGTCGCCGAGAATTGGCCCCGCCGTCCATTCAGACTGCAAGCCGTCGGCGATGGCGAACCAGCCCTTGACCGACCCGTCAGCACCGTCGAGGACGAGCACTCGGCCATCGGACAGTGCCAGCACCACCTCTAGCGTCCCATCGCCGTCGAGGTCGCCGAGGACGGGCGCCTGCGCGGGCCCGGCCTGCAGGGAGTCGGCGGTGTAGGACCACAGATTGGCGATCGTCGCGACGCCCGGGCCAAGCGAATCCGCCCGTACATTGCCATTGTTGGTAATCCAAACGGCCTCGGGCTTGCCGTCGCCGTCGAGATCGCCGATGGCCGGCGCCCATGCGGCGCCCTCGGCGAAGGTCCCGAGGGGCACCCGCGCATGCTCGGCGCCCGTAGCTCCGTCGAGGACGACAAGCGCGCGATTCAACGAGAAGCCAGGCAACCCGGGTAGGCCCGTTGTCACGACCACCTCGGCGGCGCCGTCGCCGTCGATGTCGACGACGGCCGGGTCGGGCACCTCGCCGCCGCCACCGAAGGTGACGCGCCACAGCTCAACCGGCCCGGTAACATCGCCGGCCCAGGTGAAGGCAACGATCTGGCTGTTGCCTACCGAGGAGCCGCCAACCACAGCGTCGAAATTGCTGTCGCCGTCGAGGTCCGCGAGCACGGGCGTTGCGCCGTCCACCTCGCCGAACGCAATGGCGGGGTTCTCGCGGGCCGGTAGCGCGTTGGTATAGCTCGTAAGTGCCATGCCCTGCGGTGAAATCGTCGTCAGCACTGTGTTGCCGGCCGTCAGGAATTCAGGTGGGCCATCACCGCTCATGTCGCTCAAGCCAATGCTGCCCACGGGTGCCTGCGCCAATGCCAAGCCGGCTGCCGGGTCGGGTATCGCTCCAGGTGTCCACGGCTGGGCCCAACCACTTGTGCCCTCACCCCTGATCACAAGCACCTCAAGACCTGGAGCGACGGGGTTGACGTCCAGTACCCGTGGCGACACCAGCAGGCTTTCGGCCGCCTTCCACCACGATGAGGGGGCAGGCGTCGCGGGCCGCACAAGGCGCAGGTCGGCCAGGCCGACGTCGGCGCTGCCGGTCGCATCGAGACGAACCCGCAACGTCAGCGCATCGCCGGCGACAACATCGGTGACCCCACGACCGAAGGACTGGATCGCCGTCGTACTGCGCGGCCCCGTCAGGTCGAGGAGCGATGTGGTGCGCCCGCTGCGGGCATTGACGAGTTCGATCCGCAGCCGATCACCGGCCCCCGACAGCGTTGCCCGCAGGCGCGCGTGAAAGGCCAGTGCCGTTCGACCGTCTTGCGTACAGTCCGCGGGCATCGACGTGGCGGCAGTCACCTGCTTGTCCGCGGCGCCCGTTGTTGCGGCAACGAGAGCGACGCCGCCAAAACCGGTATCGCTGGTGATCTGCCAGGGGGCCTGCGTGACCGGCTGCGGGGCGCCAGCTGTCAGATCGGTCGCGTAAAGAACAGCGGCGCCACAGGCGAGATCGTCGTCGATTACGGTCCACGTCCAGGTCCGCCCAATGCCGCCGTTGGCAACATTGCCCAAGTCGTCGACCGCCGTCACGGTAAGTGTGTAGTTTCCACCCGTCGCAATCGTACCGGCCCATGCATAGGGGCTGTTACACGCGGCAAGTACACCCGTGCCTTCGCGGCACCACAAATCGACGGGTCCGCTGTCGGTGACGGCAAGCGTGAATGTTGCGTCGGTCACCGTCGTAATCGGCGCCGGGCCGCCGTCGATCAAGATCACCGGCCCCGTCGTATCCAGCGTCACCACGGCCGGAAACGGCCCGCCGACGTTGCCGGCCCCGTCGGCCACATACAATTCGAGCGTCTTGGTGCCGTCGCCTGTACTCAGGACCACGTTGCGCGGCGAGGTCGGCGCGACCCAGAGAGCAGCCGCCACGTCGCCAGCAATGCGAACCGCTGTGACCGGCGACAAGGCATCCGCTGTTGTGACGGTCACGGCAATTGTGGCCAATGAAACTCGTTCCGCCGGCAGCGCGAGGCCGCCGGTTGGGGCCACGCGGTCCAGCGTCACCGTGTCGGTAAACGGACCGCTGACGTTGCCCAGGCCGTCTTTGAAACAGACCTCAATCACCTTGGTGCCATCGGGCTCAGACAGCGTGACGGACGTCGCCGGTAGCGGCGCGGGCCAAGTCGCGGGATTGGCGCCGCAATCGAAGGACATCCCGGTCACGCCGCTGTAATCGCTATAGGTTAGCGCGGCCTGAACCGTCACCTCACGGCTGTAACGACGATCGAGCGTCAGTGAGCCCGTCGGGCCGTTGCCGTCGTACAGCGCCCAACCCGTGACGGGGCCGGACATGTTCTGCAGGCTGTCGCGGACCTCCACCTGAACAATCTTGACACCGTCGCCCGGAGTCAACGTGACGTTGCGGTTGGCGGCAAAGGCGACCCAGCCGGTCGGGGTGACGACGTCGCCGTAGACGCGCATCGTATCCGCATCCGCGCCTGCGGATACGCCAAGCGGTACCGGATGACGCTCGGCCAATATCCCAACGCCGCCGAGTTGCACCGCCGTAAGGGCGGGGCCCGTACGGTCCAGTACGTTGACGATGATCACGGCCGGGTCGGAGTTCAAGCGACCGTCTGACGCGACGACCGCGAACTGGGCCGTGCCCGAGAACGCGGGGTTGGGCGTAAAACGTAGGGCGCCGGTGGCCGCATCGATCGCCACAGTGCCGTCGTTTGTCGGCAGAGCCAGCGAGAACGTGAGTGCATCACCCTCGGGATCCGCAGCGGCCAGTTGCGCGTCTACGGGCATACCTTGATCGGTGAACAGCTCGAGGTCTTCGACCGTCGGTGCGTCATTGACCGGCGTCACCTGCAACACCACCTCGGCCGGACGAGCCACGACATCGGCAACGACTGCATAGAAGCGCAATCCGTCGCTGCCATTGAAATCGGGGTCCGGCGTATAGCGGAAGCCCTCGGCCAGCACCTCCAGGCGACCGTAGAGCGGGGCGCGCTCAACATAGAACACGGCGCCCTCCAGCTTGACGCCGGGCGCTGAGGTCACCCCCAGCGAGAAGGTCAGTGGTGTGTCCTCTTGGGCGACCAAATTGGCGGCGCTCGACCAGATCACCTGCGCCGTATCGGCCACCGGTGGGAGGATTGGCGGCAGCGGATCGGCGGCGCAAGCCACAAGCATCGACACCGACGCGACCGCTGCGCTCAGGCGCAAGTGGCTTCCCGTGATCGGCGCTGGGGTGCGGGTTCTCACGTTCTCAACCTAGCATGGGCAAGGGCTGCTGCGCCAGCCCGCGGGGCTTGCGATTCTTGGCCCCGCGTGGTTGCATGTACAGCATGCGTCGCCCGCTCAGCCCCCTCGCCATCCTGTTTGCCGGAGCGGCGCTGCCGTTGCTCGGTGCCTGCAGCCGCAATGTTGGCACGCCGCCCGCCGATGAGCGCCCGCCGGCGCTGTTTCGCGTCGAGGTTGTGGCCGACCCGGCCGACGGCGCCCTGCCAGCCGACGGCGTTTTGTTTGTCGGCGCCCGTCCGGCGGCCGGTGGCCCACCCGGCTACGCAGTCATGCAGGAACAATTCCAGCTTCCGACCTTCGTTGACCTGACTGCCGAAAATCAGATGGGGCCCTTCGCCGCCTCGGTCACCGAATGGGTGATGTTCGTGCGCCTCGACCGCGACGGCGACGCGTCGACGCAGGGCGCGGGAGACTGGGTCGGCACGACTGACCGACCCGTCCAAGCTGGCGGTGGTGCAGCAATCCGCATCAAGCTGCGGCCCGCCGCACCCTCACCGGCACCGTGGTTGCAGGTTCGTATCGAGGGCCCTCAGCCACCCAGCGGCGCGGATGTGTTCGTGATTGTTCGCGAAATCGGCGCGCGGGTGCCGCTCGCCGCACGGCGCCTCGTCGCGCCACCGGCATGGCCTATCGACCTGGCACTCGGCGAGGGCGACCTACTGTCCGGCCCGCCGGTACCGATCGGTGCCAATCTCGAGGTTATCGTCAAGGTCGATCAGGACGGCGATCCGCTGACGACGGTCGATGGCGACCAAGAGGGCTTTGCACGCCTCGACGGCGGACGGGCGGTCGTACACCTTGGCCCTTCGGCGGGACCCTGATCACGCGGGGCCGAGCGGCCGGTCTGCTTCTACTGCTGCTCGCCAGCTGCGGTGGGGACGATGCGCCGCCGCCGACTACGAGACTCGTTACCGATGGACCGGGGTTGTTCGGCAGCCCGTGGCCCGGTGACCACCGCCTGACCGACGGCAGCGCACCCGATCTGTCGGCGTTTCCCAACCCCGGTCAGCGCAGCCCCATCGACGAATACGTGCGGGTCGTCGCCGAGCACTGGCCGGGATTCGGCACGATGTCGTCGTTTGTACTGCCGTTTGCCGGTGCGCCCGAGCGCGCTGTGCTGCCGCAGCCAGCCGATACGTTGAACCCCGTGGGGTCCCGCATCGCGCTTGTCAACATCGATCCAAAACACCCGCGCTTCGGCCGCTTGCTGCCGCTTGAGCTGTCATGGCGACCCTTTGGAGACCGCTGGCATCCGGCGGGCTCACTTTTGGCCAGGTCGGTCGACGGCTTCCCGATGGACGGAGGCGTACCGCACGCCCTCGTGATCTGGGATGGCTTCGGCGGCTGGTCGATTGACGAATCGCCGTGGTGGAAAACGCAGATTGCCGGGGAAGCCGGGCAGGGCCTGCGCCAACTCATCGCCGCAGGGCGCCTGCCGGCACAACCGCGGGCCGGTACGCTGGTCACGCCCCAGGACCCCGTGGCCGAGTTGGCGGCCGCCGCCGACGTGCTCGACGAAGATCCGCGCGGAACCGTCGATCTGACCTGGGCCGACGCCGGGCAGCGTGGGCGCTGTCGCGTTGCGGCGATCACGCTCGAAGTGCCGGTCTTTCAGCACGGCACGCCGCCCTACACCCGCGAGGGCGGCGATTGGCGGCTCGGGCCGGATCGGCGCCCGCGCATTGCGCGGCGCGAAGAAGTCGGCGCATTGCTAACCGTACCGGACGGCGTTACGATGCCCACAGACGGCTGGCCGACCGTGCTTTACGCCCACGGTACGGGCGGCAGCCATCGTTCGGTGCTCGGAATTGCCGATGATCTTTGTGGGGTCGGGTTGGCCGCTCTTGGTTTCGATCAACCGCTGCACGGCCTTCGCTGGCCCGTGGGCGGGCGCGGCGACCCGACGATCCTTACGTTCAATATCTTCAATCTGCAGGCCGCGCGCGACAACCTTCGTCAAGGCGCCGCCGACTTGGTTACGATCGGCGCGTGGCTGCGGGCTCTCGACCACCCGTTGCCCTGGGGCGGTCGCTTTGTCAGCGACCCCAAACGCGACCTGTTTATGGGCCTCTCCCAGGTGTCGAGTACCGGTGTACCCTACCGTGCCGTGCGCGGCGAACTTCACGTCGGCGCCGTGCTGAGCGGCGCCAGCGT